>JANPEL010000217.1:0-36530 GCA_031431925.1 Gemmatimonadota bacterium | reverse complement strand
GCCGGCCGACCGCCGGCAGCTCCGACACTGAGCGCCCCGCCGACTTCCTGGAGAGGACCGCTCGGAGATCGAGACCGGCAGCATCGACGGCCGCCCCACCCGAATCGGCCCCGCCGACCACCAGGACCTCGAGACCATACTGGGCGCGAAGAATTGCCGCTTGGCTTGCCAAGATCGTCAGGAAACCCCGGCCGACATTGCCGAGCCCGGTGAGCACCACTCGCATCGTCTTCAAGAGCACCTCTGGATTAGCGTGGGGCGTGGGGACCGAAGATCGGGCTGGACCTGGCTCGGGCACAAGGACCGCGTCTTGACAAGGGCATGTTAGTATTATATGGTATGCCATATGTCATCCTCTTCCAAGACCACCGTTTACCTCGACGGCAACGACTACGAGAGCATCAAACGGATGGCCCGGCTCCGGGGCCAGAGCGCCGCCATGCTGGTCCGGGAGGCCGTGGCGCGCTATGTCGCGAACCCGGGCGGAGGCACCGGGCCGGCGAGCATCGGCACCGGCCGAAGCGGCCGACCGGATCTGTCGGACCGGGCTGAGGCGCTGCTGGAGGGAATGGGACGGCGGAAGTGATCATCGCGGACACGGGCGCCATCCTGGCCCTGATTGACGCGGACGACCGCCACCATCTGGCATTCCGTTCCCTGTTCGTCAACGGTGGGGCTCGGTGGTTGCTGCCATGGGCCATCCTCCCGGAAGTGGACTACCTCCTCGGAACCCACGTCGGCCGGCGGGCGCAGCAGGGATTCTTCGGAGATGTCGCGGCGGGGGCGTTCGAGGTCGACTGGGGTGAGCCTGGCGATCTTCGCCGGGCGCGAGAGCTCGACGGCCGGTATGAGAAGCTCCGGCTCGGTCTCGTCGATGGGATCGTGATCGCGATGGCGGAGCGGCTCAAGGTCCGCGGAATCGCGACGACCGATCTCAAACATTTCGGTGCTGTGGCCATCCGAGGCAAGCCCGCCCTCCTGCCCCGAGACCGATAGCCGCTTCGAATTTCCCCGGATTGGCAGAGGCCGGATTTCTCGCGTATACTCGGACGTGACCACGCTCCCGGCATTCTCGATCCTGATTCTCCCGTTCCTCGGCGCGGCGTTCCAGGCATCCGGAACGCCGCCGACCGGGATTTGGCAATCCGACGGTTACGGCATGGTCTGGGAGTTTCAGGCCGACGGCCTGCAGACCTGGGAAGTCACCACGACGACCTGCGTCCGGACGGCCCGGCTGGCGAAGGGTCCGCCGCCACCGGGCGCGGTCGCGGCTTTCATCGACGGCCCCGCTACGGCGTGGATCATCCGACCGGCATGGAAGGTCACCGGCCTGGTGGCCCACTCGCCGGGAACGATGTCGGACATCCGGTTTCGCCGGGTGTCCGCCCTGCCCGCCCTCTGCCGGACACCGACCGCCAACACGATCGAGGGGAACTTCGCCGTCTTCGAGCGCACCCTCCGGGAACACTATGCGTTCTTCGGCCTTCGCCGGATGGATTGGGACGGGCAGGTTGCCGAGGCCCGGCGCCGCTTGACGACGGCCCCGACGCCGCGAGACCTCTACGACGCATTGGAGCAGATGGTTGCCCCGCTCGAGGACCTCCATACGGACGTCACCGCCACCGACCTCAACCTCAGGACCCGCCACTACCGCCGCTCCGGTGGGGTCATCGATCCGGATCGGTATCGGACTCTGCTCGCCGCGCCCCCGCGGCGCTACCTCACCGGCGGACTGGAATCGTGGTGTCAGGATTGGATTCAGTACGGCGAGTTACCGGACTCCGTCGCCTATTTGCGGATCATGCGGGAGTACTCCTACACGCCGAGCGGCCGGTTCGAGGACGACTCGTTGGCGTTGACGGCGGCGCTCGATAGCATCATGCCGCGGGTCGCCCGGCGGCGGGCGCTGGTGATCGATCTCCGCCTGAACGGCGGGGGCGCCGACGCGTTCGCGATGATGATCGTGTCCCGCCTAACGAAAGTCTCCTACCAGGCGTTCGCCAAGCAGACGCGGTCCGACCCCGAGCATCCGGAACGGTTTACGCCCCTCCAACGGATCCGAGTCAACCCGGCTCGAGGGGCCCGGTTCGGGGGGCCGGCGGTGCTGCTCACCGGCCCCTGGACGCTGAGCGCCGGCGAAGTACTGACGCTCGCGCTGATCGGCCGCCGTCCCCGGATCGTCCGGGTGGGTGAGGCAACGCAGGGAATTTTCGCGGATGAGTTGATCCGGCGGCTGCCCAACGGGTGGCGGTTTCAGCTCTCCAGCGAGCGCTACCTCGCTCCCGACGGGACCAATTACGAGGGAGCCGGGATTCCACCCGACCGGATGGTGCCGGTGTTCCCCGAATCGGATCGCCAGACCGGCCGGGATGGAGCCCTCGAGGCGGCGCTCGAGATCCTGGCCCGGCCCGCGACACTCCCGAAGGACAACCGATGACCGTCCGGGCCGGCGCCACCAGTTTCTTCGAACGGGGTCACTCCCTCGCGGAAGTCCGGTCCGAGTTCGCCGAGGCCAGGGCCACCGACGCGGTCTGGAAACACCGCCGCAACTTGCGGGCATCCTACTTTGCCGGAGACGACGTCGTGGCGATCGCAACGGAGGCCTTCACCGCCTGTCTCGGCAAGAACGCCCTCTACGGCGCCGTGGCCTATCCAAGCCTCCGCCGGTTCGAAGCCGAGGTCATCGAGATCCTGCTCGAGCTGTTTCGGGCGCCACCCGGCGCGGCCGGCAGCATCACCACCGGCGGTACCGAAAGCATCTTCATGGCCGTGAAGACCGCGCGCGACTGGGCCAGGTCCCAACGGCCCTCCGCCACGACGCCGACCCTCGTCGTCGGGCGGACGGCGCATGCTGCGTTCGACAAGGCCGCTCACCTCCTGGGTCTCGACGTGCGGCGGATGACCACGAGCCCGGACTTCCGGGCCGACGTCGACGGCATGGCCGCCGCCATTGACGGAAATACCATCATGATCGTGGGGTCGGCCCCGCCGTACCCCTATGGGGTCGTTGATCCGTTGCCCGATATATCCGACCTGGCGGGGCGACACGGGCTCTGGATGCATGTCGACGCCTGCGTCGGCGGGATGGTGCTACCGTTCATTCGCGACCTTGGCCACCCGCTCCCGACCTTCGACTTCACCTTGCCAAGCGTGGCCTCGGTGTCGATCGATCTCCACAAGTACGGGTACGCTTTCCATGGGTGTTCCGCCCTGTTGCTGCGGAGCGAGGCGATGTCGGCCTATCAGCGGTACGAATTCGATGCCTGGCCGGTCGGACACTATTCGACTTCCAATTTCGCGGGATCGCGAAGCGGCGGGCCGGTGGCGTCGGCCTGGGCCGTGATGCGCCACCTCGGGCAGGCCGGATTCCGGGCACTGGTGGCCAAGATGCTCGCCGCCAAGGCGGAACTCGCCGCCGGAATCGGTCGGATCGACGGGCTCGAGATCTGCGGCAAACCGGATGGAACCCAACTGTCGTTCGGATCGCCGTCGCAGAACATCGATGCCGTGGCTGGGGAGATGAACCGGCTGGGCTGGAGCTTCGCCAGGCAAACCGATCCGGCGGGCATCTTGCTTTTGCTGAACGGATTTCACGGCGAGATCGTGGCTGACTTTCTCGCCGACCTCGAGACAACGGCCGGTGCCGTCAAGTCGGGGCGGATCCGCGCCACCGCGGGGCCGGCGGTCTACACGGTCTGAGAGGTCATGCGGCGGGTCGAGGGGCCATCAGTTCGGGCGCGTGAACAGGTTGGCATCGAGTGTGAATGCTGTCAGCGGGTCACCGGGAACGGGTAAGAGCGTGTGGGTCGTGACGGTGCCGTCGTTCGCGGTGAAGGTGGCCGTGTGGCCCACGACCTTGACGTGCCCCGAAGTCGAGGATCGGCTCGAGGCCACTCGGCCGGCTACGTGACCGCCGCCACTGCTGTTCCAGCGATACCGTCCGTCCGAATCGACCGTGAGGTGGTTCAGCGTATTGACTCCCTCGCCACCGACCAAGGCCATTCCACGAGCGGATTCCCATTGCCCGACCAGGTCGGCGATCGTTGCGGTTGCCGGCCGGGAGTAGCGTTTTCCATAGAACTCGATCCCGGTCGCGCGAACCGTGAGTGGTCCCTCGTGGGTGCCGCCGTCCCCCCAGTTGATCTTCAGTTTCTCGTCGGTCAATTCCCAACGGCCCGAGTCGCTGTCGTGTTCCTTCAGGTGTCGGGCCCAGTCAAATGTCTCCAAGCCGCCGGCGGGAATGAATCGGGTTACCCGGCCGCCGCTCAGAAACAGCAGGCAAACCGCTCGCCCGGTCAGGAGACTCCGGCCGACGAAGATACCCTGGGGTCTTCCGTCGATCACCGCGGATTCCGGCACCCGTTCGACTGGGAGCGGTTGGGCCGGGACTGAGCCTGCAAGGAGCACCCCAAAGCTGACAACCGAAATCGCAAGACACCTCATCGTTCCTCCAGTGGTCCAGGGGGCAAGATCCGGCGGTGCCTTGAGACTCGGGAAGTTGGTCTGGCCGGTGGACCAGACTCGGAGGGAGCTGCGGCCGGTCCAGAGCGCGGGTCATCGAGAAGGCGGTTCACGGCGGCCCAATCGAGCTGCTGGTAGGTTTGCCACAGGGCCCGCTGGACCTTCGGTCGCAAGCCGGTTCCGCTGATGCCGATGTGGACCCGGATGCTCCGCACCTCGACCGGCGACCGCCGGGCGCGCCAGAAGTCGTAGTTCGGAGTGCGCACTAGCCAGGTGGGCGGCGCGGCATCGGTGCTGAGCCGGTATCCCATCACGAACGGGCCGTCGGTCAGGGCGTTGTCGACGAGCGCGGGCATCCGCCGCTCGGTGGGGCTCATCTGCTCGAGGGTGCGGCGCAGGTCGGCCGAGAGATCGGTGATCCGGGCTTGAGCGCTTTCATAGTTCGCTCGATCGATGGGCTCACTCTGGCGAAGCCGATCGGTGACCTCGCGTTCGGTGGCCTCGAGGGTCTCCCGCAGCTTGGCGACCTCGGCTGCAGACTGAGTCTGCGCCACGACCCGAAGCGTCTCGTCGCGGTTCCTTCGCCGCTCGGGGGCGCCTGCCATCCACTCCTGATGCGGCGTCTTGGCGAAGGCCGCCTTCATCTCGGCCGTCTTGGAGCCGCCCTTGCCTTCATACTCGAAGATCAGGGTGGTGATGAACTCCTCCCGCGACACCGGTTTCCAGGGCAGCGCATCGGCGGCGGCGAAGACGGCGTCCAGGAAGCTCCGCTCTTGGGGAACGTTCAGCAGTTCCCCATGCACTTCGGTGACGTGCGGGATCGGCCGCCCTTGGTCGGCCTGGATGTAGATGGCGAAGTTACCCTCGCCCCGGTGCTTGGCCGCGGGGGGATCATCGTTCACGACGACCGAGATGCAGTCGCACCCCTCACCCGCGATGGCCTTGGTCGGCGCGAAGAACCGAAGACCGAGGTGGTAGCGGATGACCCCATTGGGCAGTGGGGTGTCGTTCGGCCCGGCCGGCCGGTGACCGCCGGCGAAGACCGGCTGAATTTCGAATCCGTCGGGATCGGCCAGCTCCGGCACCGCGAGGAGAATCCGCTCGAGTTGGCGGAGGGTCGCCATCGCGGTCGCCCGTTGCGCGGCGGTCGCCCCGCTCGACCATGCCATGTGGGGCGGCAACCAGCCGCGCCGCGACGCCGGGGCCGGGCCGGGTTGCGCGGAGGCGATATCCCCCGCGGCGAGCGCCAGCACGGCGAGCGCCGACGCGACGGACGGAGCTCGACTCCGTGGCCCCCAAGTCATCGGACCCTGACCGAACATCCCTTGCGGCACGATGGCTCCGATGCGCGGGATCCGCGCGTTAGGGTAAAACGAGGCGTCCAAGCTCATGGCTTCGCGTGGCAAACGACGGTTGCCTCCACGTCCACCTTGGTCCCTTTGGTGGCGAGGAGCGCGCCGCCGCGGGCCACCGAAACGAGCGTCGTCTTCATGGTGTCACCGTCACGGGGTGCACTGGAGACTCGGGAAGTTGGTCTGGCCAGTGGACCTGACTCGGAGAGAGCCCAGGACAACCAGGAAGTTGTTCCCCCACCCTGCCTGGATGACGGTCCCACCCGGCAGCCCTGGGACACTGGCGTCATAGTCGGTGATCACCGGGGTCTGGGTGGTGCCAAAACTGGTGCGCCGGTAGAAGTCGGCTTGGCCGCTCGGGGCAAAGTAGCGGAGGTACATCATCCGGTCGCCGCACGGACTGAACATCAGCGGCTGCGGCGACTGCCCCGGTGTGACGTTGGTTTCGCTGACCCGAAGCACCGCGGTCGCGGGCGAGGGCGCATAGAGATTGTAGGCCTCGAAGGAGAAGTTCGTCCCCGGGTACTGCGATCGGGCGATGGCGAAGATCATGCCGGCACCTCCGAACCCCCAATACCCGTCCGGCCAAGCGGTCGCGTCGATGATCCGGGGCCACCGCGCCGGACCGCGCTGAACCAAGAACACCGAGACGAACGACCCGGAATTCGTCGACGTTGGGGGGTACACCACGACGAAAAAGCGGTGGTCCGGACTGGGCTCCCAGGCCGCGACTCTCCCCTCGCTGAGGACGACCTGCCCCTGGGAATCGACGATGTCGAGCGCCGCCGGGTCCATACCAGAGGTACCGAGAGCCTGGGCGGTGACCGTGAATGTCCCCGCGGTGGGATGGGCAAAGGTGCCGGTTGATCCCGGCCCGAGTATGCCGCCTCTCATATTGGCGACGGTGAATGGTCCCGTCGCGGCGCACGCACAGGTCAGAATCGGCTGGGCCTGAACTTGAACCGTGACGCCGGGCCAGAGCGACGAGGCCGTTTGCACGCCACCGGGATCGAACACCGCCCCGACCCGATAGAGGTTCGCCCCATCGGGGGCCGAGGCCACGGCATAAGTCGTCGTGGCCGTTCGGATGGTACCGGCGATGCCGGGACCGATCACCAGGTAACCGGCCGCGAATGGCACCGGATTCCAGGACAGCGTGACGCGGCTGCCCGAGGCGGTGCCAGTCAGGCCGGCCGGATTGGTGGGTGGCGGCGCCCTGAAATCGACCCGAGCCTCACCGGACTGGCCATTGCGTTGATACGCGAGGACACTGTAGGTGTAGGGCACGGTCGGATCGGGCAGAACGTCGTTCGCCACCGTGGTGGTGGTGATCGGCGTCGGGGTCAACGAGATCCACGTGGTGGTTCCGCTCCGGGCCCGGCTGACGCGGTAGTTGAGGGCTCCTTTGGGGGCACCCCAGGTCAGCGTCGCCGTGGTCGGCGTACCCGTCGCCGTCAGACCGGTGGGCGCCGGGGCGCCGCCCGACGTCGCGACCGGCGTGGCCGTGACATCGTATGTCGTCCACGGGCTCAACTCGGCCGGGCCACTCGCCAAGCGGACACCAACTTGGTATTGGTAGGGTCCCGGCGTCGCCGGAATTGGCTCTCGAACGGAGGTCGCGGTCGTGGCTTGCGGCGTGATACTCCAGCAGGTCCCGTCCGGATTGCGCCGCACCACGACGTATCCAACGGCGCGCGAGGCCTTCCGCCAGCTGATCACCAAATCAGGCGGCGCGGCGGTCACGGTTGGTGCCGGGGCGGTTCCAAGCGGGGCCGTGCAGGGCACCGAGACCTGGGCGCTCAGGGTGGCGCCCACTCCGGATAGACCGGCGACGAGCATGGCGTACAGGGTCTTCATCGAATCCTCCACTGGGTTACGGCGTCGGTTGGCACACAATCGTCGGGGACGGTCGGGGCCGGGGGCGGGGCTTCAGGTGTCAGCATCGGATTGCCGTCCCGTTCTTCACGGCGGGCTGCCAATCCCGATAGGCGAGTTGTCCGTTCACGAGCACCAGCTCGATCCCCGACGAGAACTGATTGGGGTTCTCGAGCGTCGCGTTCCCGCGGATCGTCGCCGGGTCGAAGACGGTCAGGTCGGCGATGGCCCCCTCCTCCAGCACCCCGCGGTCGGCCAGGGCCGGCCGGACCACCTCGCGGGGGAGTGACGTCATCTTGGCGAGGATCCGCTCGAGCGCGATCCCGTGGTCGAGCCCGTAGCGAATGGCGGTCGCGAAGCACCCGGCCCCCCGCGGATGGGAGTTGGCCCGCGGCTCGGCCTGAATCCCGCCGTCCGAGGCGATCAGACAGAAATCCTCCCGCACCGCGAGGTCGATGGTTCGCTCGCACGGCATCGCGCCCTCGGGAACCGCCACCAGCACGCCGGTCTGGCGGTACCGGGCAAAGCTTTCCGGAGTCAACCGCTCGCCCGTGCCGACTACCCGAAGGTCGTGGTGGCCGAGACCGTATCGTTGCTGCCAGCCGGGGCCGAACCGCCTCGAATAGAGGTAGGTGGCCCAGAAGGTGTAGGGATAGACACAGACGGTGATCGCGGCCCCGGATTCGTTCGCCCCGCGGACCATCGTCAGCGCCTCCTCCATGTGGAAGGTCCCGCCGGTGGAGTGGAGATGGTCGATGTGGAGCCGGACGCCGCTGTCCCGGGCGAGGCGCACCGCTTCGGCCACACCCTCGAGCTCACGCTCGGCGGATGAGTATCGGAGGTGGAGGAAGAACGGCCGATCGTACCGCGCCGCGAGCTTGGCGTATTCGAGCGTTTCCTCGTAGGACGTGGGCTGGTATTCGAGACTGTGCGAGACACCGAGCGCGCCGTTGGCCAGGTTCCGCTCGACGATCCGCCGTCGTTCCCGGACGCTCGCGGCGCGAGCGCGAACCCTCATCACCGCGGTCGACACGCCGTAGTTGATCAGGTGGGCTCGAGCGCCGAATTGGGCGTAGTAGGCTTCGCAGTCGGCGCTGCCCCCATGCATCTGGAGCGCCGTGGTGACCCCGTCGGCTACCTTGTACTTCTCGAAGATCTCGAACGTCACCTCGGGGTTGGCGGAGTTGTCCGCCAGGACGTCGATGAACCCCGGCGCGACGACCCGGTCAGTCACGTCGATGGTCTGGACCGCTTCGAGATCGACGCCGAACGCCATCTGCCCGGCTGCGTCGATCCCGACATCGCCGACCTGCCATTGGCCCCCGCGAAAGCAACGCCCGTTCCGGAGCACCAGGGCCAAGGCGCGATCGGACACCGCGATGCGATCGAGCCGGCGACGGGCCGGCACCGACACGGCCGCCGCGAGCGCGGTGGCGACGAATCGACGCCGACTCATACGCCGGCTCGAGAGAGTCATTGGGTGGGGTAGGCGGTCGCGGGGCGGCTGGGTGGCGAGATTACCCCGCCACTATCGATAGTCCGGACCCAATCCGTGTAGACGACCGACGGCCTGATGCTCCGATCGAAGGAGGTGCAGGCCTCACCCGGTATCGGAGTCCCCGGAGCACCGTAGCTTCGCAGGTAGACCAAGGTCGATGGAGCGCCTTGGAAGATGGCCGTTTCCGGGCCTCCGTCGGCCGACCGGCTGATGCGGTACTCGACCGCATTGACGACGGAGCCGAACTCGATCCGCAGGTACGGGGTCGGGAGGATGTTCGGCCTGGTCGCGGTCACCCACGACGGGGCGAGGAGGACGGTCGGGTTGCGGTTGAATTCCGGCTTCGCCAGCCGTTGCGCGGTGAGCGGCGCCGCGAACGAAAGTCCGAGAACGAGCGTACCAACCATCCGTCGGGGCACGATACCTCCGATGCGCGGGATCCGGCATGCTGGCGTTGCCGCTCTCAGGTTGCTCATGGCTGCGGGTGGCAGACGAAGATGACTCTCACGTCGACCTTGGTCCCACTGGTCGCCTTCCCGACGATCACCAGCGAGTCCCGGCTCGCGGCCTTGAATCGCTCGGCGGTCCCGGGCTCGGCGAACGCGGGTTTGTTGGCTCGCACCACGAAGGCGGGTGGAGTGCCCCCGCTCGGGGTGCGAACCGTCACCTTGAGATAGAAGCTGTTCGTGATCGTTCCGGGGCTCGGGGTATCAGCATCGAAGGTCAACCCTGCGACGGCCAGGGTGGTATTGGTCTCGTCCGGGAACTCGACGACGAACGCGTTGGCTCGATGAGGCATCATGTAATCGAGCTTGCCGCACGCGATCGAGGTTGCCTGAGCCCGATAGACTCCGTCGTAATAGGTGTCGTTGTTGATCGTGACGACGACGTCGGTCAAGCGGAGGGCGGTGGTATCGGTCGCCTGACCGTGGAGGGGATTCCCGGTACCAACCGCCACCAATACAAGTCCGGAGCCGATGGATCGTCGCGCTCGGACCAAGAGCCGACCGGGCGGGCGGTGGAAGCAGTCGATCAGGTGGCGCATGATGCCCTCCTCGTTAGGGTTGGTCGACGCCCGTCAGTGACGGGCATCGGGACCAATCGTGATTGGTCGTTGACCTGACCGTCGCCTCCGGCTCGGTTCTCACATCACCCGCACCCATCCGCGGGCGGCCCAGGTGGTCACCGTCCAGCCCGGTCCCATGTTCGGCTTGGTGGTGCAGTCGAGCCGATAGGCTTTCCGCCCTCCTACCATCTGGCCCAACGTTCCCTGGCAGTCGGGAAAATTCATGGTGCGCTCCGCCGGCCCGGCGCCGACGGGGAGCGGGTCAGAGGTTTGGGCGCTCAGGGTGATGGTCGAGGCCACCAGCAGACTGCTCACCAACACGGCAACCCGCTTCTTCACGGAGTCCTCCTTGAGTGGAGCGTTGTTACGGCTGTGGGTGGCACGCGGCGGTCACTCGAACGTACGACCTTGGTCCCTTTGGTGGCGATACCGACGACCATCAGCGAGTCGCGGCTGCGGATCTTGGTCCGCTCGGCGGGCCCCGGTTCCCCGTACGAGCCCCGCCCGGCCCCAGCGGCGACCACCGCGACCACGATCACCGATCGAGCGGCGAGCGGCAGCCGACAAGGCAGGAGCCCGAGTGGTTGGCGCATGGTGCCCTCATTAGTTAGGGTTGGTCGACACAATCGTCAGGTCCACTTCAGCGCGGTTCTCACATTACCCGCACCCATCCACGGGCAACAAATGTGGTCACCGTCCAGCCCGGCCCCAGATTCGGCTTGGTGGTGCAGTCGAAGCGATAGGCTTTCCGACCCCCGGTCATCTGGCCCAGCGTTCCTTGGCAGTCGGGGAAACTCATGATGCGTTCGGCTGGTCCGCTACCGCCGGGGAGCCCGCACCCTCCGGAGGTGGCCTGGCCCTGCACGGAAGCGATCGCTCCCAGTGACATCGTCCCGTCGTTCCCCCGACCTCCGCCGATCTCGTTACCCGCCCCGATGAACTGACCTCCCCCGCTGGCGGTTTCCCGGCCCCAGATGATGCAGCCGCCGCCGACCTCGATCCGGGCGTAGCCCCGATAGCTGAAGGTCGATCCGTTGTCGATGTAGGCCTCCGGGCCTGCGGAGGGATCCGGCTTGAGCCGCACCTGGATGGTGCCGCGGTCGCGAAATTCCTTGACGATGGAATTGCTGGTGGGGTTGACGGCGTGAATAGCGTACGTCACGCTGCCGTCGAGCTGCTCGCAGACGTCATCGCCGTCGCTGAAGTTGCTCGATTCCGAAGGGCCACGGACCCCGCTGCCGTCGAGGTCCTCGTCGCCGTCCCGGCAGCCGCCTTGATCCGAGTCGGGATCGATCTCGGTGGGGAGCCGATCTCCGTCGTAGTCGCGGCCGATCTCGTTGTTGTTGTACGCGTACCCGCGGCCAAACTCCCTCTCGAAGACCCCGGATTCGATGTCCTGTTTGTCCTTCACCCCGTCGCCGTCGGAATCCGGATTCGTCGGACTGGTCCTGAACCGCTGGGTCTCGTCGAAGTCGACGACGCCGTCCCCGTCAGTGTCCATGGACACCTCGGGCTCCTGGCGGGCGATCCGGGGGCGAAGGGGAAACTTGAACATCGACCAGTCGACCGGTGCCAGGCTGGCGGCGTCGAGGTCGACCGAGTACCGGCCTCGCGCGGGGTCGTTGACGAAGAAGATTCTCCGGCTCCCCCGCAGCTCGTAGCCCGTGATCACGAACGCGTGAGTCGGGTTCGCACCGACCAGCGGGCGGCCGGCGTCGATCTCGGTCGTGATGTCGGTCCAGATGTCGTTCTTGTTTTGGTAAGCGCCCACGAATTCTGGTGGGGCGCCGAGCGCGTAGGTAAACGCCGCGAAGACGCGGAGGGCTTCGAGTCCGCTTCCGTAGATGAGGTCCTTCTCGGGACCGGGTGCCCGTTCTCGGACATGGTTCGAGAACCGGGGATCAGTCAGGGCAAACGCCAGGGGGCTAGCCTGGATGGCCCCGACGTATCGGCTGATGTAATGGCTCAAGACCTCGTAGCCGATTCGGTCCTGACTGAGATCGCCGCCGAAGAAGCGATTGACCATCGCGACGTTGGCGGCCGCGCAGTTCTTGGTGTCGGCTGGGTCGATTCGGCTGGGGACGCCGTGGTCCGCGTCCCACGCGTGGGGCCCCGTTTGAATGATCGACTCAAGCACTAGCATCCGGGTGTCTTTGTGCTGGGTCAGGTAGGGAACGTTCAATCGGCGACCAACCGGGGCGGCGGCATCCGGTTCGGTCCAGCCGCCGAGTCCGAACCCCGATGGCGGGCTCGGCGGCTCGGGCGCGGCCACCTCGAGGCGGTTTGGTCGGGACCAGGGCGCCGGGGATCCCTCCGCCGGAATCGCCTGGACTCGCCACCAGTACACGCCGAGCGAAAGAGGCTCCGTGGAGACGAAGGGCCCGATGACGGCTCGCTCGAAAAGTGGCTTGGCAAACCCGCTGTCGTTGCCCAGTTGAACCTGATACCGGGCCGCCCCGGGCGCGGGGTACCAGGCGAGCTCGACAGTGCTTTCCTCGAGGATGGCTCCGTCGAGCGGAAGTAGTTGGGCAACGGGCAACAGCGGATTGGCGGTCCCGGGCGTCACCAAACCAGGCGGGTAGATGACCCACTCGGCACCACGTGAGGTTGCCGGTGGTCGGCCGATCGAGCTGCCGGCCTCGAAGCGGGGTTGGGCGATGCCGCCCTCGAACGGCAGTGTCGCTCCCGTAGCGGCGCCCCAGGCAACCCGATCGAGAGGAGAATCATCGTTGCCGAGGAGCGCCAGGGCGCCGGCCTCCCGCTTGAGCGAGTAACCGGGGGAGGCGTGAATGGTGGACGCTTCCATGCCGCCGCGGCCGTCGAAGCGCACCACGGCCCGATCCCCGGGGCCGAGCGGGGCGTCGAGACGAGGGAGCGGCAGGTCGAGGGTATCGACCCGGAGCACCATCGCGGTCAGGTCGACCGGCTTTGCGCCGACATTGAGCAGCTCGACGAACGCGGTATCGCCCGGTCGGGGATCGTAGAGCACCTCGGCAATGACGACCGAGAGACGATCGCCCGATGCCGGCGAGAAGCCGGGCGGGGTCGCGCCGGGCCCGAGCAGGAGCGTGGCCAGGAAAACCGGCCAGGCCACTCGGCGAGGGTGACGGCGGAGGCGACACGGCGCGACCGTCCGGCGAGGTGCCATGGCGCCGGTCACGGGATCCTGCGGATGACCCGTAGCGTCCAGATGCTCGTGGGCGGCTGCGGCGCGAACGTCCCAACCTTGAGCCGAGCCAGCGAGGAGGCGAACAGCAGGGACTGAGGGTCCTCGATCGGTTGGCCGTTCGGTGAGGCTCCCCCGTCACCGATGGTGAGATAGTCCGACCGAACTTGGTTCAGCTCGCGTCGATCGCAATCGCCCGAGACCTGGGCGTATTTTGGGCCCGCCGTGGGGCTGGCTTTGACGTAGGCTCCGCGGCCGTCCTCCCCGTAGACGGTGATCTCCACATCCATCGGCGTCCAGCCGTTCAGGGTGACTCGGCAATCGACCGCCTGGTCCGCCGGGCCCTTGAGATCGCAGAAGTCCATCGCCGTCGATCGCCGCAACGTCCCGCGATAGACGACCTCCTCGTCCTGGGTGGGGTCCTCGACACCCACGACGGTTCCCACCAAGAGGTCGTACCCGAGAGCATTGACCGGGACCTGGCAATCCGCCGCCGTCTGAACGTGGTGGCCGGAAATGCCAATGTACTCGAGCTCGATCTGATAGGTGGCGAGATAGCGAGCCACGGCGGCGACCGGACCAAGATCGGTGAGATTCAACGACACGAGGATCGGGTGGATCGGCGTCTTCGGGTCGTTCGAGGCCACCTCGATGGTGTCGCTATAGACGCCGGCGCGAAGCCCCGCGATGTTGGCGCCGATTCCCAGCGTTGCGGGGGCGCCCCCGGAGTGGGGCGTCACCACCAGCCAGGCCGCGAGCTGGTTCGGGTTCCGGATCTGCCAGGTCAACGGGGCGGTGCCGGTGTTGGTGATCGAGTCGACTTGGCCGGGTGGATTCGGTCCGCCGACGATCCCGGAGAACACCGCCAGGGGGGAGCTCACGACGATCGTTTGCGCGTTGGCGCCGGCGGCGAGGATGCTGCCAAGCAGGATCGTCGTCGCCGCCGTCGCGGGCCAATCGCTCACGGGAGCCTCGCGAATTTCAGCTGCGCCGACGCTACCGGGCTTGGTGGCGAGACGATCGGCGGACCGGAGCTGTTGGGGAACAACGAGTAGACGCGATACGAATAGAGGTATCCGCGACTGACCGCGGCGTCAGTATAGGCGCACCCTTGGGTGACCGTGCACGCCGCGCCATTGAAGGCGAACTTGTCGAGCCCCCCTTCGAAAATGATCGTCTCCGGGTCGCCGGCGTTGTTGGTGCGGGTCACCCGAAAGCCGCTGGCTCCCGCGACACCGGCGAACGTCAGCAGGATCGTGGCCGGGCCTCCCTTCGCTGTCAGCCAGGCCGGTGCGGCGATGACCGTCGGCTTGGTGATCGGGGGCCGGGTGAGCTGGGCCTCGATCGCCGAGGGCAGGGCGGCGGCGAGCGCCAGCAGAGCCACCGCAAGGTACCGAGGATGAGGCATGTGTCTCTCCATTCGTGGTGAGAAGCTTCCTGGACATTCGCCGGGTGTTCGCGCGCGGGCCGTGGTCACCGCGGTGCTGCCCCTTTGAGTCGGACGACGTGGCCGCGGGCGATTCCTTCGCCGCTCACCACGCTGGCCGTGCTGAACTTCTCCAAAACCGTCTCCACCTTCACCACCCCGAGGAACCGTTCCGGCGCACCGAGCGACTGTCCGGTCCCCGGATCGGTCAGCGCTTCGCCGATCTCGTAGACTTCGAGCTCGAGACCCGGCTGAACCCCGTCCGATCCCGCCGCGCCGAGGTAGACCACCCCGTTGCGAACGTCGACGACCCGGGCACTCCACCGCATCGTCGGCATCATCGCGAGGAGCGCCTTGACCCCCTCCGCCAGGGCTTGCCGCGACGCCTTGCCTAACGGCGTCGACAGGTTGCCCTCGGAGCTGTAGCTCTTTTCACCCTTGATCAGGTCGGCGGCAATCCCGGCCTGGCTGGCTTTCCCCTTGCCCTTGGCCGAGGCCAGGACCTGCCCGGAGGTCGCGTCGATGAGCCGGAGATCGATGACCACTTCGGCGGTGACCCGCTCGGCGGCCGCGCTCAGACCCTTCACCAGATTGGTGATGCTGCCACCGATGCTCGACTTGTTGAAGGTGAACGTGGTGATGTCGCCGGTGATCAGCGCCTGGGCGCCGAGCATCGCGCCCTGGAGCGCGGCGGTCTCCTTGGTGGTCTTGGTCTGGCCGATCGACTGCTCCTGCTCGATCTGCTGCATCGCCGAGCGTTCGAGCACGGTGAACCGGTTGGATCCCACCAAGATCGTAGTCAGCATCTCGGTCAGGCCGCGGGCGAACTCGGCCGGCGGCGGGATCGCCACCGACACGGTGGTCTGGGTGCCGGGCTGCTGGCCGTACGGCTGCTGATACTGAGGCTGCTGCATCGGTTGGCCAGGAACGCCCGTGGTCGTCATCTGCATCTTGAGCGCCGAGCCGGAAAGATCCATCACGGCGACCCGGATCTTCTGGTTCGGGTCGGGCCCCGGCTGACCGGCGGCCGGCCGGCTCAGCAGGGCGACGAGGGCCAGGCCGAAAGCAGTGCGCATCATCATTCCTCGATGGCCGGAGAGACCGCGATCACGGCATCACGACGGAGACTGGAACGCCAGCCGTCCGAACGCCCGGCCGGGAGACCGCTCCTGACCAGGTGCCACACTCGAAAGAGGTGCCCGGTGGCGGGATCGCGGTACATCAACTGTTGGAGGACGGCCGGCTCACCGATCGCTCCGATCCCGGTGCCAAAGAGCCGGTAGCTGTTGGCGTAGATGGCGCCGTCGTTGAACTCGAGGCGGACGTCATAGTTCGAGAGCTTCACCATGTTGAGGTTGGTGGCCTCATATAGCTGCGGTGAATAGGGCAGCCACGCCGAGGGCCCCTGCCTCCCGTCGTCGAGCTTGGCGGCCGGCAGCGGCGTCGGGGTCAGCGGCAGCGGCTTGCCGCTACCGGTTTGCCGCAGCACGCGTACGCCGACCGTGCCTGGGGGCAGGTCAAACCGGAGCGGAGCGTAGATGGTACCATGCTGCTGAGAGGCACTCATCAGGATGGCGGCCGGCGCCGGGGGAAGGCGCGGGCCGGGGGCTCGCGGGGTTCGCACCTGCGCGCTCGACATCGCGGGCACCAGCAACGCGGATATCACGGCGACGGCCACCCGCCGCCGCGATCCGATTCGACCACCACGCTGCTCAGTCATCAGGATTCCTCCGCAAGTTCGGTTGAAGTCCGGCCGAGTTGTCATCGCCATGGCGCGACCACCGCCGGCACGGCCAGCCAATGCCGGCCGTATTGAACCAGCGCCGCTTGGAGCTGCCGCATCGCGGCAGGCACTTGGGCGGCCGTCGCCGCCGGGTCGAGCCCGAGCAGGTCGGACCGATACCGCGCCAGGTCGGCCTCGGATCCGCCTAACGTCTTGACAAGGGTCGCCGCCTCGGCCGGAATACCCTCGGACCCGAGCCGACGTTGGGTTGCTCGGACCTGGTCGGCCGTGACGATGGCGGTCTCGGCTGCCGGACCGGGAAGCGATTGGACCGACTCGATGTCGTCGGCGAGCTGGACCATCAGGCGGCCGGCTTCGTGCTTGAGATGGATCACCGCCTGGGCCTGGAGCCGCTCCCACTCGGCGCTCCCCGCCTGGTGAGCCGCGACGAACCGCCGGCGCGCCAGTCCGATCGATTGGAGGGTCGCGGCGAGTCGATAGCTGGAGCGGAGCATGGCGTTGATCCCCGCCGCCCGGGTACCGGTGACCCCGTTTGACGACGTGACCGGCGGGAAGGTGACGTCGACGGGTGCCGACAGGACGGTATAGTCGGCCGCCCGGCCTCGGCGGGGTCCCGCGGTCGTGAGGGTACCGGCCAATGGCGGGCCCCAACCCACGCCCGCGAATGCCGAACCCGCGTCGTGGTCTTGCGATGATCCGGGATCGCCCCCAAGCGCGTTGCTGATGGTCTGCGCGTTCTGGAAATTCTGGTTGAGTAGTTGTCCCGTCATGAAGTTGGGGAGCCCGCCACCTCCCAAACCACCGGTGAGGGGCCCCAGCAGCTTGGCGGCGACGGACATCGCGTTCGTCACCTGCTGCGCCTGGTTGGCGGCGTTGTTGTTGGAGCTCGAGCTGCGGCTCGACGCGCCGCCTCGCTGGCGGCCGTGGGGCGCGGCGCTCCCGCCACCGCCGGGCTGGAACGGCTTGAGCCCGCCGATCTGGACCAACCGGGAAGGCCGCGACCGCACCGTGGCCAGCTGCCAAGGAGAACCGGCGTCTTCCCCGGGCCCGGCACCGCCAGCGGTCGGTACCTTCACCGAAGTGATCCGGCCGCGACCGTCGCGCTCGATCTGGAACGACGCCGGATAGTAGATCTCGATCCGGGTCTTCGAGTATCGGTTGATGGCGTAGTAGCGGATGAAGTACCCGTTCGGGTGGTACGACCATCGTCCCTCGGGAATGACCTCGCCGCCCGGCGCCGGCGCCCCGGCCAGCACGGCAACTCGCTCGAGGTCCTCGAAGCGCGGCTCGGCGGCGTTCATCAGGCGACGGATGTCGTCCTCCGCCTCGAGCAGCTGCCTCGTGGATGCCGGAACGTTTTTCAAGACCTGTTGCCGGATGGCGTCGGAAACCGCGGGAACCCCGAAACTGCTCAGCTCGAGCAACTCCCGGGGCGTCAGCATGATCGCCGCCGTGGCTTTGATCGCGGTCGGCATCTTGTCCACCCTGGCGCGAGCCAGGATTCCCCAGAGCAGCTTCTGAATCTCGGTCTGGGGAACGAGCGGATGGTCTGACGCGCGGTTGAGGATGTTGCGAATGAGGTCCGCCTTCGGACCGGTCAGCTCCGCATAGAGGTATCCGTCGCCACGCTGCGCCCCCATGGTCCCGGGCTGGAGGCAGTAGGTCTCGGCCTCGAAGGTGTAGGCCCCGGGAGCGAGGTAGAAGGTGCCGCCCGGAGCGAGCGGCATCTCGTCGAGCGGGGTGAATCCCGACGGCTGGAATCCATCGAGCGAGGGCACCGACGAGTTCATGGCTTCGTCGAGTGACGTGGTGAGCGGAGGATCGCCGCCGAACCACTTGGAGATCGCCGCCGATGGCAGCTTGACGTCACCTCGGAGCTTCCGGAGCCGGTCCAGTTGGGCCCCCGCCGCGGGGGCGAGCGTGGTCGCGATCATGGCGGCCAGCAGGGCCAACCGGATGGCGCCGGCGACGGCACGGCGGCTCGGTTTGCTGATCATCACTCCTCCATCACTGGTGGTCGGGGAGGAGCGTCACGTTCGTCCGCCTCATGAGCCGACCGTCACGCAGGACCGCACCGAGTCCTTCCGGATGTTGAACGGGTAGAGCGTGCTGACGCAGATCGAGTACTGCAGGCGCGGCCACAACGCGGTGGCGCCATCGAGCACCAGACTGGTCGCCGACACGGTGACCGGATAGACGAACCCGCGGGTCGCGGTCACGTCGGAAACCACGGAGTACCCCACCGCCCCCACCACGGCGTCCCAGGTGAGCGTGACCCGGAGATATCCGGGCTTGGCCGTCGAGGGCACCACGGTGGTGCGCAGGTTTGCGGGGGCTACGAAGGGAGCCGGCCTGGCGGTCGTCACCGGGCCAGGCCCCGAGTAGATCGGGGGCGGCCCGGCGAAAATGCTGTAGACCCGGTATGAGTAGAGGTAGTCGCTCCACACGTTGGTGTTCAAATACTGGCATGCCATCCCGCCACTGCACATGCCGGGATCGATCGCGAAGGTCCCGGCCGCGCCCTCGGAGAACGTGGCCTCGGCGAAACTGTCATCGGCGCGGGTCACCCGGTATCCGATCGCCCCGGCCACCGGTGGCCAAGTGAGCAGAATCCGGGTCGGGAGGGGACTCTCGGCCGTAAGGGTCGGGGGTGGAACGATGACGACGGGCGAACGGCTGATCGGCCTCGTCAAGCGGGTTTGGGCGGTCCCGATAGTCGCTCCGGCCAGGCCCAACAGGAGCGAGCCGACTACGCAGACCGAAAGGCGATTCGTTCTTGGTCGAGTCATGGTCAGAGCCCCAGGGTGATGCAGTTCTTGACGGAGTCGTCCCGGATATTGAGTGGGTAGATCGAGCTGACGCAGAGGCCGTAGGTCGCCTTCGGTCGGAGCGGGTCGAACCGGACGCTCGTCGTTCGCACGGTGGTCGCGGTGATCCCGACGTTCGTCGGGACAACCATATACCCGTCCGCGCCGGTCACCGGCAGCCAACTGACCGTCACTTGGAGCTGACCTGGCTTGACCGGCGACGGCACCACCGCATGGGTCAGGTTCGTGGGGGCAAGAAACGGTGCCGACCGGGCGTCCGCCGCCGGGCCCGGCGATGAGTAGAGCGGGCCAGGGAAGATGGTGGAAACCCGGTACGAGTAGACCTGCTTCAGATTGATGTTGCTGTTGGTGAACAAGCAGCTCGTTCCGACCGTACACATTCCCCGATCGAGTGCGAAGTTCGCCGGGGTGCCCTCAAACACCGTCGTCTCGGGCTCCCCGGCATTGGTGGTCCGAGTCACCTTGTAGCCCTCGGCACCGGCGACCGCCGGCCAGGTGAGCGCGATCTGAGTCGGCACGGTGCTGACGGCGCTCAGCGCACTTGGAGGAGCGATCGCGGCCGGTGGGGCCGCCCCGACCGAGGTTTGGCGGGCCTGGGACAGGCCCACCCCGGTGCCGGCGACGGCCACGGCAACCAGCAACCAGACCGGGCGCCGGATCATTGCTTCACCACCTCGACTCGCCGATTCTGGGCCCGTCCCACCGCGGTCGTGTTCGGCGCGGCCGGCTTGGTGTCGCCCAATCCCTTGGTCGTGATCCGAGCGCCGTCGACGCCGAAGTCGGCCACCAAGGCGGCCTTGACCGCCGCCGCGCGAGCATCGCTCAGACTGAGGTTCGAGGGGGGCGCCCCGACGTTGTCGGTGTGGCCCTCGATCAGGATCTTGAGGTCGGCGTGCTGCTTGAGGGTGCCGGCGATTTCCTTCAAGACTGGCCGCGACTCGGGCTGGAGTTCGGCTTTCCCGGTGGCGAACAGAATGCCCTGGGTGGACCATCGCCCTTTGGCGGTGAGGGCGTCGTAGAGCACGTCGGTTTCGCTCTCGGCCACCCGGATCCCGGTCAGATAGATGGCGTGGCCATCGTCCTCCGTTCCCCAGAGGGTCATCCGGATGACCGAGTCCCGCCGGAACGCCAACTCGGGGATGTTGTAGAGTCGGCGCTCGTTGACGTACATCTTGAAGTAGGCGCTGTCCATCAGCACCCGGAGGTGGGCAACCTGGCCTTTGAGGAGCGGGACCATCGCCGGGGGGATTTTCACGACGCTGTTCCCCGCGTGCTGCCCGGAGCCGATCATCCCGGCCTGCTCCGGATGCCAGGAAACCGCCACCGATTTGTCGCCCCGATCCAAGGTGGGGCCGCCCTCGAAGGTGAGCGGCTCGTTGATCATCCCCGCCTCGGGAGCGATAACATCGATCTCGAGGGTGAAGCGTTGGGGAAGTCGCTTTCCGACCGGAATCAGGAATTCCGTCTTGCCAGTGGCGCGAAGCACCTTCACGCCGTCGAGTTCGACGACCTCGGCCGGTCCACTTTTGTATCGGAGCCCCCGGGCGAAGTTCCCGACCTTGTCCTCGGAGAAATCAGTGTAGAAGATGACTTTGTTGCCGGGAACGAAGTCGTAGTTCTCCCACACCTTGCCACCTGGCTTGGGCTGCCCTGCGGGAGCGGCCGGCGGCGCGGCTCCCGGGTTCACTGCGGGGGCACTGTCTGTTTTGGCCTTGGCCGTATCGGCCGGCTTGGCGACCTTTTTCGCGGCGTCCTTGATCTTCTTCAGGCTCGGGATCTGCGCAGACACAACGCCTGATCCGGTGATGAGAAGCACCCCGAGCAGCGAGACGAATCGACGGACCAAGATCATGGAACTCTCCGAGTTGGGATGGCGCCCGGCCGGTTTCTGGGATCTCCCTCCAGCCGGTCGGCGAATCGGACGACAACTTGGCGACGGAGCATCAGCCGAGGATCTCCGGCCATCAGCCAACCGTCATCGTTCGCGTAACCCATTGTGAGCATGGGACTTAGGGTTGTGGCCACAGGTGGCAAAAACTGACTTGCTGGCCAACCCACGCGTGGCGAGGCATCTTTGGTCCGTTCGAATCTCGACTCTGGGATGGGGCTAGACTTCTCAACCGGGAGTGCGGTGTTGCGACTCCGAACCTTTGGTGGGCTGTGGATCGAGACCGTGGACGGCAGCCGGTTGCCAAATCCACGCCCTCGCCGTCTGGCCCTCCTCGCACTTCTGGCGGCTGCCGGCCAGCGCGGCATCACGCGCGGTCGCCTTCAAGCGATCTTCTGGCCCGACGCCGGCAACGAGCCCGCCCGACACTCCCTCTCCCAGACCATCTACGCCCTTCGGCGCGACTTGGGCGTTCGCGCAATCATCGCCGAAGCCGATCTCCGGCTCGATCCCGACAACATCACCTGTGATACCGACGACTTCCGGGCGGCCGTTGCCCGGCGGGATTGGTCGACTGCTCATCTCGTCTATCAGGGACCGTTCGCGGCGGGATTCTCGCTCGACGATTCGCCTGAGTTCGATCGCTGGCTCGAGGAGGAACGCGCCGGTCTGGCCCGGCAGGCCGAATCGGCGATCGAGGCCTTGGCACTCGCGGCCGAGGCGGCTCGAGATCTCCCCCGGGCCGCGGACGGGTGGAAGCGACTCGTTGGATTGGACCCGCTGAGCGCGCGATTCGCCGCCTCCTATATGTCGGCGCTGGCCGCTCTCGGTGATCGCTCGGGCGCCATCGCCCATGCTCGATCCTACGCCGCCCACGTGCGTCAGGAACTCGACGCCGAGCCCGACCCGATCGTGGCCCGGCTGGTTGCCGAGCTTCGGAAGGACGACCCGGCGCCGCCCCGGGCGGATCCGCTTGGCACCTTCGAGCCCATCGCCGGGAGGCTGGATGTTCGCTCGGTGGACCGATCCGCGCGGCCAGCACCGGCTGGGTCGGTTCGCCGGATCGCCCTCGCCGGGCTCGCTCTTGGTCTCGTGGGCGTGGTCGCCGCCGCAGCGGCGGCATGGCGTTCCGGCCGGTCGGCGACCCGCCCTCCGGTACTGGCGGTCGGCCAACTTCGCGATCTCACCGCACCCGACTCGGCTCGCCAGGGCGGGGTCTTGAGCGAGGTGCTGGCCACCAGCGTGGCTCGGCTCTCCGACATCGAGGTGATCGCCAACTCCCGGATTCTCGAGCTCCTCGAGCAAGGCAAGGACACCCTCCGGTCCGCTCGGACCGACGCCGCCCGCCGCGCCGGGGCCACCGAGATCCTCGAAGGGGAGTTGGTGCCGGCGGTGGGCGGGCAGCTGCGGCTCGACCTGCGTCGAATCCAGATCGGGCGGGGCACGGTTCGCCGGGGGTACTCGGTCTCGGGGACCGATCGGCTCGCGTTGATCGACAGCGTGACCTTGCTGTTGGCGGCCGATCTTCGGATCGGCCCACCCCGGCGGCCCTTGGCCGAGGTGACACCCCGATCGCCGGTGGCGCTTCGCCTCTACGAGGAAGGCCTTCGGGCCTACTATCAAGCCGAGCCGGAGGCGGCCTTGGGCTTGTTTCGCGAGGCGTTGCTGGAGGACTCGACGTTCGCCATGGCCGCCTACTACGCCTACCGGGTAAACATCGATGTCAACGGTCGTGACCCCGTGCTCGCGGGACGGGCCCTTCGGCTGGCGGGGCGGGCACCGGATCGAGATCGGTTGATCATCGAGGCCTCGCTTCGCGGGGCGCAACACGACCCCATGGCAACCGTGTTTGCCGACACGCTGGTCGCTCGCTTCCCGCGGGACCCGGAGGCCTTGATCCTCGCGGCCGACGCTTTCGCGACCCAGAACCTGATCGGTCCCCGCGAGCGCGCACTGTTCGAGCGGGCGATCGCGATCGACTCGACCGCCGGGCTCCAGCCCAAGGCGCCCTGCCGCCTCTGTCTCGCCATGAGCACCCTCGTCGCCCATCTGCAGTTTGCCGACTCGGGGTCGGCGGCGGAGTCGGTGATCCGGCGGTCGATGGCGATGCGTCCGGCCGATCCGAATCCCCTCATCGCGCTGGCGATGCAGCAATTCGGGTTCGGGCGATACGAGGCTGGCGCGAGTACCCTCGCCAAGCTCGACGGTTTCCCGGCCGGGCAGCAACGCCTTGCCGGTCCGATTTTCCTGGGCCGGTTGATGACCGGCCGTCTCGAGGAGGCGGACGCCGAGTGCATGGTGCACTTGGGGCAGGAAGACCCGAGAACGATCGACTCGTATCGCTGGCTCTGCGCGATCGTCTGGCGCAACCAAGGTCGCTATCAGGATGCCGCGGCGCTGGTGTTCGCCGGACGGCTGCCGGGCGGCGGCGCGCTCAAGGTGCGCCGCCCGCGGGACGTGGTTGGCGGGGTGGTGCTCGACCTCGAGATGGACCGGGCAACGGCGGCGCTGCGAGCGCTCGAGGGCGTGGTGCCCACTCGAGGGACCCTCCCCCCTGGCCAGTTCGCTCGTGATATGACCTGGAACTTGGCGCGGCGCGGGACCGCAGCCGCGATGGCTCGGGAGTACGAGCTCGCCCGGCGCCTGGCCGACAGCGCCGAGGCGGTCGGCCGGGGCAGCCTCTTTGGTCGCGATCCCCGGTTACACTATTTCATTCGCGGCTTGATCGCGCGCGGCGCGAACGATCATCAGACCGCGGTGGATTTTTTCCGGCGGTCGATCTTCTCCTGGAATTTCGGCTATACCCGCGCCAATCTGGAGCTGGCGCGGAGCCTCCTGGCTCTCGGGCGCGCCGCCGAAGCGATTTACCCGCTCCAGGCCTCGCTGCGAGGGGGCTGGGACGGGTCGAACCTCTATGTCACCCGGACCGAGCTGCGCGAGCTCCTGGCGCAGGCGTTCGTGGCCACTGGGCGTCGCGACAGCGCCGCGGCGCACTATGCCGCGGTCGAACGGGCCTGGCGACGGGCGGATCCTCCTTTCGCGGCCCGCTATCAGGCAGCCCGCGATTTCCTCACCAAACACGTGGCGATCACACCGTAGCCCGGCGCCTTGCATGCGACCGATCCGGGTGGTAGGGTTGCTGGGGTCAAGATCCTAGGGCCGCCGTGCCTCTTTTCCGCCTCGTCACCCTCGAGCGGGTGGCGCTCGTGGGTCCCCTCGGTCCGGTCGCTTTGGCGGATCGGCGCCAACTGGCCGTGCTCGTCCGGCTGGCGGTGGCTCCGGGCCAGAGCCTCACCACCAACGAGCTTCTCCTCGACATCTGGCCCCATCTGACGCCCCAGCAGGGCGCCGGAGAGTTGGCCGATGCCGCCGCCACGATCGCCGCCGCCGCAGGGGCACCGCTCGTCACGGAAGCCACCGGCCGATGGACGCTCGACCGGTCGGTCGAGTGCGACGCCGAGCGGGCTCGCCCGGACGCGGCGGCGTCCTTCGGGGCCGGGTTCGGGCTGCCTGATACACCGGAGTGGGACCAGTGGGTCGCCCGAGTCCGAGAAGAGATCGCGCGGCGCCCGGAGCGGATCCGGCAACCGCGACGCTGGCGAGCCGCGCTGGCGCTCGCGGTCGTCGGGTCGGTCGTCGGGGTCGGCTTTGTCGTTAGTCGCCCCCGCGCCCTCGCCGGGTTCACGCCGGGCGATCGGGTCATCCTGGCCGATGTCGTGAACGCCACGGCCGACTCCCTGCTCGGGCGGTCCCTCCAGGTGGCGGCGGTCGTCGGGCTCGAGGCCGCGAGCCGGATCGAACCGTTCCCCCGGGGCCGGATCCTCGAGTCCCTGCGGGCGGTTGGGCGGCCGCTCGATTCAGCCGGACTGACAGTTGATCGCGCCCTGGAACTGGCGGTCCGCGAGGGCGTTCCCTGGGTGGTCGCGATCGGCATCGAGCCGGATCGGGACCGGACCCGGGTCACCACGCGCCTGATCCGGGCCAAGACCCGCGAGCCGGTGGTAACGACGCGCGCCCTGGCCGTCGGCGTGCTCGACTTGGTCGAGGCGGTTGGTGAAACCCTGAGCACCCTACTCGAGCGCCTTGGTGAACCGAGGCGGGCCTTGCGCGCCCTACCCACCCTCGCGTTCGCCACCTCGGCGGACCTCGACGCATTGCGGGCCTATACCGAGGGGACGGCGGCGTGGAGTCGGGCCGAGTATCATCTGGCCCGCGACTACTGGGACCGGGCCCTGACCCTCGATACCGGGTTCGCGATGGCCATGGGCTCGTTAGGCAGCTACTGGTACTACCACCACAACCGCGCGGAGGGTGAGCGGTTTTACCGGGGCGCTTTGGCGCGAACCAGCCGGCTGACCGAGTGGGAGCGGCTCCAGATCGAGGAGCTATACGCCAGTTGGCGGGGCGACCGAGACTCAGCTCTGATCCTTGCCCGCCGGATCGCAGCCACGTTTCCCAGGGCCATCACCTACTACAAGCTGGGAACCGTACTGCTCCAGGCAGGCCAGTGTCCGGAAGGGCTCGAGGCCCTCGAGCGGTCCCGGGAGCTCAATCCGACAGACGCCCGGACCCACGTGAACATTGCCACCTGCGAAAAGGTGCTCGGTCGCTACGATCGAGCCCGGCTCGCCTACCTGGCGTCCGGTCGCCTCGACTCCACCGCACTCTACCGCGGCAACGTCAACCTCGAGTTCGCGGCAGCGACACTCTTAAGCGGTCGATCGGCGGAAGCCGAGTCGGCGTTGACCAGAATGAGCCAGCGGCCGGAAATGAGCGACCAGGCGCTCGGGTTCCGAGGCCTCGGGTTCCTGGCCTTGTGGCGGGGCGAGATCGCTCGAGCGGGGGAGCAGTTCCGCCGCGCCGCGGCCCTTTCGCGCCAGCAGCGCTCGACGAACAGCCTGCTGCGCAATCTGGCCCTGCTGGCCGCGACGCAGCGGGCTGCGGGCGCCACAGACGAGCGCCACCGGACGCTCGCCGCGGTCGACAGCCTGGCTGCGGTGCCGGGGATGGCACCGGGATTCCTGGTGCTGGCCGTCGAGCCGTACGCCGATGACGGCAACGCCGGGAAGATCCAGGGGCTTTTTGAACGGATCCAAGCCCGGGCCGACCGGCGGAATCGCGATGACACCTTGCAGGTCCAGTACGTCACCGGAGTGCTGGCGCTCGCGGAGCGCGACCCGGCGGCCGCGCTGGCTGCATTCGATCGAGCCAAGGGATTCATTCGCCCGGCCAGTCTCGATTATCGGCGGGCCCTGGCATTTCAACAACTCGGTCAGCTGGATAGCGCCAAGTTGGTGCTCGGCCCGATCACCGCCCGGCCCGTGTTCGGATCCGAGGACCAGATCGCCTGGATTAGAGCCAGCATCGAGATCGGCCTGGTCGAAGAGCGCCTCGGCCAATTCGAAGCGGCGATCGGGAGCTATCGGCGCTTCCTCGAGCATTGGAAGCACGCCGATCCCGGGCTCCCGGACGTGGTCATGATTCGGGGCCGGCTCAACGCGCTTCAGAGCCGCCACGATCGCTAACGACTCACGGCACCGGACCGTCCTTCTTCTTGAAGTTCTGGAACCACCCCTCCCGGAACGAAATCGTATGGAGGAAGTTCGACGGCCGGTTGAAGTACGCGTGCCACTCGTCCTTGAGCCGCACCATGACGGTCGGTACCTGTCGCATCTTCAAGGCCATGTAATACTCTTCCGTCTGCGGCATCGGGGTCCGGAGATCGCCCTCAGCCGTCAGCACCATCGTCGGCGTCTTCACGTTGCCGACGTACATCAGTGGTGAGCGCCGCAGGTGCTCGGACGGATCCTCCCAGGGGAACTTGGCGAAGTTGTAGTACCAACCCGGCCCGTCGGTCGTCCCGACGAACGAAATCCAGTTGATCACCGGACACTCCGATGATGCCGCGGTGAACCGGTCGGTGTGACCGACGACCCAGGCCGTGAGCACGCCGCCGCCGCTACAGCCATAGACGAACATGTTCTTCGAGTCGATGTAGCCCCGGTTGATGACCGTGTCGACCCCCGCCATCAAGTCGTTGAAGTCTTTCCCCGGATAGGCGTTCTTGATCTCATTGCCGAAGCTGCTCCCATAGCCTGAACTGCCTCGCGGGTTGGTGAACAGCACCACGTACCCCATCCCGGCGTAGATCTGCCATTCCCACCACATATAAGTCAGCGAACTCGCGAACATCCCATGGGGCCCGCCGTGAATCGACAGCATCAGGGGGTATTTCTTGCTGGGATCGAAATCCGGCGGCTTGACGATCCATCCCTGGACCTTGAGCCCCTCGACCGATGGATACCAGATCTCTTCCACACTGCCGAGCCGCTTGCCGGCCAGGATGTCACCGTTCAAATCGGTGATCCGGCGGGGCGAGGGCGCTTTGGCGTCGAACACCACCACATCGCCGGGAGACTCGGTGGTGTTGAGGATCGCCGCGGCCGTGCCGGTTGGCGCGAGGCTGAGACCGCTCAACAGGTGGTTCCCAGTGGTGAGCCGCTTTGGTTCGCCCCCGGCCGCGGCGGCAAAAAACAACTGTGCCTGCCCCCGGTCTTGAGCGACGTAGTACACCCCACTCCCGTCGGCCGCCCACGAAACGTTCTCCGGCGAACGGTCGAGCGCCCCGTCGATCTGCCGCGGGTTCGACCCGTCGATCCCCATGACGTACAGTTTGTTCGTGATGTACGTATCGTCGGTCCAGTCATAGCCGAGATACGCCACCATCTTCCCGTCAGGCGATACCACCGGCCCGAAGTCCGGCCCCTTGCGGCTGGTCAGCTGCCGGACCGCCTTGGTACCCACGGCCACCGCGTAGACCTCCGACTCCCGCCACTGATACTCCGCCTTCGGGACCCGAAGCCCGCTGAAGAGAATTTCCCGGCCGTCCTTGGACCACGACAGTTGGGTGTGGTTCCACGGCCCCTCGGTCAGTTGGGCCGGGGTGCCCCCACTGGCCGAGACGACGAAGACCTGGGTGTGCCCCTCGTCGACGTACCCGTTCCAATCGGATCGATACTGGAGTCGGTCGACCACCTTCGGCGCCTCCGCCCAGGTTGCCCCGGCCGGTTTGCCGGGAATCGTCGTGCTCCACTTGGATTTCTCCGGCACCATCGACGTAAACGCGATCCACTTCCCGTCGGGCGACCAGGTCAGGCTGCCCGGTCCCGACTCGAGCCGGGTGACCTGGGTCACCGCCCCTTCGGCGTCCATGTATCGAACGAAGATTTGCGCGCCGGTCGGTTCACCGAGCTTCACGAACGCGAGCCGGGTCCCGTCCGGCGACCACCGCTGGCTTCCGGCATCGACCAGCCACCGGTTCTTGGTGCCATCGCTGTTGACCAGCCAGACCGACTGCTTCCATCGATCGGTCATCTTGTCGATCCACCAGCGTGAGTAGGCCACCTGCTTTCCGTCGGGCGACATTTCCGGGCCGCCGCCCCGAAAGAAATCTTTGGGTGCTTCGGCGTTGAGGAAGTCTTCCATCGTGAGGCGGTTGGCGACCGGTGTTTGGGCGATCAGGGCGACCGGCGCGGCGAACAACGCGGCCAGCGCAACCACGAAACGGGATGGTGTCGGCATGGGCACTCCTCGAATCGAGGCTGGGAAATTCACTGTTTTCAAGCTATGTCACTTTCCGGTGTCGTGCCAGCCGATCATCCGCCCGACCAGTACATCGAGTGCCTGCCCGGTCCGGCCGGCGGCGGGATCCGCCGCGTTGGTGACGGCAATGAACCCGATGCCGCGGCCGAGGCCCAGCCAAGCCACCGAGTGGTTGACGGTGTTGGACCCCTCATGCGCCGCTGCCCGGCCACCGGCCTTCGTCACCCCCGCGGGCCTCCTTTTGGATTGACTTAGTCCTCGGGAACGGGACCCTGGCTGGTGAGGCCAACGCGATCACCACAACCGCCCGCGAAATGTGGTCGCTCGATTCCTACGCGGAACTTCGCAAATCTCATACAGTGGATGAAGTAGTTCTGTTCCGCCAGCGTGTCGCGGAAATCCGATGAGGCCCCCGTTTTTCTGATCCGCGTCCCAGCGGAGTGTGCCGTCATGATGATGGTCCCCGCCACTAGACTGGCATCCCCATCTCCACCTGGTCGTCACCGATGGCGGGTTCCGGCCGGACGGGACCTTCGTGCGTTGGCCCGGGTGGCCGGGGCATGACACCGCGCCCCTCACGGAGGCGTTCCGGCGAGCCGTGCTCCGGCTCTTCGTCCGCCGCGGCCTGTTCGAGGAAGACCAGGCCGCGGGCATGCTCCAGTGGCCCCACTCGGGCTTTCATGTCCACGCCGGCGTCGGGGTGCCCGAGGACGAGCGCGCCTTTGCCCTCCGACTGGCGCGCTACTGCGCCCGGAACCCGGTCGCGGTGGAGCGGCTGACGGATGACCCGGGGGTGGATCAGGTGACCTACCGCTACCGACAAGACCGACGGGCCCACGGCCGGGACCGCCACGGTGAACCCGCTCGAGTTCTTGGCTCGGGTCGTCACCCACATTCCCAATCCGGGCCAAGTGAGGCAGCGCTACTATGGCTGGTACGCCAGCCGGACCCGGGGCGCGCGACGGCAGCAGGGGCTCGCCGCCACCGGGCCCGCGGCGGCCAGCCCCGTCGTCGAGCCGGTCGCCTGGTCGCTGCGGGCGGCCCGCGCCCGGTGGGCTGAGCTGCTCCGCCGGTTGTTCGAGGTCGACCCGCTCACCTGTCCGCAGTGCCAGGGGGTGATGCGGGTCGTCGCGGTGATCACCGCGCCCGGGGTCATCGCCCGGATCCTCGCCCACCGGGTGCGAGCTCGGGATCCGACCTCCCGGCCGCGGGGCCCTCTGCGGCGCCGCCGTCGCTCCCCACCTCCGACCACCGCCGGTCGTCCCCACCCGTAGGTTCGCGCGGGGGGACGCGTGGCGTGCTCCCGGCCCCCACGCCGGCGCCGAGGCCGGCGCCGAATGGCCTCGGCGGCCGGTGGATGGACGGCATCCGCGCCCGGGGACGGCACCCGCGCGCTCGGCGACCGGCCCGGGGCGCCGAGTGGACCGCTTGCCATTGGTGGGGTAGGTTGGACGCGGCGTAGGAAATTCCTATTCCTCGGACCGGCGAGCGAGCCGGGCAAGGACGAGGCGATCATCGATTTTGCCGCCTGGTTCGTCGGCACATTTCACATGATGCTCCAGACGGCGTTGGTCACGAACGTTCTGGGCACCGGGCCGGTCCCGAGCTTTGCGCCGCCGTATATACCGGTCGGGCCAGTGGTCGGCGGGATAGCGAACTCACCACCCGGATTTCTGCTCGGCGGTCCGTAGGTGGCGGGCGCCACGGCCGAGATACACTCCGGCGGCGTCCCCCTCCTTAACCGCCGATGGACGGGTGGACGGGGGTAGACGGGCGGTGGGGCTCGCGGTAGGTTCTCGTCCACCAGAACTGCGTCGGCTCTCAAGATGACTTCGGCTCAAATACGCGCGTGTTTGGTTCTCGCCGGCGCCCTGCTCGTTCCGGCGGGGCTCAGCGGCCAGGGCCGCTACGACCTCGTGCTCCGCGGCGGCACCGTGGTTGACGGCACCGGCGCTCCGCGCTTCATCGCCGACGTGGCGATTCGGGGCGATCGAATCGTCCGGGTGGCCGAGCGACTCGGCCCCGGGGCCGTCGAACTCGACGCCACGGGGTTGGTGGTGGCGCCCGGGTTCATCGACAACCACGCTCACGTCGCGCCGACCATGGCCCGATTCCCGCTTCAGGAGAATTTCATTCGGCAGGGGATCACCACGATCCTCGCCTCCCTCCACAGCACCGACCAGCCGTGGCCCTTGGCGCCCTACCTGGCGACGCTCCGAATGGCGCCTAACGTTGGTTTCTTCGCGGGCCACACCTGGATCCGGAAGCAGGTGATGGGCCTCGCCGATCGAGCCCCCACCGCGGCCGAGCTCGCTCGGATGAAGGCGATGGTCGATCGCTCGATGGCCGAGGGCGCCCTGGGCCTCGCGACCGGGCTCGAATACGTCCCCGCCACCTTCGCGACCACCGAAGAAATCGTCGCCTTGGCCCGAGTGGCGGCCCGCCGGGGCGGGATCTACGTCACCCACATGCGCAACGAGAGTAACGCGCTCCTCCAATCGGTCGAGGAGGTGATCCGGGTCGCGCGCGAGGCGACGATCCCGGCCCAGATCAATCACCACAAGGCCTACGGCGCGGCCCAATTCGGGAAGACCAAAGAGACCCTCGCTCTGGTCGAGCGGGCCCGCGCGGAGGGACTCGACGTGAAGGTAGATCTCTATCCTTACACGGCGGCGAGCACCTACTCCGGAGTGCTCTTCCCGGCTTGGGCCCTCGCCGGGGGCCAGGCCGAGCTCGCCAAACGGATCGCCGATCCAGCCCAGCGCCGCCGGATCGAAACGGAGATGATGGCCCTCTTCCCCGAACAGGCCGGGCCCGGCCCAGCCAGCGTCCAGTTCCGGACCCTGCCAAGCGACCACCGCTACGACGGGCGGACGTTGGCAGACTTGCTGACCGATCGGGGCCTGCCTAACACGATTGAATCGGCCATCCCGGTCTTGATCGAGCTCGAGCTGGTCGGCGGGTTCGACGCCATCTACCACGGCATGGACGAGCAGGACGTGATCCGGGTGCTTCAGTATCCCGGTTCGATGATCGAGACCGACGGCGATCCGATCGGGTTTGGGCAGGGATTCCCCCACCCCCGCAGCTACGGGGCCTTTCCCCGAGTGCTGGCGCGATACGTCCGGGAGCTCAAGGTCCTGACGCTCGAGGACGCGGTGCGCAAGATGACGTCCGCCGCCGCCGACCAGATCAACCAGCCGATGCGAGGTCGGATCCGCGAGGGGATGCTCGCCGATCTGGTCGTGTTCGATCCCAACACCATCCAAGACCTCGCCACCTACTCGGACCCCCATCGCTTCCCGGTCGGCATCGTTCATGTGGTAGTGAACGGCCGGCCGGTGATCAGGGGCGGGGCGATCACCGGCGAGATGCCGGGTCGGGTCATCCGTGGCCCGGCGCGACCGATTCAACCGCGACCCATTCGCCCAGGAACGTGACCGATGCGACGTTGCCTTTTGATAGCGCTGCTCCCAACGGCGCTTGCCGGCCAGACGAAGGTTGTGAAGGCGGCCCACCTGCTCGACGTCCGGAGCGGCCGGTGGATCAGCGACGCGGCCGTCCTGATTCGGGAGGATCGGATCGAACGAGTGGGATCGGCGCGAGAGATCGGAGTTCCTCCGGGCGCCCAGGTGATCGACCTAGGATCGCGGTACCTGCTCCCCGGGCTGATCGACGCGCACATCCACGTCAACGACGAGCCCCGGCTCCGGGGCGCCGATTACCATACCGCGTCAACCGGACGGTTGACGATCATTGGCGTCAAGAGCGCCAAGATCACCCTCGAGGCCGGGTTCACCAGCGCCCGTTCGCTCGGGAGCGCCCACTTCAGCGATGTAGCTGTTCGGGATGGCATCAACCTGGGCGAGATCCCCGGTCCCCGGCTCCAGGTGTCCGGTCCGATGGTGGGCGGCACCGGCACCCACTGCGACTACACCTTCCTCGCCCCCGAGTTTCGCTACAACGACGAGGGGGTGGCTGATGGGGTGCCGGGCATTCTCGGCAAAGTGCGCGAGGGGTTCAAGTACGGTGGGGAACTGGTGAAGTTCTGCGCCAGCGGCGGGGTGTCGGGTCGCGGCAATCCACCGGACGACGTGCACCTCTCACAAGAGGAGATGAACGCGATCGTGGCGGAGGCCCATCGCAGGAAACGGAGAGCCACGGCGCACGCGCACGGCAGCGAGGCGATCAAGATGGCCGTTCGGGCCGGGGTCGAGTCGATCGAGCACGGTAGCCTTCTCGACGACGAGGCGATCGGGTTGATGAAAGAACGGGGCACGGCCCTGGTAGCGACGATCTCCGGCACCGACTGGATCGAGGCCCATGGCGCGGCGAACAACTTCACGCCGGGGAGCATCGCGCGGGCCAAGTTTCTCGAGCCGCTGGCCAAGGCGAGCTTTCGTAAGGCGGTGGCCGCCGGCGTCAGAATCGTTTTCGGAAGTGATGCCGGCACCATCCCCCATGGGATTCAGGGCGGACAGTTCGCCCAGATGGTGGCCGGGGGGATGACGCCGCTCGACGCAATCCGGTCGGCCACCCTATGGGCGGCGGAGCTAATGGGGTGGTCCGACCGGGTCGGGGCGGTCGAGGGGGGCAAGTACGCCGACCTGATCGCGGTGGAGGGCGACCCCCTGACCCGCATCGACACCCTGGCCAAGGTGATGTTCGTGATGAAGGGGGGCGAGGTGGTCAGGTCGCCGACGAAGTAGCCTTGCCGGATCGAGCCAAGTCCGCTCGGTCCAGTGAAAGTGGTGTTCCCGAAATAGGCGGGCACCCAACGAGTAGGCCCGGCGGCTTGGGATCCGATCGTCAGCGTTACGATCGAAGCTGCCCGGGGGCGGGGTTCGCGCCACCACGCGAAGTCCCGCAGAGGCGATCGACGCCCCCGGAAACGTGAAGGGGATGGATCGGCATGATCGTGATGACGACCGGCGTGGGGGAATCTCAACCACGGCCGGCTCCGTCCCCTGGTGCCCGGTGGCCGGGCGATTATTGTTGACAAGTATGGCACGGAAACCGGCAATCATGTCAATTATTGACAGCGTGCCGATCAGCTACTTCGTCCTCTTGGCGGAGAACCGAAGCTTAGCGTATCCCAGGTCACCGTTCTCTTTGGCGCCGGCGTTGCACTTAGTATATGAAGCCACGTTGCAGCACAAGGAGGGAGCCATGCCGACACTTGGTTCGCGGATCCGTCCCGAGGTCCTCGCCCTGTTGTTACTCGCCGGGTGCGCCCGGCATGCTTCGACGGTCACGCCGATTCCGTCTCACCCCAGGCTCGCGGTCGCCGTCGACACCGCGACGCCATCCAGCATTGAGTTCACAACTTCGCAGCCGGGGTTCGTCAGCGTCTGGGAGTACCGGCCGAACCTGAGCTTCGCCCTGCTGTTCGCCGACGCCCCGGACGCGACCGCCCGGCCCGCCGGACCAGTCCGGCTGGCGCTGGATCCGGCCCACCGGCGATCGGGCCGGGCGCCGGCGAGGCCCGCCAAGGGGCCTCGTCCGCAGAACCGGGTGTGCGACATTCGGAGCTCGACGATCGAAATCGATGGCAACGGGATCGCCCGGCACGGCCAAAACGAGTGCCTGGTGTACGAGCGGCCGGCGTCCGCGAGCGGCGCCCTGCCCGCCGCGGACTACGCCCCGCTACGGCTCCTCCTGTTGACGTCCGGCCCCCAGACACCGGCTCAGATCGAGGCAACGCTGCAGCGCTGGTATTCCTTCGCTCCCAAGCCCCCCGACGGAGACCTGGATGCGGACGCCCGCCTCGCCTGGAGGCTGGCGTATCGGCTGTTCGCTGCGCCGGGTGCCCGATGGGGCTTCGCCTGGATCAACCCGTCGCCCGTGGCACCCTGAGAAGACCGCCGCGGGCGACCTCCTGGGGTCTCGGGGTTGCTCGACCACCTTCCGGCCCTGCCCGTGGTTAGCCGAGTGGCGTGAGTTCCTGCAGAGTCGTGGGAATCAATTCACTGATGGTGGGGTGGTCTCGGCGGCATCATCCATAACTCGATCGCGGTGGACACCCGAGGTCCGGATCCTCTACGACTGAATTTCCTATCCCGTCCGTCGGGTGAGACGTCGAGCGACATCCATGTCCCCTCGTCCGTCGTGAAGCGCACGGTTCGCGTAGGCGCGAGGGGGAGCGTAGTACCCTCGGCGCCGGGCGCGGCGCTCCCCGGTGAGGTGCGCCGCCGTCACGGGAGAGTGCGCTCCAGTAGTGGCTGCCCGGCCATGTCGAGTCCTGCTGCGGGACAACCGGAAAGTCGCCCCGCCGCCCCGAAAGAAATCCTTGGGCGCCTCGGCGTTGAGGAAATCTTCCATCGTGAGGCGGTTGGCAACCGGGGTTTGGCCCGTCAGGGCGGCTGGCGGGGCGAGCAACACGGCCAGCGCAACCGCGAAACGGGATGGCATCGGCATGGGCACTCCTCGATTCGAGGCGGGGAACATCACCGATTTCAACCTATCTCACTTTCTGGCGTCAGGTAAGCCGATCATCCGTCCAACCAAGGCTCAGCGGGCTCTGGCGGGGATGACTGGCAGCACAATCCGCGAGGGATACGTCCCTCCGTGATGAATCCGTTGCGTCGCCACCACCGACTCGGTGGCCAGCCCCGCGTTGTCGGCGCCGGAATTGAGATTCCGGAGGTAAAACGGATAGTAGCTGCTCGAGATCTCGAGCCGGATCCGATGGCCCTTCGCAAAGACGTTGCCGGTGACCCGCCAGAACTTGATCCGGTATTCGTAGACCTGGTTGGGTTCGATGGTACTCAACTGCGCCGCGTTGAACTGCCCTCCCGCGGCCGGGTCGCGGTTCCGCGCCCGCATGATGCCTTCGCCGAGCAGCGCCGCGTAGCCGCTCGGATGGACGTCGACCAACCGGAGCATCCAATCGGTGTCCTTGGCCGACGTGGCCGCAAACAGGGTCGCCTCGATCGGCCCGGTGACCTCGACGTCTTCGCCGAGCACCGGGGTCTGGTAGACCACGACCTCGTCGCCGATGGCACCGAGCCGGGCATCGACTGCGCCGGGAATGTGGCCGTGGGTTCCGTAGGTCGACTGGGTCGGGTGCTCGGGATCGTACACGTAGGTATCGAGTCCGGCCGGCTTCGGTTGGGTAGTCGACAGGACGCCGTCGCCCTTGAGCGAATTGGCCCGCCCACCACTGGTCAGGTAGTACGGTGTCCACTTGGTCTCCGGTAGCGGCCAGTCCTTCTCCGCGTACCACCGGTTTGGCCCCATCACGAAGACCCAGACCGGGGGATCGTTGACCACGCCGTTGTCGATCCCCTTGAGGTAATAGTCGTACCACCGGGCGATGTACCCGTCGAGATCGATCAAGGCCTCGGGCCCGTAGTCGATGCCGCCCACCACCCGTTCGTTGAGTCCGTGGTACCACGGTCCGATCATCAGTTTGGGCCGGCGCCCCTCGGCGGAGGCACTGTGCGCCTTCATCCCGAGATAGTTCATCGGCGAGCCTGGAAAATCCGCATCGAACCAGCCGGTCATGTTGAGCGCCGGCACCGTCATCTTGGCGTAATTCTCGGGCCCTTGATACGAGATCGCCTTCCAATACGGATGGGTCGAGAGGTTGGCCCGAATCCAGGTCTCCCACCACGGTGCGAAG
>JANPEL010000216.1:0-25301 GCA_031431925.1 Gemmatimonadota bacterium | reverse complement strand
TTCGCGACTGGGTCGCGAAGACCTCGCCCGGGGTCAAGCCGCTGGTGTAGGTATCCATCGGCAAGTCGGCGGTGCCTTCGACCCGGATCAGTTGGGGGGCAACCCGGACCTGCCCGGTTCCGTCGGCTCGTCGATCGGTTCGCACCGTGCCCGCCAACACGTATCGGACCCCGAGTTCGCGGGCAATGTCTTGCACGGCCCGGGGTGAATTCTTGTACTGGCGGGCACTCCCCCGGGAAATAACGACCAGCCCGGAAATCTTGCTGAGCCGGGCGCTGATCTCCTCGGTAATCCCGTCGGCGAAGTACTCGTCATCCGGTGCCCCGAGATTCCGAAACGGAAGCACCGCCACGGACGGCGCCTCCGTGGGTGCCGCGGTTGGCGGCCGAAGCAACCAGATGGCCCCGGCCACGAGGGTGACTCCGGCGGCCGCGGCGATCCACCGTCCCACTGATTTGGTGTTGATCCGGGAAGCTCCGCCTTCGGTGGCCGTTCCAGCGCGAGTCATGGCTTCGGCAAACCGGGCCACAGAATCGAACCGATCGGCCGGCGCCTTGGCCAGGGCCCGTTGAATCGCGGGGGCGATTCCCTGGGGGAGCGAGGGCCGAAATTGAGTGACGGGAGGAGCGGCGGCGGTGAGATGCTGGAGGGCGAGGCTCTCCATGGTTGGCCCCCGGAAGGGCGGCTGCCCCGCCAGCATTTCATGGACGACGCAGCCGAGACCGTAGAGATCGCTCCGGCCATCGAGCTCGCGGTCGCCGGCCACCTGTTCCGGGCTCAGGTACGCTGGCGTCCCGAGCACGATGCCGGTCTCGGTGAGGGTCGCGCCGGCGGCAGCGGTCACGGCCCGGGCAATCCCGAAATCCATGACCCGGGCATGTCCGTCTGAGAGGAGAATGTTCTCCGGTTTGATGTCGCGATGGAGCACGCCCTTGCTATGGGCGTAGCTCAGCGCATCGGCCACTTCGGCGCAGATCTCGATGGCGTCGCCGACCGGGAGCTGCTTTTCGCGCTCGAGTCGCTGGCGGAGGGTTTCGCCGGCCACGAACGGCATGGTGTAGTAGAGAAATCCGGCGGCCTCGCCCGAATCGAGCAGGGGGACGATGTGGGGATGTTCGAGCTGGGCGGTGATCGCGATTTCGCGGAGGAACCGTTCGGGGCCGAGGGCGGCGGCCAGCTCGGGACGGAGCACCTTGAGCGCGACCGAGCGGCCGTGGCGAAGGTCGTGGGCCCGGTAGACGGTGGCCATGCCGCCTTGACCGAGTGGCCCGTCAAGCCGATAGCGGTCGGCGAGGGCAGCGGCGAGTCGGTCCGGGGGGTTCGGCATGGAGGAGTACGCCTAAGATCAGGCGGCCAGCGCGGGAATGCCAGGGCCGTGGCCACCCGGCGTGGTGATCGTGTCTCGGGTATCCCGGGTCAGCCGGTCTGGAGCGCTTGGGCTACCGCCTGGATGGTCCGCCCTACCGCCGCGGCGTCGGTTTGCCAATTGACCACGCACACTCGCATGGCCCTGTCGCCGCCCCACGTCACGCCGCCGAACATCGCCTCATACAGTCAACCAGTCGAGTCCCTACCCAGCGTCGTTACTTCCCCGCAGGGGCCTTAAAGACTTCTCGCAGCCCGCGGCTGGCGATCATCGGCATCACGGAACTGTGGGATTCTCCGGGGAACACGTGTGTGGTCACCCGGAGGCTCGGATATTTCCGGCCGGCCAGCGTCTTGGCGAACGGCTCGATCAGCTCGACCATCTCCGGCCAGCCATGCTTGTCGTAGTAGCCAGCCGCCGCAGACTTCATGGGCTCGGGAAATTTCGGATTCATCTTTCGAAGCTCTCCCGCCGATTCGAGCCCGCCGACCGAGAGAAATACCGACGCCGCGAGGTCCTTGTTCTTGGCGGCATATTCCTTCTCGTAATCGAACGAGACCTTGTGATCCCACCAAAGCGAGGGGCTCGCGATCACGAACCGCTGGAAGGTCCCGGGCTCGTGGAACAGGGCATAGGTCGTGAACAGTCCGTCGAATGAATGACCGATCAGGGTCGCGTCGGCCGGATCCACGGGATAGTTCTTCTCGATGAACGGCTTGAGCTCCTCCCGGATGAAGCGGAGGAACGCCGGCGCGCCGCCTGGGGTCGGTGCCTCCCCCTTCCCCCAGAGCGAGGACGCGTAGGTCGCGAAGGCGGTGTCGTTGGTCGGGGTGTAGTCGCGAGTCCTGAGATTCAAGGTCGCCGCCATTCCGTCGACCGGGTAGCCGATCCCCGGCCCGCCTGGACCGTCCGCCCCTCACGAGATAGGTTGGGGGAGGGGCCAAGCAAATTCCTATTCCCACGACCAGCGGCACGGCCAGGCCAAGTGCGTGCGGGCAGGCGACTACCAGCACCGCGACCAAGCGCTCGACCGCGTAGGCCGGCTCGGCGCCGACCAACAACCAAGCCGCAAGGGTAGCCGCGCCGGCGGCCAGGGCGATGAACGTCAGCCACCGGGCGCCCCTTCGGCCAACACCTGGGTTCGCCCGCGGGAGCTCTGAGCTTGCTCAACGAGCCGGATGATGCCGGCGAGCATGGTTCGATCGCCGGTACCGGTAATCTCGACCCGCAACGAGCCGGGCCCGTTGCCGGTTCCGGCGATGACCCGGTCGCCCTCGGCCTTCTCGATCGGGCGCGACTCGCCGGTGAGCATCGCCTCGTTGACGCTGCTGCGCCCGCTCTTCACCACGCCGTCGGCCGGTACGCCGGCGCCGGGCCGAACCAAGACCACATCGCCGACGGAGAGCTCGCTCAGAGGGACCGGCTCGACGACTTCGCCGCCGAGGTCGGTCGTGATTCGATCGGCCGTGGCCGGCAGCAGCTTCGCCAACTCGGCCACCGCCCCCTTCGCGCGGGCGATGGATCGCATCTCGATCCAATGGCCAAGCAGATGATGGAGACGAGAGTGGCAAGCTCCTCCCACAGTGGAGTGCCCGGGAACCCGGCGGTCACCGCGAGACTGAAGACCGCCGCCACGGTGATCGCCAGCGAGATCAACGTCATCATGCCGGGCAGCCGATCGCGGAGCTCGCGAACGGCCCCGTTGAGAAAGGGCCGGCCACCGTAGAGGAACCCGACCGTTCCGAAGACCGCGGGAATCCACTTGGCCCCCGGCACCGCAGGGGGGCGGTACCCCAACGCGCCCGGCAGCATGTGGCCCCAGATCAGGGTCGGGATCGTCAGCGCGAGGGTCAGCGCGAACTTGTCACGGAACATCTCGACGGAATGGCCGGCGTGCTTGTCACTTCCGGAGCCGTCGCCGACATGGTTGGCGCGGCCATCTTGATTGCCGTGCCCGCTCGGGCCCCGGTGGGCATGCCCGCCGCCCGGCTGGTAAGGGCCAGTCATCGGTGTCCCCAGAAATTTGAAAATCGCCTCGCACCATCCAACGTACCACGACCGCCCGCGACCCCGATCACCAGGATGGTGGGGCTATCCGCGCAATGTCACCTTCGACTTTGGCAACGCAGGCCGGGCAGATGCCGTGGGAGAACCGGAGCTCGGTGTGTTCCGACAAATAGGCCTCCAGCTGACGCCACTCACCCTTGTCACCCCGGATGGTCTTACACCCGGCGCACACCGGCAGCAGACGTTCAAGCCCCGACACCCGGGCCAGGGCGGCGTGAAGGTCGCGGGCGACATGGCGGAGGTCGATCAAACGGGACGCATGCCGCGCCAAGGCGGTGAGCGCCGCGATCTCGGCGTCGGTGGCCTCACGGGGTTCGCGATCGATCACGCAAAGGGTTCCCAGGGCGTGTCCGCCCGCCGTGATCAGCGGAGACCCGGCATAGAACCGGATCCGCGGGGCCCCGAGCACCAGGGGATTGTCCGCAAACCGCCCGTCAGCGAGCGCATCGGGGACGACCATGGTGTCGGTACCGAGGATCGCGTACCCGCAGAACGCCGCGGACCGGTCGGTCTCCCCGACAGCTAGGCCCACCCTCGCCTTGAACCACTGGCGGTCCTCATCCACCAGCGTCATCAGCGCGATCGGAGTCCGCCAAATCGCGGCGGCCAACGCCACCAGGTCATCGAAATCCCGTTCCGGCTCGGTGTCCAGCAGTTCGTAGGCCCGGAGCGCTGCCAGCCGGCCTGGTTCGTCCTTCGGGAGGGGGGCGGCGGGCATCGGTCTTGATCCGGACGGGGTTGACCCCAAGATACCGCTCCGCGGGCGATCCCCGCGAGGTCCTCCCAGGTGATGCCCGCGTCGGTCGACCGATGGAAGGGCGGATGATATGGCTGAGCGTGATCGAAGATAGATCCGGGGCACCGCGACCCCCACCGACTCCTGTTGGCAGGCGACGAGTACGGTGGCGAGAAGAGCATCAAGGGCGGCCTTCGGCCGGCAGCGGCTTTCCGGTTGGAGAGACGAACCGGGCCAAGATCGACGCCGCGCGGTCTACCGCAAGGTCCGCCGCCGCGCCGCCATCGATTTTCCCCAACTCGGCGTCGCGGTCGCGCTCGAGGGTCCCGGCGGCGAGATAGATCCCAACCGGAAGATCCTTGTGATTGGCCGCGTACCCCGACTCCTGACGGAAGATCTCCCCTCGCCCGTACGCCATCGCCGGGCTCGAGATGAGGTACTTCTTGAAGGGCGAATTCGGCTGGAAGATGGCCCACGACGTGAAGAACCCGCCCGCCGACAGCCCGAAGAGCCCGAGTTGAGCGGTATCGATCGGAAACTTGGCGGCCAGCTGCGGAATCATCTCGGTGGCGATCGCCGTGAGGAACTTCCCCGCGCCGCCGGTGCAGCGCGCCTCGTCCGTCTTCAAGGTCCGACAGACTGGCCGGCCGGCTCGAGTTGACCGCGCGAAGCCCGTCCGGCGGTGTCGTAACCGTGACCGGGACCTACAGCGCCGGATGCGTCTTCGGATACTGGTGATCCTGCGCTCGCGAGCGCCGCGACGCTGAGCATCAGCCCGATCCTGAATCCCGAGCCCCGCGGCATCCGTCTGGACAATTGGTACTAGTCTTAGAACCTGCGTCCCCGATGACCTCGACCGCCCCTGCTCAGGGAGGCCCATGTTTCGTTCGTCACGCCAGACCCGCGTTTCACTGATCGCCCTTCTTTTCGTGGCGCCGGCCCGGGCCGGCCTCGGACAGACGGTCGCTTTCCGCGACGTCAACCTGATGCCGATGACCTGCCAGTGCATCCTGCCCCACCAGGTCGTGGTCGTATCAGGCGGGACGATCGGACGAGTTGGCCCGCTCGGCCAGGTGGCTATCCCCAGCGGGGCCCGGATCATCGAGGGCCGGGGGAAGACCTGGCTCCTTCCCGGCCTCGCCGACATGCACGTCCACACCGCCGACGCCGAGGAACTGCCGCTCTACCTCGCGAACGGCGTCACCACCATTCTCAACCTCGGCGATGGCGCCGGGCACCCGAGCGGGCAGCTACGCGACCTCGTCCGAGCCGGCCGGGTCGACGGACCGACGATTTTTGCCGCCCTGTTCCTCGACGGCCCCGGTGGTGGCGGGCTCATCGTTACGACCGACTCGGCGGCCCGGGCCGCGGTTCGGTGGGGCAAGGAGCGCGGGTATCAGTTCGTCAAGGTCTATAACTCGCTGTCCGCTCCGGTCTACCGCGCCATCCTCGCGGAGGCCGCGACGCTCGGTCTCGGCGTCACCGGCCACGGGGTCCGCTCGATTCCGTTGCCCGAGGCGCTGGCGGGTGGACAGTCGCTCGTCGTCCACGGCGAGGAGTACCTCTACACGGTCCTCCGCAACACGACCCGCGCCGACGAGATCGAGGCCGCGGCGGGGATGACCCGACAGGCGGGCGGATCGCTGATCCCCAATTTGTCGGCCTACGAGGTGATCGCCCGGCAGTGGGGGTCGCCATCGGTGGTCGACACGCTGATGGCCCTGCCGTACGTGAAGTACCTGAGCCCGAAAAATCAGGACGAGTGGCGCCGGAGCGACTACGTCCGGCGATCAGGCAATCTTGACGGCAAGCTCCGAATCCTCCGCCGCCTGACCCGCGCGATGCAAGACAGCGGAGTCCGGCTCCTGACCGGCACTGACAGCCCTGGCATTCCGGGGATGGCGCCGGGGTTCGCGCTCCATGAGGACCTCCGGACCTTGATCGAGGCGGGGATCACGCCATGGCAGGCGCTGACGGCGGCCACCCGGTCGCCGGGCGAATACATCGGCCGGTTCCTTTCCGGCGAGCCGGCCTTCGGGGTGATCACCGAGGGGAGTCGCGCCGATCTGATCCTGGTGGGCGGGAACCCGATTGAAAGTTTCGCGACTCTGCGAAACCCGTTAGGCGTCATGGCCCGGGGGCGCTGGTACCCGGAGGCGGCGCTCCGCCGGACGCTGGACAGTCTGGCCCGCCTGAGCGCCGCCGAGCGGACGGCCATGATCGCGGCCGGGAAGCGGGCTCGCGCCGTGGGCGGCGCCGTCCTGGCCGCGGAACTCGGGGCCCGCCCGTTCCGTTTCGAGTACGCCCTCAACTCCCTTGGCTATGCCCTCATCGACGAAAAGCGGGCGGCCGACGCGGTCCCGCTGTTCGAGCTCAATACCCGGGCATTTCCAACGTCTTCGAACGTCTGGGAGAGTCTCTGTGAGGGGTACCAGGCGATCGCCGACACCGCCCGGGCCAAGCTGAGTTGCCAGAAGGCGTTGGAGCTCGATCCCTGGAACCAGGACGCCCAGGGTGTGTTGGCTCGCCTGGCGGGGGCGCCGCCTCCTCACTGACCAGCTTGGCGCGACCGAATACTATCCGTCGCCTCGAAGCGCGATCCCCGGGTCGATTCCCATACTCACCTGGGTTGGAATCAGGCTGGCGACCGTCGCGACGCCGAGGATCAGCGTGGTCGCGAGGCCGAGGGTGATGAGCATCATCATCTCCACTTGGTCGTCACCGATGGCGGGGCCGTGGCCACCAGGCGTGGTGATCGTGTCTCGGGTATCCCGGGTCAGCCGGTCTGGAGCGCTTGGGCTACCGCCTGGATGGTCCGCCCTACCGCCGCGGCGTCGGTTTGCCAATTGACCACGCACACCCGCATGGCCCGGTGGCCGCCCCACGTCACGCCGCCGAACATCGCCTCGCCGCTCCGATTGACCGCCTCGATGACCCGCTCGGTTCGGGCGTCGTGATCGAGGTTCGTCGCCCCGGACCGGGAATCGAGAAACCGGACCAGCCCCTGATTGAGCCGGGGCGGGGACACGATTTCCACACCCGGGAGCGCGCCGATGCCTCGCACCAACGCCTCGCACTGGGCGCTGTTGTGCTCGATCAGCCGAGCCACGCCGTCGCGCCCGAGCTCCCGAAGCGCCGCATAGACGGCGAACGCCCGGGCCCGCCGGGACCACTCGGGGGTCCAATCGATCGGCTCCCGCGCCTCCTGCTCCCCGACGAAATATGAATCCCTGATCGTCATCGCCCGGCGGTGCGACTCGGCGTACCGGACGGCCACGAAGCCCGAGTCTTGAGGCACATTCAGCCACTTGTGACAATCGGTGGCCCAACTGTCGGCGAGCTCCATGCCGTCGGTGAGCGCCGTGAACCGCTCACTGGTCCGGGCGAAGAGGCCAAATGCCCCGTCGACATGAACCCAGGCGCCGTGCTGGTGCGCCAGTGGAATCAACGCGGGGTACGGATCGAACGCCGCCGTGTTGAGGTCGCCGCCGTTCAGCCCCACGATAGTAGGGCCGCCGCCCGCCTCGAGGGCCGCCTGGAGCGTGGCCGGAGCGATCAGCCCGTCGCCATCCACCGGCAGCACCACCAACTGGCACGACCCGATTCCGAGGTAGCGGAGGGCCCGGTCGAGCGAGACGTGGCGGATGGCGCTCACCAATACTCGAATCGGCGGACTCCCCGCGAGGCCCTGAATTCCGACGTCCCACCCCACCCCGCGGAGCACGTGGTCGCGGGCGGCCGCGAGTCCGGTGAAGTGAGCCATCTGACAGCCGGTGGTGAACGCGAACGACGCCGACGCCGGCAACCGGAGGAGGTCCAGCAGCCACTTCCCCGCCACTTCCTCGACCACCGAAGACACCGGCGACGTGGCATAGATCACGGCGTTCTGGTCCCACGCGCTGACCAGCCACTCCGCCGCGATGGCCGACGGAAGGGCCCCGCCGATCACCCAAGCGAAGAACCGGGCACTGCCGGTGCCGAGTTGCCCGCCTTCGGCGGCGCGGGCCAGTTCATCGATGACCTGATCGGCGGGAAGGCCTTCATTCCGGAGCGGGATGTCGAATCGGGCTTTGAGGTCGTCGCGGGTCACGGTCGCGGCCACGGAGCGGGCGTCGACTTGGTCGAGGTACCGGTGGGCGTGGTGGGCGGCGCGGTCAAGAGCGCTGTGGGTCATGGCCGACAACCTAACCGGGGGTCCGGGGCCCGGCCATCCGTTTCTTGCGCTGAATCGGATCCGCTACGGCGCGGCGCGGTGCCCGTAGCTCATGACCCGGGCGAGCTTCCAGGCCCCGCCGTCGAGCTTCCAGAGCATCGTGAACACCGCGAATCCGGCCAGGCGTTCGGGGCCGTCACCCTTCCGTTCGTAGAACCGGTGTTCGCCGTACTCGATGGCCCCATAGCCGGGGACCGGGTCCACCCGGAGCGTTTCGGGGACCAGTTCCCGCCGGGAGCGCCAGGCGTCCGGCGCCTTCCGGGCCTCGCAGTTCTTTGTGTAGTCCGCCACAAACGCCGCGCCGGAGGTGGCCACCACACCGCTCTTGTCGTGGTAGAACTCGAGATCCGCCGTGACCATCGTCGTGAGCCGGGTGGGATCGCACCCGAGGACGAACAGCGCGAAGAGATCCCCGTCGGCTACGGCCACCGACCGGGTGAGCTCGGCGCCCGTTGGAACCGTGGTCGCGGTCTGCGCGGCCGCCGGCGCGGCGACCACGGCCGACGCGATGAGGATGCTGGTGACGAATCGAGCCATTGGACCTTGACTGGTTGCGAGTGAGGGCCACCTACGGGACCGGACCGAGGCGGGTTTCGTTGCTGCCGGTCTACTGTTTGTCTTCCAGGCCGGCCGGTGCCAGGCGGGCGAGCATGGTCGCCACCCACGACGGCGCGGCGTCGTTGATTTCCTTTCGTTCCTTGCGCGCGACGGCCTCGCGCACCATATGGGCACCCAAGAACCGAATCGGTTCTGGTGGGAACTTGCCCGCCGATCGTCCGATCAGCGGGTGTTCGCCCCACTCGTCGCGCCGGCCGAGTGCCATTGAGGCCAGAATCCGCCCTCCGATGACGCTGGGCCCGACCCCGTTGCCGCTCCAGCCGACGCCGTACACGATATGGCGGCGTCCGCCCAAGTATCCGAGCAGCGGAAGGCTGTTGGGAGTTCGGTCGATCGGGCCCGACCAATCGTGGGTGATGGGCACGTGAGCCAGCGCCGGGTAGTAGCGCCGGAAGTCGGCCGTCACCTCGGCCGCCCGCGCCGCGCTTCGATCGAAAACCGGTCCGATCGAGCCCCCGTACGCGATCGACCATCCGCCCTTCCCGAACACCACCCGCCCGTCGCCGGAGATTCGATAGTAGTCCACCATGGTTTGGGAGTCGGTGATGCAAAGATCCGGATGCCAGCCGATCCGGGCGAGGTCGGCCGCCGCGGGCGCGGTGGCCACGATGTCGCTTGAAATCACGACGATCGACCGGGAGAGTTCCCGAATCCCGGCGGCCCAGGCGTTCGTGGCAATGACGAGCCGGGGCGTAGTGACCGTCCCGGCGTCGGTCTCGACGATGACCGGTTCGTCGCGCGAGAACCTTCGGACTTTGGTGTGTTCGTGAATCCGGACCCCCCGGCTCAACGCCACCCGCCGGAGCCCCCGGGCCAGCGCGGCCGGCTGGACGATCGCGGCGGTCGCTTCGAACGTCCCGGCCCGGTGGGCCGGCGATCCGGCCCGCGCCGCCACCTCGGCGGCCTCGAGGTTCCGGAACGGCGCCACGCCGTGTCTGGCACACAGATCGAGCAGTCCACTCCACGCCCCGAGTTGGGCCCGGCTCGTGGCCGTCCACAGCCACCCGCCCTGGCGGAAGTCGGCGTCGATCGCATGGGCGGCGCAGAAATCGCGAATGGTGCCGATCGCGTCTTCCGACGATTTCGCCACCCGCACCGCATCCGCCGGACCGATGATTGCCGCGAGTGACGACAACTTGGGCCACCAGGAGAGGACGAAGCCCCCGTTTCGGCCGGATGCCCCGCCTCCGCAGATATCCTGCTCCAGCACCATGACATCGCATGCCGGCTCCAACTCTTTGATCCGGAGAGCGGTCCACAGCCCGACGTACCCGCCGCCGATCACGACGACGTCCGCCGATGCGGCACCGGCCAGCGGGAGTTGATCGGGGGCATCGCCGGCCGTCTGCTCGAGCCAGAGAGATCGGTGTTTCATGGGCTAAAGATACCGATTCGGTCGGGCCTCGGCTCCAACGTTTCGCCGACAGCCTCGTCGCGGTCCGGCCGAAGCTGCCCGGCCTGATTCTCTACGTCCGCGACGGCGCGTCCGGCCGGCGCTGGCGGATTGCGTCGGGATGGTCCGATACCGTGCGCCGAGAAGAATGTCGGCGGGGCGGTGCGAGAACTGGTGGATTTCAGAAAACTGGCCTTGACGCGAACCTGGTTTGAAAGGCTCGAGCCCGAGCCCAAGACCGGCTACTACTTCCCCGCGGTGCTCGCGATTTTCGTTGCCGCTCGATAGACGCCGCGTTGACGTTGCGGGGCGGAATCCGTAGGTTGCGGGACTTTCCCACGGTGAAGCCCGAATGATCCGATTCCGTTGGTTGCCGACGCTGGCCCTTCTTCTCCTCGCAGGCTCGGCGGCCTGCACCGGCCGAACCTCGGACCCGAAACCAAGCCCGCCATCGGCCGCAGGGGTCGCACCGGACGCGCCGTCCTATACCACGGCCTCCGTGCTCGTCCCGATGCGCGATGGCGTCCGCCTGGCCGTGGATGTTCACCTCCCGGCCGGCCGCGGCCTGACCGACCGCCTCCCCGCCCTGCTCGAGCTGACCCGCTACCGGCGCTCGACCATCGACGCCAAGTCAGGGCAACCGAATCCGCCCCTCCGGCCCGTGGATCTCGAGTTCATCCAGCACGGCTACGCGGTCGTCAAGGTCGACGCCCGTGGCAGCGGCGCTTCGTTTGGAACCCGACCGGCCGAGTACGGGCCCGAGGAAGTGCGAGACGGCTACGACGTGGTCGACTGGGTGATCAAGCAGGACTGGTCCGATGGCAAGGTCGGCGCCTACGGGACCTCGTACACCGGCACGACGGCGGAGTTACTCGCGGCCGCGAACCATCCGGCGGTGAAGGCGGTGATTCCAGGTTGGTCCGATTTCGATTCCTACCCGAGCCCGATGCGGCCGTACGGACTCGTCGCCAGGGGCTTGATGAAGACCTGGAGTGACTTGGTCGGCGCGATGGACCGGAATGACGGCGGCGTCCTCGGCTCGACGGTCCGACCGGTCGACGAAGACCGCGACGGATCCCTGCTCCGTCAGGCACTGGCCGACCACGCGAAGAACCCCAACGTGTTCGACGCGGGCATCCGAGCCGAGTTCCGCGACGACGAACTCGGCGGCGGCGCCACCTGGGAAACGATCAGCCCGATCCACTACAAGGCGGAGATCGAGCGTTCCAAGGTTCCGATGTTGGTGTTCGTGAGCTGGCTCGATGCCGGGACGGCCGACGGCACCCTGTTCCGGTTCCGCCACTTCACCAATCCGCAGAAGGTTCTGGTCATGGCCGGGATGCACGGCGGCCGGGGCCACGCGAGCCCGTACGTGGTGGGCTCCGAGCCGGGGCCGCCGATCCCGAGCGAGGCCGAGCAGTTCGCGATGCGGCGCCAGTTCTTCGATCGCCATCTCAAGGGCACCCCGAACGAGGCCGACCAGTGGCCGGCGTTCCGATTTTTCAACCTGGGCGAGGAGAAGTTCCACGACACCGACGTCTGGCCACCCAAGGCCACGACCGGCCAAACCTGGCATCTGAGCAAGGGCGGCGGCATCGTAACCGACGCGGCCGCCACCGCCGGCACCGACCGGTACGAGGTCGACCCGACCGTCACCACCGGCAAGTTCAACCGCTGGATGGCGCAGATGGGCGAACCGATCGTGGGGCTCGATAACCGGGGCGAGACCGACGCCCGGATGCTCGGCTACACCTCCGAGCCATTGGCCGCCGATCTCCAAATTGCCGGACATCCGGTGGTCACGCTCCGGCTCTCGTCGAACCGGCCGGACGGGGCGGTGCTCGTTTACCTCGAGGACGTCGGGCCGGACGGGCGGAGCCGGTACCTGACCGAAGGGGGTCTCCGGTTGATCCACCGGAAGATCGTCCCGAATCCGGATGCCGCGACGGATCTCCCGTACCACTCGTTCGCCCGGAAAGATGCCAAGCCGATGACGCCGGGGAGGGCCGAGGAAATCACCTTCCAGCTGTGGCCGATCGCGGCCCTGATCCGGCAGGGTCACCGAATCCGGGTCGCGATTGCGGGCGCGGATCAGGACATCTTCGATCCGGTGCCGGCTGACGGGAATGCGACGCTATCGGTGGTGACGGGGGGGGCAACGGGATCGCGCATCATCCTCCCGGTGGTGCCGGGAGGGTTACGCTGACAACCGGGGTACACCTTCAGGGGTTCAGGGCTTCTTGGGCGGTGGTGAAGGCGGCAGGGCGAGCAACCGGCGCCGAAAGGTCTGAAACGCCTGGGTGTCCTTGGTGAGTCGCTGGATCTGGGCCGCCGGGAACGTGGCGATTTGTGCTTCGGTTGCCGTGATCCGGTCCTCCTCCAGCGGATGACTCGCGAAGAAAGCGTCGACCGCCCCCGGATTGGACTGGCGTTCACTCAAGAGCACCTTGAACATTTCCGGGATGCCGCGCGGCGAGAGGCCGGCCTTGACCGTATTGAGGACCCCTTCGGCGTCGGCCTCGGCCTCGTCGGTCCGGCTGAACCTCGCAAACAACGCGTTGCCGCCGAGCCCGATAGCGGCCTGGCCCGCCCCGCTGTCGCAAACCTTGGTCAGGGTGCAGAGGAGTGACACGCCGACGTTAGCGCCCTGAGCCTGCTGCATTTGCTGAACCGAGTGGCGGAGCGTCACATGCGCGATTTCGTGACCAAGGACCCCGGCCAACTCGCTCATGTTGGTGGCCCGCTCGATCAGCCCGCGATTGACGTACACCCATCCGCCCGGCAAGGCGAAGGCGTTGACTTCCTTGCTGTCGACCACCGTAAAGTACCAGGTCAGGTTCCGGGTATCGACCTGCCGGGCGAGCTGATTACCTAACGACGTGATGTAGTTGACCACCGCCGCGTCTTTGATCAACGGCAATTGGGCGCTGACCTGGGCCGCCGTATTGGCCCCAAGTTCGACTTCCTGTTGCTGGGATACTCCGCAGCCCATTACGAGGATCAAGCTTGAAGCGGCGAGGCCCTTCGGAACGATCGAATCCATCACAACGGCCTTGGAATGAGTCTTCTGAACCTACCCGGCGCCTCCGGGAGCCGGTATCGATCGTTCGGGCGACGCCGACTCCATCCAACGGACACCCTCGCTCATCACCGATTCAGAGGGTGGGTCCCGCTGTGGGGGAACTCCGTCGGCGCCGTGATCAGGTAGTTGTCCGGGGGCGTCATGCCCATCAGGTGCTCCACGAAGTAGTCCCACCGACGCCGCCGATAGTACGTGTTGGCCGCCATGTAGTGCGATCCGTTGGTGGCAACCAGGAGATCGTACCCTTTGTTGGCCTTGGTCAGCGCGTCGATCAACTGCAGCGTCTGCGCCGGGGAAACGTTGTCGTCCAGCTCGCCATAGGCCAGCAGCAACTTGCCCTTGAGGTTCTTGGCCAGGGTCCAGTTGGCCGGCGCCAAGTAATTGTCTCCAGCCGGGTATCCCTGGTAGGTCTCGCCCCAGGCAGCGAGGTAGCCCCGAATGTCGTGGTCGCCGCTCGCGGACACCGCCACCTTGTAGAAATCGGGATACGCGAGCAGCGCCCGCACCGAGCCGAACCCGCCACCCGAACTCCCGTAAATCCCCACTCGGTTGAGGTCGAGCCACGGCCGGGTGGCCGCAAGCCGGCGGTAGGCGGCGATGTGATCTTCGAGGCCGCCGGCATTCTCGAGATGCCCATAGGCGTAGGAGTGGAACGCCTTGGACCGAAGCGGCGTCCCACGCCCATCGATCCGGAATCCGATCACGCCCAGCTCGGCGTGGGATTGGTCATCGCTCCCGGCCACGAAGTCCTTGGGTACGTTGGTGCGCTGGGGACCGGGGTAGATCTCCTCGATGATCGGATAGCGCTTGGTCGAGTCGAAGTCGGAGGGCTTGTAGAGGATCCCGAAAATATCGGTGACGCCGTCGGCCGCCTTCGCCACGAACGGCTCCGGCCACTTCCAGCCGGTGGCCAGAAGCCGGCTCACGTCGGCCCGCTCGAGGGGGAGCACGAGTTTCCCGTCGAGCGAGCGGGCCACGGTCACGGGCGCGACGTCCGGCCGACTCATCCGGTCGACCACCCAGCCGCCACCCGCGCTCAAGGCGACCTGATGCTGGAGAGGTTCCGGAGTGAGCAGGGTCAGTCCGCTACCGTCGAAGCCGATCGAGTAGAGATGGAGCAGGTACGGATCGCGGCCGGGCTCCCGCCCTGAGGCGGTGAACCAGAACTTCCGGGCCTTCTCGTCGACCTTGACGATGCCCCGGACCACCCATTCGCCCTTGGTAATCTGATGCTTGATCTGTCCGGTCTCCGCATCCATGAGATAGAGATGGGACCAGCCGTCGCGCTCCGAATACCAGATCACTTCCTTGCCGTTTGGGGTAACGCGGCTCATCGGCGACCCGCCGAGCGATGCGGCCGGTTCGACCAGCATCGCCCCGCGCTCTTCGCCCACCGTCCGGGTCCGCCCGGTGGCGGCATCGATGGCCTTGAGCCACCAGGCTCGGGCCCCCCGCCCACGCTCCACGTAGTACGCCGTCGTGCCGGCCGAATCGCCCCACCATGCCTCGCCAAACTGCAGCAGGGGCACCATCGGGACTTCCATCGCCGGGGCATCGGCGGCGATGGCGCGGCCCGTCGGGATGTCGAAGATCCACCAGGTGCCGCGGGACATCGAGTCGCCCGGCATCGGGTAGCGGAACGACCAGAGCTTGGGCCTGACGCCGCCGTCGTGGATCGACTGGAGCAAGTGGATCTCCGGCACTTGGCGCTGGTCGACCTGCTGGGCCAAGACCCGTTTCGAGTCGGCCGACCACCGAGCGACCGGCGGGGCGCGATTGCCGGTCCGAACGCTGGTGACCCATTCGGTGCTCGAGCCGAGGTAGCCGGCGTATTCGTTGAGTTCGGTGCCGTCGGTGGTGAGGGTACGCCGTTCGCCGGTGGCGAGGTTCCGGACCCAGAGATTGTGGTTCTCAAGGAAGAGCGCCCACTTCCCGTCCGGGGACGGGAGGTCGTTAGGCCCGGTCGTTGGCTTGGTCACGGCCACGGCATCGCACTGATAGGTACCCAGGTCGCAGCCCCAGGACTTCCGCCGAAGGCCAACCTCGACCCGGGTGACCTTCCCTTCCTCCTGCCATTTCAGGGTGGTGAACGGGAGGGAATCGGCGACCACCACGGTATCGGCCGCCTTCGCCAGCGCCGCGGCCAGCCGGCCGTGATCGAAGGCCGGCCGGCGGATCCTTCGGGCCGGATCGACGTAGATAAACTCGCTACCCCGCTCGGTGGTAACCCGGTACCAGAAGCGATCGGTGCCGGCAATCCATTGGGGGGCGATCTTGTCCCGAAGGACCAGCCCGGCCACTCCGCCGGTCGGGAGCATCCGCTCGGCCCGGGCATAGGTGGCGGCGGGCATCTGGGGCTGCTGAACCGCAAGCAAGGCGGCCACAAATTCAATCGTCGTAGTCATGGCTCGTTGGTTGGTGGGCGCAGATCGCGCTATCGTGGCGGTCGGGCATGGAGGGCTCCCTGGTTCGGTGCCGGTCGGCTGCTCTCGAGGCCGGCCCTGTTGACACCCCCAAACCCGCCGAATACTTATAGCATACCATGGAGACGCGGCGCGAGGATAGCGGCCGTACCCGGAAAAATTAAGGAATGGAACCGATGAGACGGATGCAATGGCTGGTGACGGTGGCGCTCACGGGTCTCCTGGGCCGGCCGGCTCTCCTGACGGCCCAAAGCCGAACGATGGCGCAGGCCCCTGACCGCGGGGCCGGCGAAGGCGAGGGGCCGTTTCGGCGGCTGATCATCCGGGGCGCCACGGTAATCGACGGGACCGGGGCCCCGCCCTTCGGACCCACCGACATCGTGATCGAAGGGAATCGGATCACCGAGGTCCTTAGAGTCGGCTACCCCAAGCTTCCGATTGATCCCGCCGGACGGCCGCAAGGGGCCACCAAGGAGATCGACGCCACCGGGATGTACGTGATGCCCGGATTTGTCGACACCCACGCCCACCAGGGCGGGGTCGACCAAGGCACTCCGCTGGAATATGTCTACAAGCTCTGGATGGCCCACGGGGTAACCACGATTCGGGATCCGGGATGCCTCAACGGCGTCGACTGGTGCCTGGAATCCCAGGCCCGGAGCGCGGCAAATCGGGTCGTCGCGCCCCGGATCTTCCCCTACATCGTGGCCGTGCAATCCGTCGGCGCGGCTGGTCTCCAGGTCCTCGGCCGGTATTCCGGTCGCCTCGATACCCCGGACGATTTCCGTCGCTTCGTCGCCTGGGCCAAGGGCAAGGGCGTGGACGGCTTCAAAATCGAAGCGCTCGACCCCGAGCTGATGACGACGCTCCTGAACGAAGCCCGTGCCAACGGCCTTGGCGTGGCGGCCCATTTAAGCCAGATGATGGTGGCCCGGTTCAACGGACTCCAGGCCGCCACGGCCGGCTTGACGACCCTCGAGCATTGGTACGGACTGCCGGAATCGTTGTTCGAAGACCGCTCGGTGCAGGCGTACCCCGACGACTACAACTACCAGGACGAGTCCCACCGCTTCGGCCAGGCGGGGCGGCTCTGGAAACAGGCCGCGGTGCCCGGGTCGCCCAAGTGGAACGACGTGATGAACAAGTTCCTGGCGGTCGATTTCATTTTTTCACCGACCCTAACGATCTACGAAGGGACCCGCGATTTCATGCGGGCCCGGACCGCCGAGTGGCATGAGAAGTACACGTTGCCGTCGCTGTGGCGGTTCTACCAGCCCAACCGGGCGGCCCATGGCTCGTTCTGGTTCGACTGGACGACCCAGGACGAAATCGAGTGGAAAAACAATTACCGGCTCTGGATGCAATTTCTCAACGAGTACAAGAACCGGGGCGGCAAGGTCTGCACCGGGTCCGACTCCGGCTTCATTTACAAGCTCTACGGATTCGAATACATCCGGGAACTCGAACTGCTCCAGGAAGCCGGCTTCAGTCCGCTCGAAGTGATCCGGGCGGCCACCCTCTGTGGCGCCGAGGCCATCATGAAGCCGAAAGGCAAGGCGCCCGAGTTCGGAGCCGTCAAGGTCGGGATGCTCGCCGACTTGGTCCTCGTCCCGGAGAATCCGCTCCACAACCTCAAGGTGTTGTACGGCACCGGCGCGTTCAAAGTGGACGACCGGACCAACCAACCAATTCGGGTGGGCGGGGTCAAGTACACCATCAAGGACGGGATCGTGTACGACGCCAAGCGGCTGCTCGCGGACGTGGCCGCGATGGTCGTCGCCGCGAAGAAGCGAGACACCACCACCGTGAAGACGGCCGCCCCCTGACGACCAGCCCGGGGCGACCCCCTATGGCTGGGACCCGTCGAGGCCGGGATATTCGCTCGGGGTCTTGATCAGGTAATTCACTGGCGGCTGCTGGCCGACCAGATGCTCGACGAAATAATCCCACCGCCGGCGGCGAAAATACATATTGGCCATCATCGCGTGCGAGCCGTTCGGCACGATCATCAGGTCGAAACTCTTGTTGGCCCGGGTCAACGCATCGATGACCTGGAGGGTCAACGCCGGCGGCACGTTGTCGTCCATTTCGCCGAACGCCAGCAGGAGTTTGCCCTTGAGGTTCTTGGCAATCGACGGGTTGGCTTGGGCCGCGTAGTTGTCGCCCTTCGGCATCCCGTGATAGGTCTCGCCCCAGAGCGAGAGGTAACCCCGCTGGTCGTGATTCCCCGCCGACGACACCGCCACCTTGTAGAAATCGGGATAGAGGAACATGGCCCGCGCCGAGGCAAACCCGCCGCCCGAGTGCCCGAAGATCCCGACCTTGGTCAAATCGAGATACGGCCGGCTCGGCGCGATCTGCTGGAATGCCGCGAGGTGATCCTCGAGTCCGCCGCCGTTCTCGAGGCGCCCGTACGAGTAGTCGTGGAAGGCTTTGGAACGAAACGGGGTGCCCCGCCCGTCCACCTGGAACCCGACCATGCCAAGTTCCGCCAACGCTCGGAGGTCGCCCCCGGCCTCGAAGCGTTTGAGCACCTGGTTGGCCTGGGGCCCGGGGTAAATCTCCTCGACCACGGGGTATTTCCGCGAGGCGTCGAAGTCGGCCGGCTTGACGATGAGGCCGTACACGTCGGTGACGCCGTCGGCCGCTTTGGCGGTGAAGCGCTCCGGCCACCGCCATCCGGTCGCGAGCAACCGTGTCAGGTCGGCCCGCTCCAGCGGGAGCACCGTTTTGCCATCGAGCGACCGGACCACGGTGACCGGCGCGAGATCGGGCCGGCTGAAGCGATCCACGGCCCACTCGCCCCGGGGTCCGAGCGTGATCTGATGGTTCGCGTCTTCCGACGAAAGCAGGGTCAGGCCGGTGCCGTCGAACCCGATCGAATAGAGATGAGGGAGATACGGATCCCGGCCCGGCTCGCGGCCGCCGGCCAAGAACCACAGCTTCCGCGCAGCCTCATCGACCCGAACCAACTCGCGGACCACCCACTCGCCCTTGGTGATCTGGTTCTTGACCCGGCCGGTGACCGCATCGAGCAAATAGAGATGGGCCCAACCATCCCGCTCCGAGTACCAGATGATTTCCTTCCCGTCCCGAGTAACCTGGACCAGGGGCTTGGCGCCTAACTGCGGCGCCGCCTCAGTGAGCGTCGGTCCCCGTTCCTCCGCGAGGGTCCGGGTCTTTCCGGTGGCGGCATCGATGGACTTGAGCCACCAGGCTTTCACGCCCCGCTCGTGCTCGATGTAGTAGGCGGTCGTGCCGGTGGAATCCGCCCACCACGCCTCCTGGAACCCGAGCGACGGCTGGAAGGCCGTTTCCATCGGCGGCGCATCCGCCATCGTGGCCCGCCCGGCAGCCGGTTCGAAGATCCACCAAGTGGCGTGGGCAACCGAGTCGCCCGGCATCGGGAAGGCAAACGACCAGAGCTTCGGCCGGACTCCGCCCTCATGGACCGATTGCAGCAGGTGCAACTCCGGCACGCGCCGCTGGTCGATCTTCTGGACCAGCACCCGTTTCGAGTCCGCCGACCACAGCGCGAACGGCGGGGCCGGGAATCCGGCTCGGGCGGCGGTGACCCAGGTCGTGTTCGCCTCGGTGTTGCCGCCATACTCATGCCGGGCGGCGCCGTCGGTGGTGAGGGCGCGGCGTTCGCCGGTCACGGTGTGCCGGACCCAGAGATTGTGATCCTTGAGAGAGAGCGCCCACTTTCCGTCCGGAGAGGGAAGCTCATTGGGATCGGGTTTGGGCGTTGCCACGGAGTCGCACCGATAGACCCCGAGATCGCAGCGCCAGGATTTGCCCCGGAGCCCGACCTGAATCCGCGTCGCCTTCCCGTCCTCCTGCCACTCGATCGTCTGGAACGGAAGAGAATCGGCGACCACCGCGGTGTCGGCGGCTCGGGCCAGCGCCCCGGCCAGCCGGCCGTGATCGAAGGCCGGCCGGCGGACCTTTTTGACTGGATCGACATAGATGAACTCGCTGCCCCGTTCAGTCGTAACCCGGTACCAGAACCGATCCGAGCCGCCAATCCATTGAGGGGTGATCTTGTCCCGAAGCACCAGCCCGTCGGCGTTCCGGGAGAGCATCCGCTCGGCCTTGGCGTAGACGGCCGGGGACATTTGGGATTGAGCCATCGCCAGGCTTGCGGCGACGGCCAGCGCCCCGAGTGAGGCGCTGATCTGCTGAATCATGGAGGGTTTTCCTTAGGGAACGTTTCGTTTCGTCACGGCGACCTCGGGGTACTTCGCGGCCAGGCCGTCGAACAGCTCCGGCGATCGCTGCATCAAATACTTCTCGAAGAATCCCACGATGAAGTCGGACATGATCGCTTCCCGCCGATCAGGGTCGAGCGTGCCGGTGAACCCGATCCACCGGAACAGCACCGGACTCAGCAACGTCGCGTCGGAGAGCCCCATGTGGGTGGTGGCCGGGACCCGGGCAAGGAAGGCCGGCCCCCTGGCCAGATCGAGGACCGGACCGTGAACGGCAATGGCCTGCTCACTCCCGATGATCAAGAGCGGCACCATCAAGGAGTCGTCGATCAGGCCTCCGTACTGGCCGCCGTCGATGTTGATCGCCGCGCGGCATCGATGGTCCTGACGGCAGAATTCACCGGCCGTGGCGCCGCCGTACGACATTCCGAACACGCCAAGATGCTCCAGGTCGAGTTTCCCCATGAACGGCGACTTCGCGTGGCCGGCATAGAGTTCACCCAGCAGGTCGACCAGGGCCTTAGTATCGAGCGCCCATTCGTTCACGCTCTGGCTCCGGAGCGGCTCGTCGCTCAACTCGAGGAACTTCCGAAAATTAGCGAGCCGCTCGGTCCGGTCGGGCACCGCCAACTCCCGAGACAGACTGTCCATCAGCCGCGCTGGGTCGGGTGCCTTGCCCGGGTTCTTGGCCAGCCGCCGGCGAGCGGCATTGGTGAGGCCGGTGTCGAAACGGACCCCGCGCCCATCGGGAAACGGCGCCCAACCGGCCTCTCCCGGATGGGCAATGCTGGCCACCAGATAGCCTCGGCTGGCCAGCTCCTCCATCTGCGGGGTATTCTGCTCGGCGTAGCCGCCATACCCATGGGAGAAAATCACCACCGGTGCCCGCCCCTCGGCCATCGGTGCCCCGACGATCGCATGGGTCCGGACCAGTCGCATCTGGCGGGCGAGCAGTAACGGCGCCACGGCGGACACGGCTTCCGGTGCGGCGTACTCCGCCAGCCGGCCCGTAGCCTCCGCCGAGGCCGGGTACCAAATCTTGACCGGGAACTCCCGAACCGCCCCAGGCGTCGCGCTGAACCGTTCCTGCCGCGTGGAATCGCGAACCACCAACCACGCCGTCCCGATCCGGTGCGGACCGGTCGGCGCCGGCAGTTTGAGAACCGGCCACAGCCATGGGAGGCCAACCCCGAGTACTAGGGCAATCAGGGCGCCGAGCCCCCGGAGGCCCCGCTTGACGAAGCCACCCCGGACCGGGGGAGCGACCGGGCGACGGAGGGACTGCACCAGCGCCACCAAGACGATGAGGTAGGCCGGCCACATCGCGGCCCGTTGTCCCTCGATCAGCAGGCTCGCGGCCACCAAGACAACCCCGATGGCTCCGAGCGCAAACGGGGCCCGGCGTCCCCTGACCCATTGCCACAGGATTGCCGCCACCACCAGCGCAATGATCCATTCGAACGGTCGCATCGTTCCGTCCTATCGCTTGATGTCGGCGCCGGCCGCCGCGGCCTGGCCCGGAGGCGCCATCGGCTCGTGGCGCGGGTAGACGATCTGGCCGCCCTGAACCTGAACCCGGCCGTCCCGGATCACGATGTCCACCTTGGCGATGTCGTCGAGGCGTTCGTCGGGGTTGCCGTTCAGGACCAGCACATCGGCGAGCTTGCCGACCTCGAGGGTCCCGAGCTTGTCTCCCATGTCGAGCATCTGGGCATTGACCCGGGTGGCGATGCCCAGCACCTCTGGCACGGTGTAGCCAACCCGGACGAAGTTCCGCATCTCTTCGTGGTACGGCCACGGAAGGTACCGGAACCAGTCCACCACCAGATCGGTGCCGATGCCTAACGTGACGCCGGCATCCTTCATCTTCTTGACCAGGGCTATGTTGGCCGAATCCGAGAAGGTGAACCGCCGGCTCTGCGATCCGAAATACCCGCCACTCAGCCGGAAGATGATCTGATACGGAATCAGGGTCGCATCCGACTGGACACCCTTCTCGGCCATCAGGCGGATGGTTTCGTCGGTCCGGGGGAGCGGATGCTCGATCATGTCGACACCGGCCCGGACCGCCCGTTCGATATAGAACGTCTCGGCGTCGGCCGTGATCTTCAAGCCGAGGTCATGGGCTTCGGCGACGGCCGCCTGGATCTCTTCCTCGGAAAAGTGGCTGGTCACCTTGATGAAGTCGGCGCCCCGGGCCACCTGCTCGCGAACCGCGTTCCGCCAATCAGCGGGCCCCGTCGCCACCCGGACGCCGGCCAGGTACTGGCCGCCCGCAATGTCGGGCTCGTTGCCATGGCCGCCCTGCCCCGCAATCACGTTGCCCGCGGCAAAGATCCGGGGCCCGACCAGCCGACCCTCGGTGACCCATTCCTTGAGCAGGAACGGCGTCTCGCCATCAGAGCCGGTGTCGCGGAGCGAGGTGATCCCGCTCTCGATGTAGTACCGGAGCCGCTCGGCGCCCCGAAGCGCACCGTCGGCCCGGCTTCGGGCCCTGGCGTCCGAGTTACCCGGCAGGCGGTAATCGATGTGGGTATGAAGGTCGATCAGGCCCGGCATCACGGTCTTGCCGGACACGTCGATGACCCGGGCATCCTTGGGCCAATCGGTGCTCGTCGGCGGCAGGATGGCCGAGATCTGATTGCGGGTGATGACGACCGTGGCGGCTCGGGCCACGGCACCGGTGCCGTCCCAGAGCCGGCCGCCCTTGAGGACCAGGGTGCCCTTCGGGGCGTAGAGGCCCGCGGGGATCGGGATCCGGCGCGGGTCGTCGGTGGTGTTCGTACTGGGCGCGATCCACCGCCGCCGTTCGGTGCGCGGAACCTGCGCCACGAGCGAGGGCAGCAACGACACCAGGAGGGTCGAGGCAAGAAGGAAGCTACGCATGAGATATTGGTGGTTGGAGACGCCGGTAAACTAGTCGAAACCGGAACCGCACGCCGGGGCCCGCCCTGCTCGTGGCGCCTCTGACGCCGTGACGATAGGTTCTCTGCTATGCCGAAACCCTTCGAAGGAAAAGTCGCGCTGATTACCGGTGGCAACTCCGGGATCGGCAAAGCCACGGCGCTCCGGTTTGCCGAACAGGGGGCCCGCGTCGTGATCGCGGCCCGCCGAGCCGCGGAAGGCGAAGCGACCGTCGCCGAAATCCGCGGCAACGGCGGCGAGGCGATGTTCGTCGCGACCGACGTCGTCCACGCGGCCGATGCCGAGGCGGTGGTCAAGAAGACGGTGGCCGCCTACGGGCGACTCGATTGCGCCTTCAACAACGCGGGCGTCTCCGGCGGGGCCCTCCTCCATGAGGTGACCGAGGCGGATTGGGACCGGATGATCGACGTGAACCTGAAAGGCGTCTGGCTTGGGATGAAGTACCAGATCATCCAGATGCTGACCCAAGGGGGCGGAGCCATCGTCAACGATTCCTCGGTGGCGGGGCTCACCGGGTACGTCCGAAGCCCCGCCTACTCGGCGAGCAAGCACGGCGTCATCGGGTTGTCCAAGTCGGCGTCGCTCCAATACCGGGACCACGGGATCCGGATCAATGTCGTCTGCCCCGGCATGATCATGACGCCGATGATCGAGCGGGCCTTTGCGATTCCGGGCGTGGAAGACTGGTTCCGCTCGAAGGTGCCCGGGCGGGGCGGGAACCCCGACGAGGTGGCGCAAGCGGTGACGTGGCTTTGTTCTGATGCCGCGTCGTATGTCACCGGTATCGCACTCCCGATCGATGGTGGACTGTCGTCCGGGATCTAGCGGCTCCCCCTCCGAGCCGGTGCAACGAAACGGCACGGGCATATCGATTCGATCCACACCCCTGACGATCCACGAGGCGCCACCGCGTAGCTAAGCGGTCGGCGCCCAATGTGTTAGCCATCTCTTCCCCGTCCTCGAAAGTCCGGTCCCGAGCTTGCGAATCCTGCCGGCCTCACTCGGTTTCCTCCGGCCGGGTTCATGAACCCTTCATGGGACCACGGAGAGCTTGATCCCTTATTCGGCGGGAGTCGTGATGCAGCGGGCGGTCGGTGGTTTGGCGATAGTTGCTCTGGCGGGCTGTGGCGGTGGCGGTGCGGCCCCTCCCTCGATCACCGGGGGCCAATCGGTGATCTCCGCGGTCCAAGTTCTCCCTAACGTCGTCACCCTGGGCGTCGGCCAGCGGCTCCAAATCCAATGGGTCGCCACCGACCAACTCGGACATCCGATTGCCGGCGGGGACGTGCGGTACCAAGTGGCCGACCCAGCCTTGGCCTCGGTCGATGTCCAGGGCGTGGTAACCGGGCTCGCCGCGGGCGCCACGACCCTCACGGCAACGGTCACCTGGCAGGGCAGTTCGAAATCCGGGACGGCGACCATCGAGGTGTCCGCCCCACCGGCTGCCGGCGGCCAGAACATCGTGACCACCCCCGGGACCTCATTCCTGCCCGCGAGTTTGACCATTCAAGCCAACGATTCCGTCACCTGGGAGTTTTCCGGGGCGATCCACAACGTCACCTTCGCGTCCGGCGCTCCCCCGGCCGGCAACATCTCTGACCGAAATCCCGGGAGCCGGGTCACCCGGGTGTTTCCGACCGCCGGCAGCTACCCGTACGAATGCACCCGGCACGCCGGCATGACGGCGACGATCACCGTCCTCGGAACCCAGCCCGCCGCGTTCACGTCCCTCATCGTGAGTCCAACCAGTCCGGCGATCGTGGTCGGTGGCAGCGTGACGTTGGTGGCCACCGCCAAAGACCAGTTCGGCACCACCATGACCGGTCTGCCGGCTCCGGCGTTCGCGACCAACGCCGGCTCGGTCGCCACGGTGAGTTCGACCGGCGTGGTGACCGGAGTGGCCGCCGGGTCGGCGATCATCACGGCCACCGTGACGGATGGCGGGGTGACCCATAGCGCCACCGTCACCGTGACCGTGAGCAGCCCGGCCAGCGGAGGGGCCGTATTCACGACCCCGAACAACACCTACAGCCCGGCGACCGTCACGATCCAGACCGGCGAAACGGTGACCTGGCAGTTCAGCGGCGCGGTCCACAACGTCACCTTTGCGGGCGCCGCGCCCACCGGCGGCAACATTCCGGATCAGCAACCCGGCAACGCCGTGTCCCGGATCTTCCCGATCGCCGGCACTTATGGCTTCGATTGCACTCGGCACAGCGGGATGACCGGACAAGTGGTGGTCCAAGGCAGCCAGCCTTCCACGTTCA
>JANPEL010000215.1:0-10766 GCA_031431925.1 Gemmatimonadota bacterium | reverse complement strand
GGGCTCGCCCCGCGCCGCTCGCCCCTGGCCACGCGCCACTCCACCCACCCGCCTTGTCCCCCGCGCCGAGTGCCGAGTGCCGAGCTACAAACCCAACCAGTAGTTGAGCTTCACGAGGAGAACGTTGTCGGCGGGGCTCCGGAACAGGTCGCCGAGACGCTCCCCGAAGCGGAAGCGGCCATCGGCGTCGGAGCCCCTCCGGCCGTGTTGCCAGACCAGGAACAGGGTCGAGCCGAGGCTGTACTCCCAGCGAATGACCAAGTTGGAGCGGAACGAGAGGTAGGTGAAATCCGGGTTGTCCGCGGTGAGGTCCCGGGTTCCGTTACCGTCCACGTCGATCCGGACGGCACCGTTCGGGTCGCGGGAGGCCCGGTCGGGTCCCAAAGCCTCGAGCCGGTCGGCGAAGCGGTCGGCCCGGGGGGCGATGACCCGCTTGAAGGAGTCCCAGGTGCCGCTGGCGACGAAGGGCTGGGCGTAGAGCTGGAGCGATAGGGTCGGGCTGAACGTCACGCTGGACCGAATCGTCATCGAGGCGGTGGTCTGGTTTAGGCCCGCCAGGACGTACTCGGGTGCCGCCGCCACCCGGGCTTCTCTGAAGTACTGCCAGGCGTCGCGGCTCTGGTTGAGGCCGGGCGACGCGCTCAAGTCGACGTTGGGCGATGGGCGCCAGGAGAAGTTGAGGTTGACCCCGTAACCCCACGATCCGGTCTCATCCTCGCTATAGCCCCATCCGTTGCCTCCGGTGCGAAACGCTCTTCGGCTGTCGGTTTCGAAGCCGAACCATCCGTTGGTTTGCGGGGGCTTGATGAATGCCGGGCCGCCTCGGAGGGCGGTTGGGGACAGTCCGCCGAGGTTCCGGTTGAGGCCCATCCAGCCGTTCCAGTAGTTGAGCAGGGTGTAGTTCAGATTGAGGTTGCCGCCCAGGTTCCGGCGGTCCCAACCAAAGGTGTAGGACGACCACTGATTGACGTTGAGGTTGAACCGACGGAAGACCTTGCCCGGTTCGAGCCACCGCCGATTGAGCCAAATGCTCTGGCCGAGAAAATCGGTTTCCCGCATGTATCCCAGGTCGTTGACCTCGAAGCCCGGCGATCGGGCCGAGACATTCGCGTTCCACCGGAACTTGCCGGCCGTGCGGCCGGCATTCAGCCCCAGATCGAAGCCGCGGAGCGAGGTGCGGGTCGAATCGAGCTCGGCGTAGTCGTTGTCGGGCCGCTGGAAGTACCGGGCCGACGATTGTTGAGTGAGGAGCAATGCCTCGGGGCTCCCGCGAACCAGGCTTCCGGAGAGCCGGCCGCTCAGTTGGTAGGTATTGGCCGCGAAGCGATGGGACCAGTTGAGTCCGCCGGTGGAGGCGCTCGAATGAAGCCAGCCGAGGTTGTCGGGCAGCGAACGGGTGACCGACGTTCCAAACAGGGAAATCACCGTCTGGCCGTTCCGGAGCTCTTTCTGGATTCGGGCCACGCCATAGCCCGTGCGCGGCTCGACGGCGTCGGCAAACCGTTGCCCGGTCCCGCTCAGGACCTGCGCGTCTTCCCGGTCCGTCAGGGCGCCTAACATGCCGAGCGACCATCCGCTCCTGGTCTTGCCGGATACCTTGGCGGCCGAGAGGATAGTGGTCCGGTCGATGAGTTGAGCGAAACCGCCGCGGGGATCGGCGCCTCCCTGGGGAGCCCGTCCGATCCGTCTGGTGTAGAAGAGCTCTTCCGACGAGCCATCGCCGTCACCGTCGGCGAGCCGGAACCGGAACAGGTCGAGACCCTCGGTGAAGAAGGGACGACGTTCGGCGAAGAACGACTCGAAGGCCGAGAGGTTGACGACGGCCGGATCGGCCTCGACTTGGCCGAAATCGGGATTGACGGTGGCCGTGAGCGTCAGGGCCGAGGTGAGGCCGACCTTCACGTCGCCGCCGAAACTGGCGCGCCGGGTCACCCCCGGCGCGAACGGATTGCCGGCAACGGCCGCCTGCGAGTGGTTCGTTGCGGCGGTGTAGGGGAGCAACTCGAGCCGGCGGGGGGGCTCGATCCCGTCGAGGTTGGTCAGCTCGCCGAACAGCGAGACGAAACCCGACGATTGCCGGGGAACCAGGCGCCAGAATTGGGTTTCGTTGTTTCGGGAGATTCGGCGCGACACGTTGAACCCGAAGGTCTGGCTGGCCGACACCGAGAATCGGATTTGACTGAACGGAATCTTGAACTCGGCCGACCACCCGGTGGAATCGACGCTGGCCTTGGCGTCCCAGACCGCGTCCCAGCGATCATCGCGATTGGTGTCCTCGTAGAGGTAGGCGTCGCGCTTGACCCCGGCGGCGTTGACCGTGAAGGCAAAGCCGGTGCGCCGGTCTCGGTACGAGTCGATCATCACGGTCACTTCGTCCGATGGCGACGGCTCGTCGCGCCGGGAAAGAATGGCGACGATGCTGGCCGCCTTGGAGTCGGAGGCCCGAACGGCAATCCAGAGGGCATCGTCGGAGTAGAGGACCCGGACTTCCGTGGCTTCCGTCGCCGGCCGGCCCTCGTCGGGGTCGCGCTGCAGGAAGCCGCTGATCGGCTGGGCGTTCTGCCATGCCGGGTCGTTCAGCAGGCCGTCGATCTTCGGCGCTACGATGGTTCGGGTGGCCCGAGCCACGGCGCTCGGCCCTCCACCGCCGCGGAGGGCGGCGCCGGGCATCGAGGTCTGGGCTGCCGATTCGGTGACACCTGCTAGGGCCAGCACGGCGGCACATCCTGCCGCCAAGCAACGCTTCATCATCAGTCATGCTCCATGCCGCTGGTTTCGATACGGGCTTAGACCCCGGTGCGGTTCAAATCGTTGCCACCGGGCGGCTGGCGTGGGGCGACGTCCCGGGCTACCCTTTCCTGGTCCCTCTGCAAACCAAGGCAACCATGACCGTCTCCGCCCTCGATTCGGTGGCCGATGCCCTCCGCGATCAAGTAATCGCCTGGCGCCGCCACCTGCATCGCCATCCCGAGCTGTCGTTTCACGAGACTGAAACGTCCCGTTTCGTCGAGGAGGCCCTCCGATCGTTCGGGGGACTCGAGATCTCCCGGCCGACGGCCACCAGCGTGATGGCTCGGCTCGTCACCGGCCGGCCCGGCCCAACCCTGGCGTTCCGCGCCGACATGGACGCGCTCCCGATTCAGGAGGAGAACCGGCACGAATTCGTCTCCACCACCCCCGGCGTGATGCACGCGTGTGGCCACGACGGTCATACAGCAGTGCTGCTCGGCGTGGCCAAGATCCTCACCGGGCGCCGCGACGCCCTGAATGGCGAACTCCGGTTTCTGTTCCAGCACGCCGAGGAGGTTTTGCCGGGCGGGGCCCAATCGATGGTCGATGCCGGCGTGATGGACGGGGTCGACCTCGTCATCGGCCAACATGTGTGGGCCACCCTCGAGCACGGACAGATCGGGGTTAAGGAAGGCCCGATGATGGCGGCCCCCGATACGTTTTTCGTGACCGTCCGGGGCCGAGGCGGGCATGCCGCCAAGCCGAACGAAACGATCGATCCAATTCCGGTGGCGGCGCAGATCGTGATGGCGTTCCAGACCATCGTGTCCCGCGTGGTCGATCCGATCGAACCGGCCGTGCTGAGTGTGACCCAATTCCATGCCGGCACTACCCACAACGTGATTCCCGAAGAAGCCAAGCTGGTCGGCACGGTTCGGACTTTCGACACGGCGCTCCGGGCCCAGATCCCGAAGGATATGGAGCGGATCGTCAAAGGCATCACCGAAGCTCACGGCGCCGAGTATGAGTTTGCTTGGCAGGACGGCTATCGCCCGGTCATCAACGACCCCCAGGTCACGGCCCGGCTCGCCGCGGTCGCGAGGGGCTTGTTCGGAGAAGAGCGGGTGGTGACCCTGCCGCCCAATATGGGCGGGGAGGATTTTTCCGCGTTTCTCGAAAAGGCCCCCGGGACCTTCTTCTATACCGGCGGCGGCAATGTGGCCCGGGGCATCGTCTATCCCCATCATCACCCCCGCTTCGATATCGACGAAACCAGCCTCGATCAGTCGCTCCGGCTGTTCGTTGCGGTGGCGCTCGACGTACTCGGATGAGGGCCCATCACCTGCTGCCGCTGATCCCGGCGGTGGCGCTGATCGGCAGTGGCTGGTTTGCCAACCGGCTGGAGCCCCGAATCCTCGGATTGCCGTTCCTGCTGGCGTGGATCGTGTTTTGGGTCGTGGCCACCAGTGGCGTCATGTGGCTCGTCTATCGCCTCGATAACCGGTCGACCGGGGCGTGAACGCCTCCCTGGTGGTGATCGGCGCCACCTTCGCGCTGGCGTTCGGTCTGGGCCTTCGGGCCCGGCGGGGCAAGGCCATGAACCTGGCCCAGTGGGCGGTCGGCGGCCGGGCCTTCGGCGCGGTGCTGATGTTCCTGCTCCTGGCCGGCGAGATCTACACGACGTTCACCTTTCTTGGCGCGAGCGGATGGGCGTACGGCCGCGGGGCCCCGGCCTTCTATATCCTCTGTTACGGCGCGCTGGCGTACATCACCAGCTATTGGATCGCACCGGCGGTGTGGCGGTATGCCCGGAATCACGACTTAGTGTCGCAGCCCGACTTCTTCGTCCACAAGTATCGGAGCCCGCTGTTTGGGACCCTGGTCGCGATCGTCGGCGTCATCGCGATGATTCCCTATCTGGTCCTCCAGCTCAAAGGCCTGGGCCTCATCGTGAGCGAGGCCTCGTACGGGGCCGTGTCGTCCCCGGCGGCGATTTGGCTCGGGGTCATCGGCGTCGTGGCCTACGTGATGGTGTCGGGCATTCATGCCTCGGCCTGGACCGCCGTCGTCAAGGACATTTTGATTCTGGGGGTGGCGATCTTCCTCGGGCTCTACCTCCCGACCACGCTGCACGGGGGCATCGGGCCGATGTTCGATCAGATCGAGGCGGCCCAACCCGGGTTTCTGACCCTCCCTACCACTGGCCAAAGTGCCTCATGGTTTGCGAGCACCGTGGTCTTGACCGCGCTCGGCTTCTATATGTGGCCCCATACCTTCGGATCGATCTACTCAGCCAAGAGCGCCGACACCTTCCGAAAAAACGCGATCGTAATGCCGCTCTATCAACTGGTGATGCTGTTCATCTTCTTCGTCGGCTTTGCGGCGTTGCTCACCGTGCCGGGTCTGACCGGCACCGACGCGGACCTGGCACTGCTTCGGGTCAGCGTCCGGACCTTTGATCCGTGGCTGGTTGGCGTCATTGGGGCCGCCGGGGTGCTCACCGCGTTGGTACCCGGGTCGATGATCTTGATGGCCGCATCGACCGTCCTGGCCAAGAACGTCGTGTATGGCGGCGTCGGCGCCGATGACCCTCGGATCGCCAGGTTGGCGAAGGGTTTGGTGCCGGTCGTCGCGGCCGCCGCCCTGTGGTTCACCTTTCAAGGCGGCAATAGCATCGTCGCCTTGCTGTTGATGGGCTATTCTCTGGTGACCCAACTGTTCCCGTCGCTGATCTGCTCGTTGCTGCCCCGGAATCCATTGACCACTGCGGGCGCGATCGCGGGGCTGATCGCGGGCGAACTCACCGTGGCGTGGATCACCCTCGGCCAAGTCAAGGTGGCGACGCTGCTGCCGGGAGCACCGACCTGGGTTCAAGATCTCAATATCGGATTCGTCGCCCTGCTGGTGAACCTGCTGGTGGCTGGTGTCGTAACCCTGGTGACTCGTCGAGGAGACTCAGCATGAGCGCACGACTGGTGATCGTGGTGGCCGCCTCAGTTGCGGCTGGATGTGCCCGATCGGCACCGGCCCCCTCGGTTCTCACCACCCGAGGGCCGGCGGTCTTTCCAACCGGAGACTGGGAGCGATTGGCTGACCCGGTGGCAGCCGGATGGAGCGCCGCGGGGCTCGACACCGTTCGAGCCACGGTGGCACGGATGAACACCACGGCGATGCTGGTGGTCGAAGGCGGCCGGGTGGTGCTCGGCTACGGCGACCTCACCACCCAGAGTTACATCGCTTCGGTTCGGAAGAGTGTACTCTCGATGCTGTATGGCATCGACCAGGCCCGGGGCCGGGTCGACACCAGCCAGACGCTGGCGCAACTCGGGATCGACGACCGCGGCGGGCTCTTGTCGACCGAGCGCGAAGCCACAGTCCAGGATCTCCTCAGCGCCCGGTCCGGGGTCTTTCACGAGGCCTCATACCCCGGGGACGACCTTGCCCAAGCTCCGCCCCGCGGTTCGAAGCGGCACGGCAGCTTCTTTCTCTACAACAATTGGGATTTCAACGCCCTCGGTACGATTTACGAACGTCAGACTGGGCGGAACCTCTACGATGCGGTCGAAGCGGATCTGGCTCGCCCGCTCGGGATGCAGGATTGGCGTCGGGATCTGCAACGAAAAGAGGGCGACACCACTCGATCGATCCATCCGGCGTATCCGATGTGGTTCTCGACCCGTGACATGGCGCGGATCGGCTACCTGATGCTCAGGGGTGGCAACTGGGCCGGGGCCCAAGTCGTTCCGGCCGATTGGGTGCGGGCCAGTACGGGGGCGGTCACCCGGGTCGCCGACATGCAACCGGCCGTCAACCGGCGGGGCCGGTTCGGGTACGGCTACCTCTGGTGGCCGTTCGACGGCGCCTGGAACAGCGGTCCCTACCAAGGCGCCTATTCCGGAATCGGCGCGGTGGGCCAGTACCTCACCGTGATTCCGAAGTTGGATTTGGTCGTCGCCCACAAGACGATGCCGCGGCCCGGCAACGCCGGGGTACCGCATGCCCAGTACTGGGCGTTGCTCGACCGGGTCGTCGCGGCCAGAACCGGCGCTCTGCCCCAACCTGCCGGCCGGAACGTTCCGCCGTACGACGTCCTGGTCCGTGGGGGTACCGTGGTCGACGGCTCCGGAGCTACCGGGTATCGGGCCGATGTGGCGGTGGTCGGTACTCGGATTGTCCGGGTGGAACGAGGTGGTCTCGATCCGGCCGACGCCACCCAAGTCATCGATGCGACGGGGCTCACGGTGGCGCCCGGGTTCATCGATCTTCACGCCCATCTCGAACCGTTGTTGCGATTGCCCGCCGCCGAGAGCCATGTCCGTCAAGGCGTCACGCTTGCGTTAGGCGGACCGGACGGCGGCGGGCCGTTTCCGCTCGGCCCCTATCTCGACACCGCCGATCGGGCCGGCCTTGGGATCAATGTCGCCTATCTGGTTGGGCACAACACGATCCGACGGACCGTGATGGCCACCGACAACCGAGCCCCGACCGCGGCCGAGTTGGCCCGGATGGAAGCTATGGTGACGGAGGCCATGGCCCACGGCGCGTTCGGCCTCAGCACCGGGCTTCGCTATGTGCCGGGGGTGTACTCGAATACCGGTGAAGTGATTGCGCTTTCGAAGGTGGCCGCGGCGCGGGGCGGTATTTACACGTCCCACCTCCGCGAGGAGGGCGTGGGCTTGATCGAGGGGGTCGCCGAGGCGCTGGAGATTGGCCGCCAGGCCAAGATTCCGGTCGTCCTTACCCATCACAAGGCCGTGGGCCGCCATGGCTGGGGTAAGAGCGTTGTCACCCTTGCTATGGTCGATTCGGCCCGCCGGGCCGGAACCAATGTGATGATCGATCAGTATCCCTATACCGCGAGTTACACCGGGCTCGATGTCTTGGTGCCGCCGTGGGCGTTGGCCGGCGGATCGGAGGCGCTCCGCGGTCGGCTGGCCGATCCGGCCCTCCGCGACAGCATTCGCCGCGGGGTCCTCGATCTGATCTTGAATGACCGCGGCGGAGCCGATCTCAAACGAGTGCAGTTCTCGCGGGTCGGCTGGGATCCGTCGTTGCAGGGGAAGACGCTGGCCGACTGGGCGGTCCGGCGCGGGCTGCCCGCGACGCCCGAAACCGGGGTCGATCTCGTTCTCGAGGGGGTCCTTAAGGGCGGGGCGGGCATGGTGTTCCACGTGATCGACGAGGCCGATGTCCGGCGGATCATGGCCCATTCCCAGACGATGATTGCGAGCGACGGCGAGCTCACGAAGTTCGGCGAGGGCGTGGTCCATCCCAGGAACTATGGGACCTTCCCGCGAGTCCTCGGGCGCTACGTTCGCGACGAACGGGTCCTGTCGCTCGAGCAGGCCGTCAACAAGATGACCGGGATGCCGGCCGCCCGGCTCGGCCTGACCGACCGAGGCTGTGTTCGTGCGGGGTGCGTGGCGGATCTCACGCTGTTCGATGCGGCCCGGGTCGGCGAGGTCGGAACCTTCACCGACCCGCATCATTACCCGGTCGGGATCCCCTGGGTCCTCGTCAACGGCGAGCCGGTGGTGGCTAACGGCGTGATGACCCCGGCGCGGCCCGGCCGGGTGGTGCGTCGGCCGCGGTAGGTTCGCTGATCGGTGCCTGAGTGGGGCGGATTGGTGCTATTGCAGCAAATCGGGTTACCGCTTCAGAGAGGTAGCCCCGAACTTGGGCGATGCCGAGTTGCCAAAACCCCGCCGCCGAGCCGACCTTATGGCCATGCCGATCACATTGCCCACGTATTCCGTCGACGACTTGGGGCATTTCCCGGACGACGGGAACCATTACGAACTGCTGGACGGGGCTTTGCTGGTGAGCCCCGGCGCGGAACTACCTCACCAAGTGGTGACGGGACGGTTGTTCACCGTCCTGTCGGAGTTTCTGCGATCCTGGCCCGAGTTGCTCATCGCGAGTCCTGGGGCCGTCGTGCGCCACCCGAAGACCCGGTTGGAACCCGACATCCTGGTCTTTCGCTCGCCGCTGGTTGGGGCCAAGTGGGAATCGGTCCAGGAACACCTGCTGGCGGTGGAAACCACCAGCCGTTCGACGGTGGTCCACGACCGGGATTTCAAGCGCCCGGCTTATCTTGACCTCGGTGCGGGTGAGGTATGGCGGGTGGATCTCGATCAAGAGGCCATCCTGGTTTCCCGGTTGGGAGAACCGCCGGACCGGGCCCATCGTGACCGGCTGCTGTGGGCCCCGCGAGGCCTCGATCGAACCCTCCCGATCGAAATCGGGCCGCTCTTCCGTGGTCTTGCCTAACGCTCAACGACCATCACGCCATGGCCTGGGCCAGATCCTCGATCAGGTCTTCCGGCTCCTCGATCCCGACCGAGAGTCGCACCAAGCTGTCCGTGAGGCCCATGGCCTGGCGCATCGCCACCGGCACCGAGGCGTGGGTTTGCGAGGCGGGGTGTCCGATCAAGCTTTCCACCCCGCCGAGCGACTCCGCCAAGGCAAAGATCTTGGTGCCGTCGAGGATCTTCCGGGCCAAGTCGAGGTGTCCGACATCAAAGGAAATCATCCCCCCAAACCCCTTCATCTGGCGCTTGGCGAGTTCGTGCTGCGGGTGTGAGGCGAGCCCCGGATAGTAGATCTTCTGGACTTTTTTCTGAGTCGTGAGCCACTCCGCCACTTTTCGGCCGCTTGCGTCATGCTGCTTCATCCGGAGCGGCAGGGTCTTGACGCCGCGGAGGGCCAGCCAGCAGTCCATCGGGCCCGGAACCGCTCCGGCCGCGTTCTGCAAAAAGCCGATCCGCTCCGCCAGGTCCTCCCGGTTGGTCACCATGATGCCGCCGACCATGTCGCTATGGCCGTTCAGGTACTTGGTGGTCGAATGCATGACCAAATCGGCGCCGAGCGACAGGGGTTGCTGGAAGATCGGGCTCGCGAAGGTGTTGTCGACCGCGAACAAGACGCCATGGGCCTGGCAGATGTCCCCAGTGGCCTGCAGATCGGCCAGGAACATCATCGGGTTGGTCGGAGTCTCGCAGTACACCATCCGAGTTGACTTCGTGAGGGCTGTGACCACGTTTTCGGGATTTCGCATGTCGACGAACGAGAACGTGAGGCCAAGTTGCTCGTAGACCCTGACCATCAGGCGCATGCTGCCGCCGTAGACGTTGTCGCCGCAAACGACATGATCGCCGGCCTTCAGCAGCTTCAGCATGGTATCGAGGGTGGCCAAGCCAGAGGCAAAGGCAAACCCGAAGTCGGCTCCCTCCAAGCTCGCGACGTTCCGTTCCAGGGCCTCCCGAGTCGGGTTCTGGGTCCGGCCGTATTCGTACCCCTTGTGCTCGCCGAGGGCGATTTGCTTGTAGGTCGAGGTCTGGTAGATCGGGGGCATGATCGCCCCGGCCAGCAGGTCGTCGATCCGGCCGGCATGAACGGCCCGGGTCCCGGCCCGGTGGTGCTTGTCGTCCTGGCGAATCCGAGTCATGGCTTTTGCATGTAGGAGGTTCCGGAACGTAACCCCCGGACGACTTTGCCGGAAGCTCGAATTGAAGAAGTTGTTCCAGGCGAATAACTTGCGGTGACAATGTCGGATTCTATTGGATTGCCGGCTCGGCCCGCCGACGCCTCCCGGGCCCTGGTGGTCGACGATGACCAGCAGGTGCGACGGACGTTGTGCCGGGTGCTCAAGGCCATCGGGATCAGCCCGACCGAGGCCGCCAACGGCCGGGAAGCGCTGGCCGTGCTCGAAGAGGCGGGCGAGTTCCCGCTCGTCCTGAGCGATATCTACATGCCCGAAATGGACGGGCTCACCCTCCTCAAGGAAGTCCACCGGCGGTTCCCCGATACCGCCGTCCTGATGCTGACCGGCGTGGCCGAGGTGACCACCGCGGTTGAATCGCTCCAACTCGGGGCCGTTGACTATCTCGCCAAGCCGGTCCTGATCGAAGAATTCCGGGCCCGGGTTGAAAATGCCCTTGAAAAGCGCCGTCTCGTGCTCGAGAACCGATATCTCCAGCAGAGCTACCAAGAACGACTCGAGGCCCAACTCCGCGAACTCGACCTCCGGAACCGGG
>JANPEL010000214.1:0-1931 GCA_031431925.1 Gemmatimonadota bacterium | reverse complement strand
GCGCCGATTTCAACGAGGTCCGGGGACCTGAGGCCGGAGGCTCGTCGGGAAAGACCAAACACGGTATGGCCCAGTGCCAGGATGTTGCGGCTGAGGGCCAAGCCAATGCCGCTCGAATGGCCCACAATCAGATAGGTCCGTTTCATAAGCCGGAACATCCCCGATTCCGTCGGCTCGGTTGCGCCTGCGCCAGATCGGGGCCCCACGCACCCGGCCGGGCGGGAAGCACCCCAGTAGCTCTTCAGGGCTGGTCCGATCGGACCGGCCTTCGCCGTCATCCCGGCTCCTGATCGGGCCCAAGACGACCGCCGCCGGATCCGCCGCTCACACCGATCACCGCGCAACTCGGAAGGAACGTGGGTGGTATTTACGCCGCCCGCGGGGCATCGGATTGCTGCAATCCGATTCCGAGGTTGCGGCGTAAATCACTTGACTCGAGCAGTTCACTTCCAGCCAGGAGCCATCTGATGTTCGCGTTTCGCACTCGTCGCTTCATCGTCGCCGCGGCGGCGGCCGGTCTCGCGGCGGCCGGCGGCATCACCGCCGCCATCGCCTCGGACCACCAGGATTCACCGGATGTCGAGCTCAATCCGACCCATGACATGACGGACTTCTACGCCTTCCCGTCGGCTACCCCGGGCCGGATCGCGTTGGTCCTCAATAGCCGGGCGTTCTTGACGCCGGCCCAAACCCCGACCGCGTCGTTCGACCGGAACCTGCTCTACCAGATCAAGGTGGATAACACGGGCGACGCGATCGAGGACAAGGTGATCCAGGTCGTGTTCACCGGGACCGGCGCCGACCAACAGGTCGAAGTCCGGGGTCCGCTGGCACCGCCGGTGGCAGGGGCGATGCACAACGAGTTGGGAACCCCATCGCCGACCATCACCGGCCGGATCAACACGACCCTCGGATCCGCCACTGGAATGCAGGTCTTCGCCGGGCCGCGGGACGACCCCTTCTTCATCGACCTCGAGCAGTTCTTCCGGGTCATCCCGGACCGGAAGCCGGTCGGTGGGCCGCTGTCGCAGTTGCCGAACACGCCGACCGCCTCGGCCTTCCGCCCGGCGGGCCAGGCCCAGAACTATGTCGCCGGGTTCAATGTGATGTCGATCGTCATCGAACTGCCGGTGGCCGATCTCACCGCCGGGGGCACCAGCAAGATCGGCCTCTGGGGCACGATCAGCCGCTAGACGCCACCCCACCTCTCACACTCGATTGGAGCTCTTTCCGATGCGTTACCTGTATTCGCTTCTGGCCGGCCTGACGGTCCTGTCCGCCTGCAATGACGGCAACGAGGTGCTCGGCCCCGCCGAACCGGCGCGGATGTACAACCAGATCCAGCGGCTCGGCAACCCCCTCGTCAGCGAGGTCTTCCTGGCCAAGCGGAGCCACCCGCAACACGGCGCCATCGGTCCGGCCGACGATATCACGATGATCGGCGCGGAGTTCAAGAACTTCGTCCTGACCGTCGCGGGCCGGAACCAGACGGTGGCCAATACCCTCGCGGCGGTCTTGTTGCCCGACATGTTGATCGTGCAAACTGACAAGGCCACCTCGACGGCGGGTTGGCTCTCCTGGGCCCTGGCGAACGGCTATGGCGGGCGCAAGCTGACCGACGACGTCGTGGACGCGGGCCTCTCCGCGCTGTTCGGTACCCTGCTCGACCCGAACAACACCACGATGGGGCTCGCGACCGACAACGTGGGCAACGACAGCCAGTTCTTGACCGCGTTCCCGTACGTCGCGGCGCGCAACTAATGACGCGATCCACCGGAGTGCTGCTGGTCGCGATCGTGATCGTGGCGGGCGGCATGGCGCAGTCCACCCCGGCCCGGCTCGACCGCCGGGCCGTTGCGCCGGGTCCGGGGGGGAGCGGGGGCGCGGTACGGCGGATTCGGGGGGCCGCTATCGGGGTCTAGGCCGGGCGG
>JANPEL010000213.1:0-4417 GCA_031431925.1 Gemmatimonadota bacterium | reverse complement strand
ACTTGACCGAGTGCCTGCTGGTCGGGCACGAGGTTGTCACCAGGGGCCGCGGTTCAGAGCGTTGGTGGAAGATCGGGAATCGACGGGTCGGGCCTGCCCAGGGGTACGTGGCCGGATGGGTCGGGTACCGCTTTCATGACGCACTCGGCCCACACGAAGGAGCCATCTTTCCGCCGGATCCGGTTCTGAAACCGACGGGGGCCGCCCCGGCCCGCCTCCAGCATGTGATCCTTGAAGGCCGCCCGGTCGTCGCGGTGCACGGCGACGTCGGCTGGCAGGCCCTCGGCCTCGCTTCGGGTATAGCCCAGCAGGCCTTCGACGGAGGGGGAGACGTATTCCAGGATGTCGGCCGTCGAAATGATAAAAATGACGTCGGAGGTGTTTTCAGCCAACAATTGGTATTCGTGCTCACGGGTGTAGGCCATCCGCTTGGCCGCCTCGCGGGAATCGACCATCAGGCCGAGGAACAAGGCGGCCAGATCCAATCCGATTAAGAAGGCCTGATCGGCGGTTCGGGTGGTGGCGGCGGAATCCGACATGACCGCGCCCAGCACGAAGGCGGCATTGGTCACCAGCATTCCAATGGTGGCGCCGCGGACGCCGCGAACCGCCGCGAGCCACGCGATCGGAACGAACAACAGGAAGCTGGCCCTGAAATCCGCCGTGAACGGGTGGAGGTCGAACGCGACGACGAGGAGCGCCAGGCCGGCCGCTGCGGGAATTTCCCACCACCGACCCACTGAGCCGCCGACCGGCAGTTGAGGTCGTCCGGCGAGCGGCGCCCCAAAGTGGACCAGCGCGAAGGGAGCGAGGCTCAAGGCGCCGGTGATGTCGGCGAGGGCCACTTGGACCCGGCTCGACCCGGCCAGCACGGCATCTTGAAGCAGCGCCGCCGCCGGGATCGGCCCCAGAATACAGAGCGCCACCAGAATGATGATGTCGCGAGTCCGTTGGAACCTCATGTCGACGCGGAACACCGGTCCCACCAGTCCGCAGACGCCGAGGTAGACCGCGGCGGTGACAGCGAGGTCGGGGCCGATGAGGTGGCCATACCCGTCGGGCCCGAACCGGAGCAGGCCCTGGACAACTTGGGAGACGACAAATGCCGGCAGGCCCCGAAACCCGAGGGCCACGATCAAGATCCCGATCAGGCCGGTGCCGGGAACCCAGAACCTCCGCCACTCGACGCCACCGGTGGTGGCCTGAAGCGCCAAGTCGAGGCCCGCGGTCGCTGCCACGAAGGCCACGGACACGGCCCAATCGAGCCGGGACCTTGGGAGCAGGCTTCGCACGGACAGCGTCATCGCGGGCCTGGCGGATGCCGGGGGGGCTACCGGGCCGACTCCATGCGCCAGAACGCGATGCCCGAAGCCTGTTGGCCCACATCAACCGTGCCGACCCGGGCCAAGGCCACCAAGTCATAGATATCGACCTTGCCCGGCGCGGCCCCGACGCCCTCACTGGACACGAAGGCATACTTCGAGTCCGGCGAGAGGGCGACCCCGTGGGTCACCGTGGTCGAGCTCTTCTCGGTATAGATGACGGTGCCCGAGACCAGGTCGATGACCTGCACACCGGCCCCCGGCTTCAGCGAAACCACCAAAAGCCGGTTATCGGCGGTGACGGCCAGATTGTAAGGCCCCCGGCCGGTTTTGAACCGCCGGGAGACCGACCAGGACGTGCGATCGATTTCGAGAATTTCGTCGGCCTTGTTGCAGGCGACGTAGATCTTCACGCCGATCGCATCGGGCTGAGCCCAGGTCGGCGAACAGGTGGCGGGGGCCATGGTCATCCCGCGGTGCTGCCCGGCGTGCCGACCGAGGTCCTCCCTGCTGAGGCCGGCCTCCGCGCCCTTGGCGACACTGAACCGACGCGTGACCTCGTAGGTGGCCGTCGAGATCTCCACCAACTGATCATCCATCATGCAGGCGGAATATTGTCGCATGCCCGTCGCGTCGATCCGGCTTCCGTGCGGCATCGTGCAGGTGGGAACCTGGGTGATTTCAGTGTTCGTCGGCGTGTAGATGACCGACACCGTCGAAGGCACCATCTCGCCGTGCAGATTGAAGTTGACGGCAAAGGCATACTGGCCGTCGGCCGAGACGTCGATCGAGGCCGGGAAGTACCCGAGCGGGATCGGAGCGCCGACCAAGGTATCCGGGCCCAGGGCAAACTTCCAATATTTCCCATCCGGCGAGCCATGCCCCGTGGTCATGTGGAGGAGGCGGCCATCGGGGGAGATCTGCAGTCCGTGGGGCCCCTCCATTTCCGTGGCTTGCTCGCCGACGGGGATCGTCTTCTCGACGACCGCGCCCGCGGGCCCGAACCGAATCCGATGGATCAGGTCGGCCGACTCGGCCCCGACGTACACCCAGTAATTGTGGGACGGTTTGACCGGGGCCGGCCGGGCGGCCGGGGCTTGGCCGGTGACCAGCGGGGCTCCGGCACCCAGGCCAAGCACCAGGAGAACTCCAGGGATCCGAGCGGTCGCCTTCATTGCGCAATACTCACCTTTGGGGGCGCATGGTGCGCGCCCGTTTCCGTCCATTTTTCAGTATACTTGAGCGTTGTCCAAGGCGCCTGCCCGGAACGTACCATACCGCTTCAGAGGTCGGGATGAGAAAACTACTGCTGTCGGGAGTCATCAGCGTCCTCGTCGGCGTCACCACCCCGGTTTCCGGTGCGGCCCAGACGAGCGAGGGGACCCTGGCCGACGGGGCCAAGGTGGCTCGCCTCGTCGCGGAGCCGGCCCGAATCAGCATGGAACGGGGTCAGACGGTGCCGCTCAAGGTCACCGCCTACGACAAGGACGGCAACGTCCTCAAACCGGTGATCCGGTTTGCCGGCTCATTCCGGGCGATCCGACCGACAGAGGGCGGGATCATGGGCCTCGTGCCGGGCGAGCAAGACCTGACGGTGACCGTCATGTTGCCGCCGGGGACGAAGATGGACCCGCCATCTGTGACCGTGCCGATCGTCGTTCGGTGGCCGGCCATTGGCAAGGTGGAAGTCGCGGCCAAAGAAAAGGCGGCCCGGCTCTATGCCGGAACGACGCTGTCGCTCGGCGCCAAGGCGGTTCACCATGACGGGTCTCTCCGGCCCGACCCCAAGGTGACATGGACCTCGTCCAACGCCGAGATCGCCACCGTGGACCGGTTCGGGTTCGTGACGGCCAAGCGGCCCGGCTCGGTGACCATTGCCGGCGCGGTCGAGAACGTGTCGGGATCGATCGTGACGGTCGTGCAGCCCTTTCCTGCGGCGACGCTCGACGCGTCGGTGAGCGCCGCCACCGCCGTCACGGGCGATGTGGTGCATCTCAAAGCCGTGGCCCGGACTCGAGCCGGTCAGCCGGTCACCGACATTCCGATTAGTTGGAGTTTCACGTACACACCCGACGATTCGATCGCCGCCGCGGGGGCAACCGCCGCGATCGAGGACGGGATGTTCGTGGCCGAGTACGCCGGGGTGTACACCATTCTGGCGACCGCGGGCAACCTGACGGCCCGGACCACGATCGACGTCCGGCCGCGCCAGGTGGTGCGGGAGATCGAGTACAAGGGTCGGGGTCAGATCAGCCACGTTCACACCTCGGATCTCTGGCCGTTTCAGGGCAACGACGGCCGGGACTACATGCTCGTCGGCACGTGGGGTGGCGACGGGTGGGGCTACGTCTACGACATTTCCGATCAGGCCAATCTGGTAAAGACCGACTCGGTCCGGGTCGACGCCCGGACCATCAACGACGTCACCGTATCGCCAACGGCCCGGTACGGCGCGTATTCCCGGGAGGGGGCGTCCAACCGCGTCAACGGTGTCGTCGTGCTCGACCTCGCCAACCCGGCCCATCCGAAGGTGGCCTCGACCTTCGATGAGCAACTCACCGGCGGCGTCCACAACATGTACGCCACCACGATCGGGGGGAAGGAGTATCTCTTCGCCATTTCCGGTGGTGATAAGTACGTCATCATCGACATGACCGATATCTACAAACCCCGCTACGTCGGCGAATACAATCACCCGAACTCCCGGGTCCATGACGTGTGGGTCAAGGACGGCATCGCCTATTCGTCGGAATGGGGAACCGGGGTGGTGGTCGTGGACGTCGGCAACGGGAAGTGGGGCGGCACCCCGGAGAAGCCGAAGCTGGTGGCCACCTACGCGACGAAGAGCGGCAACACCCACGAGGTCTATCCCTACTTTTCGGCCAAGACCGGAAAGACCTATCTCTTCCTCGGCGACGAAGTCATGAACCGGAGGGGCCGGGCCTGGCAGGGTGCTCCGGCCAGCAGCATTACCCAGCGCGGCGGGGTGCCGCAGGTGGCGGCGGGTTACACCCACATTATCGACTTCACCGACCCCGAGCATCCGAAGAACGTGGCGCGGTATGAGAACCCCGAGTTCGGATCGCACGACATCG
>JANPEL010000212.1:0-4576 GCA_031431925.1 Gemmatimonadota bacterium | reverse complement strand
TCCGGTCAACCGTGGACAGATCGTCCTCGGCCACTTCGTAGCCCTCGTCGCCCGGGAGGACCACTCGACCCCGATAGACCTTGGGCTGGTTGGCCGGGAGCGGCACCGGTTGAGCGGCCGCCCAAGCCACGGCGGCATCGGCGGTTGGATGCTGGGCCAGCGCCTTCAAATTCACCAGGGTCGGGAAGATGATCATCCACTCGCGCCGGAGCGCCCGCTCGATGGCGGTGGCCGGGGTCACCCATGCGGAACTCGTCAACTCCCAGTCGTCGTGGGCCGCGATCTGTCCCTCCGGCGCCCGGGTCACGAAGAACCTGGTGTCGAACCGGCGAGGTTCGCCGATCGGGGTGATCCAGTGGGACCAATACGCGATCCGATCGGTGGCGAGGCGGAGGTTGTCCTGGTCGGCGATGTTCTGAATGGTCGTGGTCTTCGCATTGAGCTGATCGCGAAGATGTTTGAAGTGCTCCTCGACCGCGGGGTCGCCGAAATCGAGCATGGCGCCGGTTCGGTCATACGCCAGCAAGACGCCGGCTTCCTCGAAGCACTCCCGGACGGCGGCCACGAAATGAGCCAAGCCTCCGCTCGCGAGGCCGAGTCGGCGGTTGGCGGTGGCTTCATCGAGGCCGGCGCACCGCGCCGGATCGATCGCATCTTCCGGATCGACCCGGCCGCCGGGGAAGACGTAGGCACCGCCGACGAAGCCGGACTGGAGGTGCCGCTTTTCCATGAACACCTCGATCCCGGCGCCGGGTGCGACGGCGTCGCGGACCAACAGGATCGTCGAGGCCAGTCGGAGGTCGGTCATCGGGAAGCCGGGTTGAGGGGGTCGGGTGCTACGGCCAACTTCCACCCGAGGGCCAGCGGGATCAAGGCCACCGTGGCCACCGTTACCCCGATGAACGGATAGCCGACCTGTCCGAAGGCCACGCCGGAAAGGAGGCTGCCTAACGCCGAGGCGCCGGTCAACAACGAATCGTTGAGGCCCTGGACCCGGGCCCGTTCAATCTGAGTCAGCCGGTCGGACAGGAGCGTCGAGCCGCCGACATAGCAAAAATTCCACCCGAGGCCGAGCAGAAAGAGCACCAGACTCATCGGTCCGAGCGTCTCCGATTGGGTGGCGCCCAAGCCGGCCGCGATCAGGATGGTGGCACCCACCGCGATGAGCGGGCCCCGGCCCCAGGCGTCGGCGAGCTTGCCCGTCACCATGGAAAAGGCATACATCCCGATGACATGGCTCGACATCACGGCCGAGATGTTGGCGAGGGGGTGCTGGTGTCCGATCATGTGGAGCGGGCTGATGACCATGAGGGTGGACATGACGCCCTGGGCCACCAGCATCGACAGGATCGCGACCTGGACGCCTTGATCTCGAAGAATGTCGCGGACCGGCCGGGCGGCCTGCCCGTCGGATCGGGGCAGCGGTCCGGGCTCATTGAGCGCCAGGGCCAGCTCCTTGGGTTCGGGGCGGAGCAGCGCGAGGACCATCAAGGACCCCGCCAGGAAGAACCCGACACTCGCGGCATACGGCCCGGCCAGGCGGGGCAACCCGAACGACTCGGCCACTCGCGACGTCGGCGCGACCAGCAAGGGGCCGAGGATTCCGCCCACGGTTCCGCCCATGACCACGGTGGCAATGGCCCGGCCCCGTTCGGCCCGCGGGTGGACCTCAGCGGCCACAAACCGGGCTAGCTGAACGGCCGTGTTGGCGGCGCCCATCAAGACCAGACCGCCGATGAACCCCGCGAAGGTTCCCGCCACCACGGAGGCCGAAGCGATGGCGGCCCCAATCATGCCGATGCTGAGCCCGGTGGCAATGGTCCGCCGCCGGCCGATCCGGTCCATCAGCCGGCCCCACAGAAACGCAAAGCAGGCGCCGCCGGTCCAGTAGAACGCCGCCGGAACCCCGGCCCAACTTGGAGTACCGGAGAGTGCCGCGCCGACGATCGGGGTGACCGTCGCGGACACCAGGAAGCCGGCCGACCCAAACGACTGGGCGGCGAACAGGGTCCACTTGATTCGGCGGCGGAAGGGCACGAGCGAATCTAATTCCGGGTGCTGTCCGCTGGCAGCGTCCCCGCCTCCGGGGTAGACTCTGTCTCATGAACATTCGCCCCTTCGCTCTCGCCGCGGCGCTGGCTGCCCCGCTCGAGGCTCAGCAGCGTTCGGTCGATTGGCCGATTTACGGCGGCAACTCGGCCAATACCCGGTACTCGACGCTCCGTCAGATTACGCCGGCCAACGTCGATCAGCTCCAGGTCGCCTGGACCTATGAGACCCACGACGAGTTTCCAGGATCCGAGATGCAGTCGAATCCGATCGTCGTCGATGGTGTGCTCTATGCCACCACGCCGAAACTCCGGGTCATAGCGCTCGACGCGGCAACGGGCCGGGAGATCTGGAGTTTCGACCCCAACACGATCGACCATCGGCCCGGGCGGTACCGCCACCGTGGCGTGACCGTGTACCGGGACCGGGTCTTCGTGACCCATCGCAACAATCTCTGGGCGCTCGACAAGCAGACCGGGCGGCCGATCCCGGATTTCGGCGACGAGGGCCGGGTCGATCTCCGGCAGGGGTTGGGACGGCCGTTCGAAAGTCTTTCGGTCAGTGCGAGTACGCCCGGGGTCATCTTCGAGGATCTCTACATTCTTGGCAGCAGCGTGAGCGAGAGCCTTCCCTCGTCACCCGGTGACATTCGGGCCTACGACACCAAGACGGGGGCCCTCCGGTGGACCTTTCATACCATTCCCCGGCCGGGTGAGTACGGCTACGACACCTGGCCGCCGGATGCCTTTCGAGTGGCCGGCGGCGCCAACGCGTGGTCCGGCCTAACGGTCGATGCCAGGCTTGGGATGGTGTTCGGTGCCACCGGCTCGGCGGCGTTCGATTTTTACGGCGCTAACCGGCACGGCGACAACCTCTTCGCCAATAGTGTGCTGGCGCTCAATGCCCGAACCGGGCGGCGAGTCTGGCATTTCCAGACGGTCAAACACGATCTCTGGGATATGGATTTGCCGGCGCCGCCGAGTCTGGTCACGGTGAGGCGGAACGGCCGGCCGGTTGATGCCGTGGCCCAGATCACGAAGACCGGGTTCGTGTATGTATTTGAGCGGCGCACCGGAAAGCCGTTGTTTCCGATCGCGTACCGCCCGTTCGGGGCCTCACGTTTGGCCGGCGAGCGAGCCAGTGAGACCCAGCCGGTGCCGCTCAAGCCGCCTCCGTTCGCTCGCCAGACGCTGGCTGAGTCGACCTTGACCAACCGGACCCCTGAAGCCCAGGGGTCGGCGTTGGCAACGTTCCGCCGGTACGGCGCCGCGGGCATGTTCCAACCGCCGAGCGAGGAAGGGGTGATCGTTTTTCCGGGGTACGACGGCGGCGGCGAATGGGGCGGCACCGCCTTCGATCCGGCCACCGGGTTGTTGTATGTCAACGCCAACGAGATGGCGTGGCTCCTCAAGATGATTCCCCGGGACGATAAGTCTCTGTATCAGAACAACTGTGCCAGTTGCCACCAATCGGATCTTCGGGGCACCCCGGGGCAGTTCCCCTCGCTGATCGGGATCGGTGCCCGGCGAACCCGGGAGGAGCTGGTGACGATGGTCCGGCAGGGCACCGGCCGGATGCCTGGATTCGGCGAGGTCCTTGAGGGCGGGGCCATCGACGACTTGGTGAACTTCTTGATCACCGGGCGGGACGCGGCCGAGACCAAGGCGAGCAACCCCCTCTGGCTCGACTATCGCAATGATGGCTACAACATCTTCCTCGATCATGAGGGGTATCCGGCTGTGGCCCCGCCATGGGGTACGTTGAACGCGATCGATCTCAACCGGGGTACGATCCGGTGGCGAATTCCGTTCGGCGAGTATCCGGCGCTGGCGGCACAGGGGGTCACGAATACCGGAACCGACAACTATGGCGGCCCGGTGGTGACGGCCAACGGCCTCCTATTCATCGGGGCAACGACGTATGACAAGAAGTTCCACGTTTACGACAAACTGACCGGGAAGTTGCTCTGGGAAACGACGCTTCCAGCATCAGGCAACGCCACCCCGTCCCTCTATGCGGTGAACGGGCGGCAGTACGTGGTGATTGCCTGCGGTGGCGGCAAGAACGGAGCGCCGTCGGGCGGAACGATCGTCGCGTTCGCGTTGCCCGACGGAGGGCGACGCCGCTAGCCCAAATCAGCCAGCACGTCGCTGATGCCGGGCCATGCGTCGCCGTTGTAGAGGGCGATCGTGTGGAGATAACGGCGGCCGTCGTCGCCGTGGGCATTGACGAGGGCCTCGGCCGCAGATTTTACCGTGGCGGCGTCCGTGTAGGGCGGTTTGAGATCATCGGGAATGCTGGCGCCATCGTGGGCGACGTTGGTCGCTTCGAGGAAAGCAACCTGAATGGCCGGCTCGAGTTCCACGTACAACGTCTGGAGTAAACCGAGTTCGTCTTGGGGCGTTTCGAGATTGGCGCGGACGATTTCCCGGGCCAACTGTGCCGGGGTCCATTTCCGGAGGGTTTCCCGGCGGAAGCCGCCCCCTCGCGAGACGATGCGTTGGATATACCCCTCGCGCGACTGGCG
>JANPEL010000211.1:0-27005 GCA_031431925.1 Gemmatimonadota bacterium | reverse complement strand
GCCGTTGGGGAAGAGGGCGGTCGTGGGGATCGTTTGGTTCAGTCATTCCAGCGAGCGCGTTCCCGTCGTCGAAACGTTGTTGCCGCAACAGCTTACCAATTTCGCTACAGGAGCGCCAGAGCACAACCTGTTTGCCCCGCGCCGCCGCCCGCCAAACTGGCACATCCGGGAGTCGATCCGACTCGGATAGGCAGGGTTCATACCACGCCACCCCCCCAGGTCTGACCCCCTTATTCCAAGCTAAATCAAACCCTCCCAACACGATACCACCCTCCCCGACCACCATGGCACAGCGCTCGCTCCTATCTCCCCCACGCGCCGAGTGCCGAGCGCCGAGCCCCGAGTGCCGAGCCCAAGGAACCCCATGACCGACCGAATCACCCTTCCAGTTCTCCCCCTGCGAGAACTGGTGCTCTTTCCCGGAGTAACCACCCCGATCGGCGCCGGCCGACCCGGCACCGTCCGGGCCATTGAAGCAGCGATGGCCACGCCGGACAAATTGATTCTGACCCTGTGCCAGCGCGAAAACACCGAGCAGGTGAACACCGAAGGGCTGTACACCATCGGAACGATCGCGCGGATCATCCAGGTGCAGCGCGGGCTCTCGGGCATGCAAGTGCTCCTGCAGGGTGAACGGCGGGCGATTGCCCTCCACCTGACCGACCGCGATGGCACCCTCGAGGCCATTGCCGTCGATGCCGAGGAGTTGGCGCCGCTCAATCCCGAAGACCCCGCCTTCGTCGGCCTCTACCGGGAGGTTCGCCAGCGGGCCGCCGAGTTGGGCCACAAGTCCGGGCTCCCCGAGGAAGTCGTTCAGCAGGTGCTTTCGAGCACCAACGAGCCGGGCCGGTTTGCCGACTTGGTGGCCGGTTACATCGACGTCCCCGCCACCCAGCGCCAAGCCCTCCTCGAGACCCTCTCAGTCGAAGAGCGGCTCCGCCGGGTGCTGGTTCAGGTCCAACGCCAGATCACCGTGCTCGACGCCCAAGAGGAGATCAAGTCGCAGGTTCAGGAAGAGCTGGGCGAGCGGCAACGGGAAATGGTCCTCCGCGAACAGCTGAAGCAGATCCGGAAGGAACTCGGCGAAGAGGACGAAGCCGATGAGCTCGAGGAACTCCGGACCAAGTTGCTGGCCCTCGAGTTGCCGCCGGAGGCCCGCAAGGAGGTTGATCGGGAACTCGCCCGTCTGCAACGGATCGGCCGCGAGTCAATGGAGACCCAGGTGATCCGGAACTACCTGGAGACGGTGTCGGAGTTGCCTTGGGGCAACCGGACCGAGGAACATCTCGACCTCAAGGCCGCGGCCGATATTCTCGAGGCCGACCACTACGCCCTTGGCGACGTGAAAGACCGGGTCCTCGAGTTTCTCGCGGTTCGCCAACTCAAACAAGCCGAAGAGAAAGCCTCGACCGCTGAGGCGGCCGCCCGCGAGGTGAAGCTCGACGAGGCCGAGTCGACTGGCGTCACGATGACCGGCGAGTTCGAGCCGGCAAAACTAGCCCCCAAAACCGCCGCCGCCGGCAACACCGACGACAAAGCCCGCGGGCCCATCTTGCTGTTCATCGGACCTCCCGGCGTCGGCAAGACCTCCGTGGCGAAGTCGATTGCCCGGTCGATGGGCCGAAAATACGTCCGGATCTCGCTGGGTGGCGCCCGGGACGAAGCCGACATTCGCGGTCACCGCCGGACCTACATCGGCGCGATGCCCGGCCGGATCATCCAGGGCCTCAAACAGGCCGGAACCAAGAATCCGGTCTTCCTGCTCGATGAAGTCGACAAGCTTGGCGTTTCCTTCCAGGGCGACCCGGCCTCGGCCCTGCTCGAGGTCCTCGATCCTGCGCAGAATGACAGCTTCGTGGACCATTATCTCGGGGTCCCGTTCGACTTGTCGGAGGTCCTCTTCATCTGCACCGCGAATTTTGTCCAGAACATTCCGGGCCCGTTGCTCGACCGAATGGAGAGCGTGGAGTTCTCGGGTTACACCGAGGGCGAGAAGCGGATCATCGCGCAGAAGTACCTGATTCCCCGGCAGCTCGAAGAGAACGGGTTGGCGGACAAGAATGTGACCGTCGCCGACGAAGCCCTGAAGGACGTCATTAGTGAATACACCAGGGAGTCCGGTGTCCGGCAACTGGAACGCGAGATCGGCAAGTTCTCACGCAAGGTGGCCCGGAAAATCGCGGCCGGTGACCTCGTCGGCCCCGTGGTCGTGACCAAGGAAATGGTCGATGACTTCCTCGGCCGGCCCCGGGTGCACCCCGAGAAGATGGCCGGCGAAGATCAGGTCGGCGTCGCCACCGGGATGTACTACACTCCGGTCGGGGGTGACATCATGTTCGTGGAAGCCTCAACGATGCGGGGCAAGGGCGAACTGGTGCTGACCGGACAGCTTGGCGACATCATGAAGGAATCCGCGCGGGCGGCGTGGACCTATTCACGGTCCCATGCGGCGGGGCTTCGGATCCCCGATGAGATGTTCGATCGCGACCTCCATATCCACGTCCCCGCGGGCGCGATTCCGAAGGACGGTCCGTCCGCCGGGATCACCATGGCCACGGCCCTGGTCTCCGCCCTGTCGGGGCGGCCGGCCCGACACGATATCGCGATGACCGGCGAAATCACCCTCCGGGGGCGCGTGCTGCCGATCGGCGGGCTCAAGGAGAAGATTCTCGGGGCCACCCGCGCCGGTATCTTCACGGTCATCATCCCGAAGGACAACGAAGCCGACTTGGTGGATTTGCCCGAGGAAATCCGAAAGAAAGTGACGATCCACCCGGTCACCGAACTCGGTGAAGTGTTGGCGTTGACGCTCCGGGGCGCGTCGTTCAAGGAGGGGCGGCTACTCTTTGGAGACGATAACCCCCGGGACGTGACGCCGTTGTCGGTGAGCTACCCGCACTAGCCGGCCACGACGACTTGATCGCGCCCTGAACGCTTGGCGGTGTTCAGGGCGCGATCGGCCGCCCGGAAGATTTCTTCCGCCGTGGTGCCATGGTCCGGGTAGCAGGCTACCCCGGCACTCAACCGAACCGTGACCGACGAGCCCCCGATCGGGCACGGATTGCCGCTGACAGCCGCCCGGACTTTCTCGGCCACCCGGGTGGCGTCCTCCACTTGGCACCGGCGAACCAGGATGCCGAACTCTTCGCCCCCCATCCTTGCGACCGGATCACTCGAGCGCACCGCTCCCGTCAACGCCCGCGCCACCTGGGTCAGCACGCTGTCTCCGGCTCCCGAGCCGTACTGCTCGTTGACCCGGCGAAAATGGTCCAGGTCGAACATCAGGAAACCGACCGACTCATTGATCCGGCGTGCGGCGCTCAAGGCGCGTTGGAACTCCTCGTGGATCGCCTCGTGATTGAGCAGGCCGGTCAGGTCGTCTCGGTGCGCCATGGCCCGGATGGCCCGGTTCCGCTCGACCCGCGCCAACAGCGCCTGGGCCACGAATACCGGAGTGGCCGTCTTCAGCAACACATCGTCGGCACCAGCCCGGATCGCAGCCAGCCGATCATCGTCCGACATCTGGGATGCGAAGACCACGACCGGGGTGAGTCGGAAGTTCGACTGGCTCCTCACCCAGCGGATCAGGGCCGGTGCGGTGGTGTCGGCCATCCGCCATTCCGTGACGATCAGGTCCCACGCCTCATGCTCCAGCGCGGCGCGGGCGGCCTTGCCCCCAGCCACGAGCGTGGCGCGGACCGCCGCACCATCGAGCGCATTGATCAGGGTCCGAGTGGCGCCGGCGTCGTCGCCATCGACCAGAAGGATCGACCGGGGCGCCGTCGCGGCTCGCCCCAAGGTCCGGACGAAGCTCAATAACTCGGATTCGACATTGGCCAAGGCAATGATCGCGTCCAAGTTGGCGTATGGTTTGGCGAGCGGATCGACCGACGAGGGGGTGGCAACCAACACCACCGAAGGCGGCCGCGCCGGTCCGGGGGACGCCCAGGCACTGATGACCGAGGCGAAATCCGCTTCGGTGCCACCCAGGATCACGGCCACGTCGGGTCGGGCGGACACCGGGATGTCCGTCGGCGCCAAGCTGAGCGGCTTTCGCTGGACCGCATACTGGGCATCGGCCAAGGTGGTCTCGACATGGTCGGCGAGGTCACCCGATTCTCCGAGAAGAAGGGCTTGCCATCCAAAGGCTCGAGGCTTGGGTTGCCCCATTTGCGGAAGACCGAGCGCCGCGGCGCCCTGATCGAAAATCGCCGCCAGGTCCGAGATGGCGGCCTCGAGGTGGGCGACCCCAGCCGGATCCGGCAGAGGATTCTCGACGATCCATCGCTCGGCGGTGCGGGCCAGACCGCTGATGTCGGGAAAGCCGTAGCTCCCCCCGGAACCGGCCAATCGATGGAAACGCACTTTGAGGGAGTTGGCCGCACCGGCCTCGCCGGCCCCGAAGGCGGCGAGGTCTTTCCGGAGTTCACTGAGCCGGGCCGGCGCCTCCGCAAGATATTCGCGCCGGAGTTCCTCGAAGAACTCGGCCGCGCCGCTCACCGCGGGGATCGAAACGACTGGATGATGGTTCGAGTGGCGGCGATGAACACCGGGTCGGTGCCCCAGTGCCCGCCGACCTGGTCGCCGGTCCGGCCCGCGATGATCGCTCCCCGGTCGTCGACGACGAACAGGATCGGCTCGCCCGGCCAGGCCGTCCCTTCACGGATCAGCTCGACGGTGGCAAACGGAAGCTCGACCGGGGCCGGCGCCAACAACACGATCCCGACGCCGGTGGCGCTGGCCTTCCGAAGCGCCGGCACGAGGGCGGGGTAGCCGTCGGCGGGAATCACCAGGGCAACACTCTGTTGAGCCCGGGCAATTTCATGGGAGAGCAGTTGGAGCGCCCCTCGAGCCGAGTTGAGTTCCACCAACGTCGGACTGGGCGGAACCGAAATCCCCGCCAGCACCGCGGAGAGCGTCTCCAGCGATTGCCCCTGCGAATCGATGATCCGGGCCACCAGGGTGGCCGGCGGTTCGGGCCGATACCGCTTTGGCCGCCCTTCCTCGACTCGGGCGGCGCCCTTGTGTACTAACCCCTCCAATGCGCTGTAGGCATTGGCCCGGGCCAGGCCCGCCGATCGGGCAATGGCGTAGCCCGTTCCCGGCCCCCCGCGGATCAACGTCTCGTAGACCAGGCTCTCGGTCGGGGTAAATCCGAATCCGGTGAGGTCGAGCGAAGCCATTGGTTCGTCAGACGGTATCGAGCTGCCAACCGAGCAGCTTGGCAATCAAGGCGAGCCGGAACGTGATGTCGACCGACCGGGATTCGGGCTCCTTGGCCTCCGGATGCAACGGATACCAGTGATACGTGATCTTGTGAGTCGGTTTCGGTTGGGCTTTGAGCCCCTTCGGCTGCCACACCCCGTGTTGATCGCACTCGGACAACAATCGGGTCAGCACCTTGGTCGCGACCGGAGCTGTGTGGAGCGCGCCAAGCCGGGCCAGCAACTCAATCGTGTAGAGCGCGAGCGGAATGTCCTTGGCGTTGCCCTTGCTGTCGGCCTCGATCGGGTCGCCGAGAAGGAGATGGTCCGACTTGACCGTCTTCTTTCCGACCATCAGTGCAAAGGCCTTCTTGGGCGCGGATTCAGCCAAATACTGTCCCAGCCGCTCCGTGAAGCCGGCCCGTTCCCGTTGAAGATTGGGCAGGGCGGCAATCATCGCGACGGAATACCAGGTCGGGGGGTGAGCCTCGGGCGAGAGAATCACCTTGCCGGCTGATTTGACAAACGGCTTGTCGGCCAACGGGCTTCGCAGGAACTGAGAGACGTTCGAAGCCACCTTATGGGCCGCGCCCCGGATCCGGGGGTCTTCCTGATAGCCGACCTCGGCCAACGCTGCGGTTGCCGCTTCCCGGTATTGCTCCCGGATCGCTTCGATCGCGGCCGGGCCCTCTTTCAGGAACTTGGAGTTCTCGAACAGCAGGGCCGGATCGTCATCCCGCGAAAGCAGCCGGAAGAAGATCCGTTCCGACAGTTTGAACGGCCGACCGGTCTTGGGGTAGCCGAGTTGCATCAGCCGGCGGTGCTGCGCCAGCGTTCCGATGTCCTTGATGCCGTCCTTTGCCGACGGAGCTAGGGCCAACAGGTTGGCGCCCCAGAGGCCGGTGTCCTTTTGTTTCTTGACCAAGGCCTGGACGGTCTTGGTGTTTTGGACCGACAATGCCAGGGTCTCAAGGACCTCGGCCGTAGCCGTCGCTGGAGGTGCAAACTCTTGGTACGAGCGGAGTTTGACCGTCTCATTCCCGTGCTGCAGCAGCCAGCCGAGAGGGACTCGATGATGGGTAGGAAGTTCCAGAAGACGCTCCCGCGCGGAATGGGTCTAGGTGGAGCGAAAACGGCGCGAAATTAGTAGTTGCGACCAGGAAATACTAGTGGGGTGCGGCTCAGGCGCAACTGGGGTGCCTGGAGAAATTGAGGATCAATGACGTAACCGTATCAGGTGTCTCAACTTGCGGGCGATGGAGGGCTCCAGGAAGGGCGGCGAGCCGACCGCAGGGTAGGAGGGCTCGGACGCTGTCGGCCAATGGGTACGGGATCACCGGGTCGAGGGTACCCCAAATCAACAAGACCGGTTGCCGGATCTCCGCAAACCTGGTTCGAAGCGACCGGAAGTCGAAGTCATCCAGGATTCGGGTCGCCGCCCGCCGGTAATTCGGATCGGTCATCAGGGAGTACGCGGCGGCGGAATCGGGTTCCCCGATCCACTCCGGGTCATGCTCGGGCAGCAGCATGGCCCGGCTGGCGAGGTACCACCCAATCGCGGTGGCTTTCTCGGGGCTGATGGTATCCGCGATTCCGGCCAAGCCGAGCCCATAGCCCGCTGGTGCGATCAGAACTGCCGCGGCAATCCGGTCGGGTCGGCTGAGGGCGAGCGAGGCGGCCAACTGGCCACCCATCGAGTGCCCCACGACGATCACCGGCCCCAGGATCCAGCGGTCGAGGAATCCGCTCAACCGGGCGGTCATCGAGTCAACCAAGTACGGCCCATCCGGCTTGCCGCTACCGCCGAAGCCGGGGAGATCGATCGCCACGACCCGATAGTGGGTGGCGAGCGGGTCCACGATGGCCCTCCAGGTGAACAAGGACTCCCCGAACCCGTGAATCAGGAACAGGGTCGTGTCACCGCGGCCCGCTCGCAGAGTTCGGAGCGGGACGCCGGCGGCGTCGAGCCACTCCGCTTGGTGGGCCGGTCTGGTCGTCCGCGGCCGATCGAGCATCATGACCAGCCCGAACAGGGCCGGGACGAGGACCCACCAGAGGGAACGTTTCAGCGAGACGGGCATTCGAGGAACGTGATCGGTGCCGGCGATCGAACCAGGATCTCACTCGTCAGCACCAGCGTCGTGGGTGACGCCCAGGCGATTCCTTCGCCCTGGGGCTCCAAACCGCCGATCTCGCACACCCCGGCCGGACGGTCGGGTAGCCAACGCGACTGCGGGGTCCGCGTAAACAGATAGATCTCCCGGTAGGTCCGCACCGCTAGCGTCGCAGCGTCGGCGGAAAGGGCGGCGTCGGTAACCAACCGAGTGTAGACAATGCTCGGGGTGATTGGCACCGTCCAAATCGGTTGCGCCACCGCCTGGCCGCTCGCCCATGCCGATGCTGGAATCCAGAAAGCCGTTACCACCGACTCCCGGCCCTTGGTGATGATGGCGACATCGCCGCTATCCGTGACCACGAGCGCCTCGGCGTCGCGGGGTCCGTCGGGGTATCGAACCACCAGCGAGTCGAGCACGGTGGCCCGGTGGGCTGCGAGGCTGCGCTGGTCGGGCTCGACGGTTCGATAGATCGTTACCGAAGGCCGCACCGTACTGTTGTCGCCGATGTCCCCGACATACAGGCACCAGGACGACCCGCAGGCACCGGCCGAGATCGCCTCCCAGTCGACGTTCGTGCCGCCCACCAAATCGACAAAGCCGATCCTGTCGCCGGTCGAATCGAACGAGAACAGGCTGGGTGCGTTCCCGGAATCGTTCAGAGTCCAGAACCGGCCTGGCATCGTCCGGCTCGCGATGACACCGGAACTTTCACCGACCGGCCAATCCCGGAAGGCGCCGGGCTGTCGGACGTGTTCCGGCTGTCTCGCTTGGGTCGCCGGCAATCTGCCGCCGCAGCCGGCCAGCAGGATGAGGAACCCGGCTCGCCCGGCCCTCGTCACAGACTGAACACGATCAGGGTCCCACCGGGGTTGCTGATGTCCGCCATTTTCGGAAACGCGCCGTTCGCGCCCAGGCCGATCCACCCACCGAGGCCGGCCAGGATCGCCACATATTGTTTGCCATCGGGGCCGACGTAGCTGATCGGACTGCTCACGATGCCCGAGGGCACCTTGAACCGCCACAACTCGACCCCGGTTTTCCCGTCGACCGCTTTGAACCAACCATCCATCGTCCCGTAGAAGACCAAGCCGCTCGCCGTGCTGAGAATCCCCCCGGTGACGGGGTACGTCTCCTGGGCCTGCCAGGCCACCGACCCCGTGGCGGCGTCCCAGGCAATCACCCGGCCCCGATTCGGTCCGGGGGCGGAGACCATCTTGATGGTCGCCCCGAGGTACGGTTTGCCGGGCGTGAAGGTCACGGGAGTTGGCGTGAGGTCCATGCAGAGATTGCCCACCGGAACGAAGAACAACCCGGCGGCCGGAGAATAACTCGCGGGATTCTGACCCTTGGTCCCGACCGCCGCGGGGCAGATGCCGGCAGTGATCCCGGCCTTCTGGGCATACCGTGGGTCCACCACCGGTTGCCCGGTGCCTAAATCGATGCGAGAGGTCCAGTTGGCCGGACCGAACCGCTCGGCCAACAGCACCCGGCCGAGAGCCCGATCGATGGTATAGGCAAACCCGTTCCGGTCGAAGTGCACTAAGGCCTTGACCGGTTTCCCCGCCAGGGTCAGATCGGCGAGAATGGTTTCGTTCGAGGCGTCGTACCCCCATTGATCGTGCGGGGTGACCTGATACGCCCATCGGACCTTGCCGGTAGTGGCTTCGCGGGCAAAGATCGTGGAGCTCCACTTGTTGTCACCGGCCCGGATGGAGGCATTGTAAGCCCCCGGGTGGTCGGTGCCGTAGAAAATCAGGTCGAGGTCGGGATCGTAGGAGATCCACCCGGAGGCCGTGGCGCCGCCCCGGGTCCATTCATTGCCGGGCCAACTGGAGACGCCGAGGTCCCGACCTCGGTGGGACGGATACTGCACGTTAGGCTCGCCGTCGATCAGCACGTCGGCATCGGGTCCGGTATGGTAGGCGCGCCAGGCCAGTTTGCCGGTCGCCGCCAAATAAGCCGTCAGCGTCCCGCGAACCCCGAACTCCGCTCCGCCGGTTCCGACGATGACCAGGTCCTTGACGACGAGTGGCGCCGCCGCCATCGTGGCTCCGAGCCGGCCGTCGGCGTTCTTGAGCCGCCAAATCTCTTTGCCCGTCTTGGCGTCGAGGGCCGCCAACTCACCGTGGAGCAGCGGCACGAAAAGCTTGCCGCTCGGGTGGTATGCCAGGCCCCGGCTGCCGGCGTCACAACATCCGGTAGGTGGGATGGCCCGGGCCACGGCGGCGGGCACCGCGTATCTCCACAGCACGGGAGCCCCCGGTTTGCCGAGGTCGAGGGCGAACACCGCATTCGGAAACGGCGAATGGAGATACATGACCGAGCCGACCACCAGCGGGCTTCCCTCGTGCGCTCCGAGAAGACCGGTGCTGAACGACCAGGCGGCCTTCAGGCCGGCCACGTTCTGAGGCGTGAGCTGAACCAGCGAGCTGTGACGGGTCGAAGCATAGTCGTGGCCCGGCAGCTGCCATTCACCGGCGGGAACCGTGGCTGGCCAACGGTCGGGAGCGGCCGGGCGCTGGCCGGACGCCGGCGGTGTCCACGCTGCGGCCAAGAGGATGCCGACTGCGACAGATCGAACCATAACGCCGACCCTCCGGGCGGTTTCGTCCAGGATTAGTCGGGTTGCTTGGCGGGGCATCCGATCGGGTCGACCGAGGTGCCTTTCGGGGTGGTGGGGCACCGGTCGATGCCGTCGAAGACCCCATCGCCGTCGAAGTCCGATGGGCAACCGCGTCCATCGGTCAGGGCGCCCTTGGGCGTATCGGCGCACCGATCCCGGCGATTGCTGACGCCGTCGCCGTCGGCATCCGGCCCCGATCCCCGGCTGCTCCGACCTCCGCTCGAGGTCAGGAAAGTTAGGCCGACGCTCGCCCCGAATGAGGTGTATTGGTATGCCGATCGGTTGCGGATCATCCCCTCGGCCCGGAATTGAACCGCCGAGGCAATCGGGGCGCGGAAGCCGGCGGCCGCGGTGAGGGCGCCGTGGGTCGAGCAGGGCGCCGTGCCGATGGTGCAACTGCTCGGCTTGAGCTTGCCATAACCGCCCCGGAGGTAGACACTCCCGCCCCCGACGGGCACATTGTACAGCAGGCTGCCGGCGGCGTGGATCAAGCGGAACGTCTTCCCGGAGATCGATTGTCGCGGTCTGGTGAAATCGACTTGGGCTTCAATCTCGAAATGCGCCGGCAACCAGATCCCGAATCGGGCTCCCGCCCCGACGGCTCTCAATCCGTCCATGGTCGTTGTCTTGTTGTGCCAGACCCCAAGGGCGGACACCTCGATGGATCCGGCCTGCTGAGCCGACACCTGTCCAGTGGCCACGACGAGGCAGCCGGCCGCTATCATCTTCACTCGAGCGTGCATATCGTTATAGATAGGCCACTTACATAGGGTTTGACAAGCGGCTAGGATAGCAGGAACGCTGTGCCCCCAAGTCTATGGAGAAAGCTCGATGCACGTTTCGATCCAGTACTGCGTCCAGTGAAACTACGAACCCCGAGCCGCCAGGCTGGCGGCTGAGCTCAAGCAGGCGTTCCCCGCCGTCGATATCAAGATGCTACCGGCTTCCGGCGGCGTCTTCGAGGTGACCGTGGATCAAGCCTTGGTGTTTTCGAAGAAAGCCCTCCGACGCCACGCCGAGCCGGGTGAGGTCGTCGGGCTGATCCGGAGCAAGAAACCCGAGGTTTAGGAAGGTCAAACGATGCGGATTGCGATCTCGACCGGGGGTGGCGACGCCCCCGGACTCAATGCCGTCATTCGAGCCGTCGTGCTCTCCGCCCATCAACGGGGGTGGGATTGCTTCGGGATCCGACGCGGATATGACGGGCTCTTCGTCCGGGGCGGCGGCCATTCCTTTTCCTACGGGAGCTCCTATGAGGGGCCGGATCGTCGTCGTGGCGATCCGGCGGGTGGCCTGATTCCGCTCGGTCCCGATCAGGTTCGGGGCATCACCCACCTGGGGGGTACGATTCTCGGAACCACCAATCGCGGGAATCCGTTTCATTGGCCGACCCGGATGCCCGACGGATCGATCCAAGAGGTCGATCGTTCCGGTGAACTCCTGGAGTCGTTCCAGCACTATCGACTCGATGCCTTGGTGGCCATCGGCGGCGATGGGAGTTTGACGATCGCTCACGACCTCTGGAGAAAAGGCATTCCGGTCGTCGGCGTACCGAAGACCATCGACAATGACGTCGTCGGGACCGAGACGACCTTCGGCTTCGACACCGCCGTTGCGACGGCGACCGATGCGCTCGACAAGCTCCACACCACGGCGGAAAGCCACGATCGGGTGTTCGTCGTTGAATTGATGGGACGGAACGCCGGTTGGATTTCGCTGCACAGCGGCGTTTCCGGAAGTGCCGACGTCATCTTGATCCCGGAGATCCCGTTCGACATCGAGAAGGTGTGCCAGAAGATTCGAGATCGCGAAGCCAATGGCCGCCACTTCTCGATGATCGTCGTGGCCGAGGGCGCCCGGCCGAAGAATGGCAGCGTGGCTCTGCTCGAGACGGCCAAGACCGGCATGGTGGAACGGTTAGGCGGGATTGCGGCTCAGCTCGCTGCCACCATTGCCGAGCGGACCGGCAAGGAAACCAGAAGTCTGGTGCTTGGGCACCTCCAGCGCGGCGGCTCACCCACGACCTTCGATCGCTTGCTGGCGCTTCGGTTTGGCTCGGCGGCGGTGCGGGCCATCGCCGATGGCGACTTTGGATCGGTGGTGGTCTACACGCCGCCGACCATCAGCCGGCGCCGGATCAGCGAGATCATGGGCAAGCAAAAACTGGTGCCCCTCGACAGCGGCGTCATTCTGACGGCCCGGAGCCTCGGTATTTCCTTCGGAGACTAGTCCGGCTTGACGAACGGAGTAGCCGGACCGGCCAGCGCGGACCCGGGGCCCGGCTTCCACCCGACGTGCCGCTCGATCAGGGACGCGACTTCAAAGTCCTTGGCCGTTATACCCCCGGCACTGTGGGTCGATAACGAAACCGTCACTCGGGGCCAGGTAATCAACACCTCGGCGTGATGGTCGGCCGCTTCGCAAATAAACCCGATCGCGTTGGCCACCAACATCGACCCGCGCCACCCATCGGTCGGAAAGATCCTGTGAATGACCCCGCCGGCTTGCTGCCACCCGGGTATCGCGGCTAGCCCGTCGGCAATCTCGGCGGTCGTCAGCGCCCGCTCAGTCATGGTGGCTCTGGTTCATGAGAGGTTCAGGCGGAACCGGCCACTCTGACCGGGACTTTCCTCGACGTCGACCAGCACCGATGCGACACCGGTCACGCCCTCAAGGGCCAACCCGTCTCGAACCGCGAGGGCCAGGTACTCGGCCAGTAACTCCGCCGTGGTATCGGAAACCGGGACGACCGCGACATGGGCCGTCGGGAACTGGAACCGGCGAACGCCCCGATATTGGACCACGGTGGCATCACCCTCCGTGCCAATCACCACGGTCGGGTTGGCGGCCGGTACCAGGACCTTGTGGTCGATTCGGTCGATCACGGGTCGCAAGATCTTCTTGACCACGGCGAAGTCGACCACGAAGCCGGTGGTCCGGTCAACCGGTCCCTCGACCAGCACCGTGACGATGTAGTTATGCCCGTGAAGCGATTCGCACTTGTGATTGGGGATCGTCAAGAAGTGCGCGGCGGAGAAGGTCAAATAGTCCTTCGACACCGAGACCGAAAAATGCCCCCTCGTTGTGTCAGCTGCCATACTCGGCCCGAAGCTCCTTCTTGAGGACTTTGCCCAACGCGTTGCGAGGAAAACTGTCTCGCAGCCGGACCCCGGCCACCCGCTGGTGTTTTCCGACCCGTTCGTTGATCCACTGCTTGATCGCCTCGAGATCGGGGGTGACACTGGGCCGCGGGATGATCAGGGCCAGTGGCACTTCGTCCCATCGCGGGTCGGGAATCCCGATCACCGTGACGTCCGCGACGTCGGGGTGCGCCGCGGCGACTTCTTCAATGTCCCTCGGGTACACGTTGAACGCGCCCGACAGAATCATATCCTTCTTACGGTCGAGGATGTACAGAAAGCCCTCATCGTCGAGCTTGCCGATGTCGCCGGTTTTGAGATAGGTCCGTCCGTCGCTCGCCACCCAGATCGCCTCGGCCGTGGCGTCAGGCCGATTGTGATAGCCTTTCATCAACCCGGCACCCCAGCCGATGATTTCGCCGATCTGGCCCCGGGGTAGCTCGTTCCCGGCATCGTCGATGATCCGAATGTCGCTGCCCAGGCCTGGGGTGCCGACTGAATCGGCCTTACGGAGGAGATCCTCGGGGCGGAGGATCGTATTGATCCCTTCCGTCAGCCCGTACAGCTCGAGAAGGACCGGCGCCATTTCGGCCATGACCCGGCGCTTGAGATCGGTCCGAAGCGTGGAGCCGACCGACGAGAGCAACCGCAACGAACTCAAATCGGTCCGAGGAAGGTCCGGGTGCGCCAGCACCGCCTGATACTGAGGCGGGACCATCAGGGTGTGAGTGACGCGTTCCTTCGCGATCAATCGGAGAAACTCGCCCGGGTCGAACTTCGGCATGATGACCAGCCGGCCGTGCACGAGCAGGGTCGGCAGGAACATGATCCAGGTGCCGTTGCTGTAGAGCGGCGTCGTGACCAGGGTGACCGACTCGGTCGTGAACCGGTATTCGACAGAGAGGCCGAGGGCGAAGTTGGCCCGGTTGTAGTGGGTGTGGACGATTCCCTTCGGTGTCCCGGTGGTTCCGGAGCTGTAGATGATGACGCATTCGTCGGCGACGCCAATCCGGACCGATGGGGGCGTGGCCGATTGGCCATCGCGCCACCGGTCATACTCAGTCCATCCTGGCGCCTCGAACCCGACGGAAAACCATCGGGTTTGGATATCCGGTAGCGCCACGAGCTCGGGCTCGATAACCCGGTCGAAGCTCGGACTGACGAAGATCGCCCGGGCGCCACTGTCCGCGACCATCCGGCCGAGCGCCGCGGCCGGTGCGAGGAGCGACAGCGGCACCACCACACAGCCGGCCCGGCCGATGGCCAGGATGATCTCGACCATGTCGGTGCTGTTGCTGGTCAGGATCGTCACTTTGTCGCCCTTGACCAGTCCGGCGAGGAGCAATCCGTTCGCCGCCTGACTGACGCGCCGGTCTAACACCTCCCACGTAAGGCGGTCCTCTCCGCAGACCACCGCCTCCCGTGTGGGGTAAAAGGTCGCATTGCTCCGGATGATGTCGGATAGCGAGGCAACCGGAAGCTGGTCGAACGACAGCGCCATGGGTCTCCTCTAGGTTTCCGGTTGCCAGGTCTTGCTCGCCTGAGCAGCCATTCGGAATGGCTTCAGCGTCACAAGGAACGTGATTGCGGCGGCGGTCAGCCCGATGACCGTGACGGTCAACAGGGAACTTCCGATCCGCATCTCGTCCTTGAAGGCGTAGTCGGTCAGCGCCGCCACGAAGAATGGCCCCAGCGTTTGTCCGACCAAGTTGATCACGAACAGATAGAGCGCCGACGTCTGTGCCCGCATCGGCACTGGGGAGATTTCTTGGATCCCCGCCGCCGCCGCGCCGAATCCGAACGACGCGAAGAAGGTCGAGGGGATCAACGCCCACTCCATCGCCCCGGTCGGGGCGAGGAGGAACAGGAACCCGGCTAACAGCTCTCCGGTCAGCCCGATCAGACCGATTCGGATCTTGGCGTCGGCATATCCACTCCGGGCAATCCGGTCACCCAGCCACCCGCCAACCACCACGCCGGCGACCCCGAAGGTGGCCGTCCAAAGTCCATAGTAAAGCCCGACATGTTGAGGCGTCCACCCGTGAACCCGCTGGAGCCACGTCGGTACCCAGTAGGCCCAGCCGTAGTTGACCATCGCAATGAAGGCGAAGCCCAGGTTGTGCCCAAGGAACGCCCGGCGATGGCGTTTGATGTACCGGATCACCTCGTCCAGAGGTAGTGGCTTGGCGGAGCTGCCGCCGCTCATGGCGCCCCGGGTCGGCTCGCGGAGCGTCCCGACCCAGAGCGCGAGGAGGAGCCCGGGCAACCCGACCGCGAAGAACACCGCTTGCCAGGGCCGGACTTCCCCGACCAGCGGCACCGTCCACATCGTGGCGGTGGCCACCCGGCCGGTGACCCACCCGCCAAGCATCATGGCCAAGCCGCTGCCGAGATAGATCCCCAGCGAATAAACCCCGATCGCGGTACCGAGGCGATCCTTTGGGAAATAGTCGGCAATGAGGGAGTAGGCCGGGGGCGAAAGCGCGGCCTCGCCGACCCCAACGCCCATCCGGGCCAGGAACAGTTGCCAATAGTTCCGCGCCATGCCACACAGCGCGGTCATGACGCTCCAGACCGCGATGCCCCAGGCAATGATCCGGCGTCGGCTGGTCCGGTCGGCCAGCCGGCCGATCGGGAGCCCGAGGATGCTGTAGAACAACGCGAACGACAGACCCATCAGCAGGCTCATCTGGGTGTCGCTGATGCCGAGATCGCGCCGGATGGCCGGCACCATCAGGGCCAAGATCTGGCGGTCGACGAAGGAGCAGACATACGCGACCATCAGCACGGCCACGACGTACCACGCGTAGAGCGGACGGAATGGGGGTTCGGACGCCACCGGGATCAGCCGCCAGCCACGAGTTTGCGGCCGATGATTTCCTTCATGATTTCGTTGGAGCCCCCGTAGATCATGGCAACCCGATTGTCGGTGTAGATCCGCGAGATCGGATATTCTTGCATGTAGCCATAGCCGCCGAACAGCTGGAGGCCTTTGTCCGCCACCCGTTGGGCCATTTCGGTGCACCACCATTTGGCCATCGAGGCCTTTTCGGTGGTCAGGACGCCCTGATTGAGATCGACGATGCATTCATCGACGAAGCTCCGCCCGATCTGGGCCTCGGTTTGCATTTCGGCCAATTCGAACCGGACATGTTGCAGGGCCGCCAGTTTGCCGCCGAAGGCCTCTCGTTCGCAACAGTAGTCTCGGGTCAGCGCAACGGCCGACTCCGCGCTCGCCACCGATCCGGCGGCGATCGTCAGGCGCTCGACCGGGAGATTGTGCATCAAGTACCCAAAGCCCAGGCCTTCCTCACCCAGGAGGTTGGCGACCGGCACCCTGACGTCTCGAAAGAACAACTCGGCCGTGTCTTGGGCGTGCTGGCCGATCTTCTCGAGGTTGCGGCCCCGTTCGAAGCCCACCATGCCGCGTTCCACCACCAGCAAGCTGATGCCTTTATGGCCAGCCGCCGGATTGGTTCGTGCCACGACGATTACCAGGTCGCTGAGAATTCCGTTGCTGATGAAGGTCTTCTGCCCATTGAGGAGATAGTGGTCGCCCTGGCGGATCGCGGTGGTCTGAATCCCCTGCAGATCACTTCCCGCTGCTGGTTCGGACATGGCGATGGCGGTAATGATCTCGCCGGAAACCGCCCCCGGGAGCCAGCGCCGCTTCTGCTCCGGCGAGCCAAGTGTAGTGAGATACGGCACCACGATATCGGTATGCAGCGGATAGCCCACCCCGGCGACCCCGGCCCACGCCAACTCTTCGGTGATGATCACGTTGTACCGAAAATCGGTGACCCCGCTTCCTCCGAATTCTTCCGGAACGTCCAAGCAAAGGAAACCCTGGCTTCCGGCCGCCGTCCAGACTTGCCGCGAGACCATCCGGGCTGCTTCCCAATCGGAGTAATGCGGAACGACTTCTCTGGCGAGGAACGCTCGAAAGCTGTCGCGAAACGACTCATGCTCCGATTCAAAGAGACGGCGTGGCACGGGTACCCCTCTGCGGTTGGGACAGAATCGAGGACGCGGTAAGCTACCGACTTCGTGGAGTCGTGGCCAACTGTCCCATCCCGGGGAAGTGATCCGTCCAAATCGAGGGACACTCGGCCCCGGATCGATCGGTTTAAGTAATTGTTGATTATCGACTTACGTCGATGGCACAAGCCTCGCTATTACCGGAGCCCAGAGACGCTTCAACCGGAGGACACCATGTTCGCTCGTCGCATTGCCCTGATGGTTGGATTGGTCGGCCTCGGCGCCGCTCAGTCCGGTTCCGCCCAGCGGGTTTCCGCCGACATCCATATCGGGTCCGGCCCGGTCGGCGCCACGATCCGGGTCGGCGATCGCCCGGATCATCGGATCTACGGCCGCCCGCGCCGGGCCTATGCCGAGGTGGTTCGTCCGGTCCGAGTGGTGGTGGAGCGGCGACACGGCTGGAATCCCAAGCGGCACCGCAACGGCCGGATCGTCGCGGTGTTCTACGACCGGGATTGCGACCTCTACTTTGACCGGTACAGTCGGGGTCTCGAGGAGGTTCGAGTGTATCAGGATGACCGACGGTTCTACCGCTATGACGACTTCGATCGCTACGACCGGGATCAGCGCCGTGGGAACGACCGGGGCCGGCGCGACCGCGACCGGTACGATCGAGATCGGGATGATCGGAATGATCGGAATGATCGGGATGGCTACGGCCGGGACGAGCAAAAGAACCGAGACTGGTACTACGAGCGCAATGGCAACGGAGACGAGAACCGGTGGGAGCACGACCACCAGCACTAGTTGAGCATCATGGTAGGGTAGTAAGGGTCAGCCAACCCTTCCTCTTTGAGCCCCCTTGCTCAAAACACCGGCTGACTCAGGAGACCCGAGGCTCCCAGCCAAGGGTACAAACAACCCCGCGACGGCGGGGTTGTTTGTTTTCGGCGCTCGGCGCTCGGCGCTCGGCACTCGGCGCTCGGCGGGGTAGATTTGGGGGACCTTTTGGCGGGGAGATATGATGCTGGTGATTGGGGCGGTGGTGGCTTGTTTGGTGGGTCCGGCTGGGGCGGTTCGGAGTGATTCGTTGGTTCGGCTCTACGAGGGCGGGCGGACTTGGGCGGAGTTCTTTGAGGCGGCCAAGGCTCGGAAACCGATGTGGACGGAGAACTACCAGGCCGGGGCGCCGGATTCGGTGATCGTTGACCGGGCGAAGGCGGTCGGTGGGCAGTGGAGGATCCTCGCGGTGGCTGAGGATTGGTGTGGCGACTCGGCCAATACCGTGCCGTATTTGGTGAGACTGGCGGAGCAGGTGCCGGGGCTCGACATCCGGATTGCCAACTCGAAGGATGGCCGGTGGCTGATGGAACGGCACCAAACGCCGGATGGCCGGGCCGCGACGCCGACGATTGTCTTGCTCGATGCCACCGGGGAGGAACGGGGGTGCATCGTCGAGCGGCCCCTAAAGCTTCGCGAGTGGGTGAGCGAGAACAAGCCCAAGTTGTCTGACGACGACTTTCAGAAGGCAAAGATGACGTGGTACCGGGAAGACCGGGGCCGTGAAACCGTCCAAGAGATGGTCTCGCTGCTCGAGGCGGCCGCCAAAGGACCTACTACCTGTTGAGTTTGGTGGCGTGGTAGCGCTCCATCATCCATTGGCCGTTTCGTTTCTCGAAGACGACGGTTTCCAGGAAGTGCAACGAGTCTGGGCTCCCGGTCTTCGGGGTCCAGACTTCGTCGTTTCGGAAGCTCGTCCAAGCGAGGTTGCCGCGGACTTGGGTTTCGAATCCAGACATCGCGGCCGTCTGACTCCCGGCTTCGAAGCCACTGACGATTCCCCGGACCAACCCGTCGCGGTCGATTCGGGTGGTGTCTTCGAAGATGAAGAACGACGGCAGGAGGGGGGCGGCAACCCCGGCGGAATCGTGGGCGTTGATGGCCGTGTACCACCGCGCCAAGACGCCCTCGACCGCGGTGATCTCAGCGGGATCGTTGGGAAGGGCTTGCGGGCCGGCGGCAGGCCCGCAACCCATGGCCAGGAGCAGGAGGCCGACTCGGCTATTCGGGATCTTGGTCATGGAGGACACGCTCGATTCTGGGGTCGGGAACCAGCCACATCACCGCGACAACCACATAGATGGCAAGGGCGACCCAACGGTTGACGAATGCTAACGGAACCGCCACGGAATAGAGGGCCAACGACAGCTTGCCCTTGAAATCCCCGCCCACCGCGGTGGCCAGTTGGGAGTCGTCGCCGTGCCGGGCGATCAGGGTCCTGGTCAGGATGAAGTACCCAACGCCGGCCATCAGCAGGACCAAACCGTAAAGGGCAACGGGCAATTGGGCGAAGTGGTTTTCGCCCATCCACCCGGCGGTGAAGGGCACCAACGAAAGCCAGAAGAGCAAGTGAAGATTGGCCCAGAGGCTGGCCCCGCTGACATACCGCACGGCGTGGAGCAAGTGATGGTGGTTGTTCCAATAGATGCCGATAAAGACGAAGCTCAGCACGTAGCTGCCGAATACGGAGGCAAGGCCCTGCAGCGCGGCCATTGATGGGTCGTGGGGGACCTTCAACTCCAGCACCATGATGGTGATGATGATGGCGATCACGCCATCGCTGAATGCTTCGAGTCGGTTCTTGGGCATGAAACCAAAATAGCCGGAGTTTGGCCCGGCAGGCACAGGGTAGTAGGATTCCTTCAAACCCCCACCTGGATGTTACGATGCGTCGATTCCTCGGGAGCCTCTCCGTCGTTGCGGTCGTGGCCGCAGGTCCGCTGATGGCCCAAGCTGATCCGGAGGCCAAGCTCAAAGAACTCGGGATTACCCTGCCGGCCGTGGGGGTTCCCCTCGCCAACTACGTTCCGACCGTCCGGACCGGCAATCTGGTGTTCTTGGCCGGGCACGGGCCGGCCCAGCCCTGGGCGAAGACGGCCACCGGAAAACTTGGTCGCGATCTGACGATCAAAGAGGGATACGAGGCAGCCCGAAACGTCGGGATCAACCTCCTGGCCTCCCTCAAGGCTGAAATCGGGGATCTCAAGAAGGTGAAACGAATCGTCAAGGTCCTCGGGATGGTCAATGGCGTAGACACGTTTACCGAGCAGCCCGAGGTCGTGAACGGGTTTTCGGACTTGATGGTCGCCGTGTTCGGGCCCAAGGGGAAGCACGCTCGTTCGGCGGTCGGGATGGGGTCACTGCCTCGCAATTTGTCGGTTGAGATCGAGATGGTCGTCGAAGTGGAGCCATAGCGGTTGCGCCCAACCCGAGATCACAACCTGCCGCCGGATCCGGCGGCGTACCGGGCGGCACGGCCCAAAGGCCGCGTCATCGTGATTGCGCCGACTCGGGCGGCCTGCGAAACGATTGAATTGGCCCTCGGCTCGACTTTCGAGACGTTGCTGATTCGCGAGCACGGCCAAGAATTGGTGGCATGGGCCGAGGCGCGGAAGGGCTTCGGGATCGTGGCCGGCACCGGGACCGGGAAGACGCTGTCGGTTCGGCTCTTCGCCGAGGCCATCCTCGGCGAGACCCTTCGGTACGGGGTGGTCAACCGCGAGCGGGAGGCCACACCCGAGACTCCGTTCTGGAACGTCATCGTGGTGACCACCGGGATTGCCCGGCGGTGGTTTCAGGACGAGTTGATCACGGCCGCGGACACGTTGGTGGTCGACGAGATCCACCAGACGTCGGCCGAGCTCGAGTTGTGCCTGGCCCTTGGTAAGCGGGCTGGTTGCCGGTTCATCTGGCTCAGCGCCACGGTCGATCCGACGTTCTACGCCAGCTATCTCAAGAGCGATCATGTCCTCGAAACCACGGCGTTCGATCCGGCACTCAAGGCCCGGGTTCACGTCATGGCAAAGGATACGGCCGAGTTCTTCGACGACCGGACCATCAAGCGATTGATTCGGGAACGCCGCGGTGTCGCGGTCTTTGTGCCGACCCGGGCCGAAGTGGAACGGCTGGCCGCCGAATTGGGAGCCAAGTGGCCAGGGCTCACGGCGGCTTTCTATCACGGTGGCGAACCGATACGGGTCATTCGTCCATTCCTCGAAGGCCAGGTCGACAAGCCGTTCCTGCTCGCGATGACCGCGGCCGGGCAATCGGCGCTCAACCTGCCCGGCCTCGACACCGTGGTGATCTACGATGCCCGGTATGGAAACGTCGTCGACCGGGGGCGGAATGTGCTGCACCGGTTGTATTTGGGCGCCAACGAAATCCTCCAAATGGCGGGTCGGGTTCATGGCAGGGTGGCCAACGGCGAGGTGACCATTCTGTCCGATCGGCCGCTTCGCTTCGAGGATCTCCGCCCGACGCCCCCGGAATTTCAGCTTGCCGGCGATGCGGAGCGGGTCGCGCTGACCTGCGCCGCCATGGGGGTGGATGCCGCCGACCTCGAACTACCGGTGCCGCTCGATCGAACGGCGTATCGAAAGTCAGTGGCGCTTCTGACGGAGCGGGGTCTCATTGCCGGTGGCCGGCTGACCAAGTACGGCCGAGATGTCGAGGCGATGCCGGTCGAGCGTTGCTGGGGCGAGCTGTTGGTCAGCAGCGAGCCGGATCTGGCCCCGATTCTCGCAGTGGCCTCGGCGGTCGATTCGACCCATCGGATGACCCGGGAGGAACGCGATCTCCGCGGAGTCGCCATTCAGGGGAGCGATCACCTGACCGCCTACAACATCTACGCCGAGGCGGTGAATCGATTCGGGGTGGTGGGCGAGGTCCATGGACTGGAGCGCCATGGATTCGAGGAAGGGATCGCCGAGTGGGCGGAGGAACGAGGGGTCTTGGTCAAGGCGATCGAGGATGCCGCGATGGGGATGGCGTCGGTCTACCGCTCGCTCGAATTGAAATTGCCGCGGGGGCTTCCCTACGTCAGCAAAGAACTCAAGAGCCAATTCGTCGACTTGGTGGCCCGGGTGATGCCGTTCGATTTGGTGATTGACGAACGGACCGCGGACGGCCAGGAAGCACGGATCGGGAAGCGATCCTTTGCGGGCAATTGGGGGGCGGTGGCCGGGTCGCTCCGGTTCTTTGCCGACCGGTTCGGGGTGCCGCGGGCCTCGGTGGAGGGCACGACGATTTCGTACGATCAGGTTCGTCAGTACGCGAAACGGGGCGAACCCGAGGTCACCGTGAGCGGCTCGCGGAAACATCAGCGACTGCTGGTGGGCCACACCTTGTCGTATTTTGGGTTTGACCTCGAGACGATCCGGGAGCCGTTGCCGGATCTGATTCCCGAGGCACTCCGTCCCACCGCGATGAATGCGCTGATCGATGGCGTCATCGACGGCAGCATTAACCACCCCGACCAAGGCAAGATTCGGCGAGCGGCGCGAGAGCTCGAGGAATATTGGCGTCGGTCCGGAGGCGTCCTCGCAGCGGCCAGCCCCGACGGGGTTCGTCGCGCGGTTTCCGCTCAGCTCGAAGGCGTCACCAGCTGGTCGGATTTCATGAAGCGGCGTCTGGATCTCGATCCGGCCGACCACGTCTCACTGGAACAGCGGGTGGCGCTGGATCAATTGCCCGCCACCGTGCGGTTGTTTGGTGACGCGACGGCGATCGAGTACGATATCGACCGGGGGGTTGGGGTCGCCCGGCTTCGGCTTCGGGAGGGTCAGGCCCGGCGGATGACGGAGGAGGACCTTCCAGTGGTGGACCGGCCGCTCCGTTTTCAGGTGCTTCGCGGAGAGGACCCGCCGATCGAGGCGGAAACGTTGGCGATGTTGAAGGGGTTGATTAAGGGCTCGGCGACTCGGCGCTCGGCACTCGGCAGAATCAGCAGCGGCATCAGCGGTCTCGGAGGAGACGATGAATTGGCGATTCTTGGTGGGGGTCGGATTGGTGGGGGGGTGCGGGAAGGTGGTGGCGCCGCCGGTGGTGGATCGGACGGCGGAGGCGATGGCGGCGGTGGCGGCGGGGCTTCGGCCGCCGTTGGCCATTCAGGGGGCGCCGGAGGTGGTCTACCGGTTGGCGGACCGGATGTCGCACTATCACGTGCCGGGGGTGTCGGTGGCGGTGGTGGACAGTGGACGGATTGTCTGGGCGTCGGGGTTCGGAGTGAAGGAGGCGGGGACGGCGGATTCGGTGTCGGCCTCCACGATCTTTCAGGCGGCCTCGATCAGCAAGCCGGTGGCGGCGACGGCGATGTTGCGGTTGGTCGAGGCGGGGAAGGTGTCGCTCGACAGCGCCGTCAATGTCTATCTCACTAGTTGGAAGCTCCCGGGCAACAAATTCACGGCGAAGCAGGCGGTTACGCTCCGGCTGATCGCGTCGCACAGCGCTGGGCTGACGATCTCCGGGTTTCCGGGATATAAGGCCGGGGACTCGGTGCCGACGGTACCGCAGGTCCTCGATGGGGCGAAGCCGGCCAATACCGGCCCGGTCCGGGTGGACGTGGAGCCGGGGAAGATCATGCGGTACGCTGGTGGCGGCACGACGATCATGCAGCTGGTCCTTACCGACGTCACCGGCGAACCGTTTCCCGCTCTGATGAAACGGTTGGTGATCGATCCGATCGGGATGGCGAGCAGCACCTACGAGCAACCGTTGCCTGAATCTCGGTGGGCCGAGGCCGCCGCGGCACATGAAGCCGATGGGATCATGACGCCGGGGCGGGCCCATACCTATCCGGAGATGGCGGCGGCCGGGCTATGGACGACGCCGACCGACTTGCTCAAGTGGGCGATGGAGATTGCGGCCGCCCGAGCAGGAACGTCTACCAAGGTGCTCTCGAAGGCGACCGCGATCGAGATGCTCACAGTTCAGAAGGCTCCCGCTGGGTTGGGACCGTTCCTGGCGGGTGCCGGCCGCGGCTTCTACTTCGGTCATACCGGGGGGAATCATGGGTTTCGGTGCGAGGTGATCTATTTCCCGGAGACGGGACAGGGTGCGGCGGTGATGACCAACGGCGAGCAAGGGATCGCGCTGGTGAAGGAAATCCTCTATTCGATTGGGGCTCACTATCGATGGCCCGAGTACCGGCCACGGTCGGTGGCCCTGTTGGCCGCGGATTCGGTTCAGCTGCAACGGTACGTCGGGACCTATGAGGCCACCAAGCCGTTTCCAGTCTTGCTGGTGGTCAGCCGGGAGGGCGGGAAGCTCTTCGCAGAAGCGAAGGGCTTGCTTCCGCGCGAAGAGTTCGGTCTCACTGCCGCAGAGAAGTCGATCGGGCTGCAATCGGGGAACGAGGGAACGTTCCTGTTGGGCCCGGGAGGCAATGTCATCGGGGTCGAGTTTTCGGGGAATAAACTGATGCGGAAGGGCAAATAGCCATGCGGACGACGGCGACATTGCTGGGATTGGTGGTTGGTGCGGCTACACTGTCGGCCCAGGTGCCGGGACCGAGTTTTCGGGACGTCATCAATCTGCAGAGTGTCGGCTCACCGGCGATTTCGCCGGACGGGAAGGCGGTGGCCTATACGATTCGGACCACGGATTGGAAGGACAACCGGTTCGACACGGAGATCTGGTTGTGGCGCCAAGGCGCCGGCTCCATTCAGTTGACCCGGTCGCCGAAGGGCAGCAGTACGACGCCACGGTGGTCCCCGGATGGAAAGTGGCTCGGCTTCCTGGCCGACCGGGGCGACCGTCAGCAGCTCTACGTCATCGGGGCGACCGGCGGTGAAGCGATCAGGCTGACCTCGCTCAAGGATGGGGTGGCCGACTATCGGTGGTCGCCGGCGGGCGGAAAGATCGCGTTGGCGGCCACCGAGCCTGAGACAGAAGCCGCGACGAAGGCCAAGGCGTTGTACGGGGACTTCTTTGCCGAGGAGAATGATTATCGGATGACCCACCTCTGGGTCATGGACGCCGATCCGACCCGGTGGCTCGGTGATTCGACGATGCTGCCGAAGCCGACCCGGCTGACCGAGGGCGGCGTCTACACCGTGGGTTCGTTCGCGTGGTCGCCGGATGGGAGCCGGATCGCCTTCGATCATCGACGGGATCCGCTGCTGCATTCCGGGGCCACGACCGATATCTCGATCGTGACGGTGACCAATCGGGCCGTGACGCCGTTGGTGGTTCGAATTGGATCGGACGGGTCGCCGGTGTGGTCGCCCGATGGTCAATGGGTTGCCTTCACCACGTCTGCGGGCGATACCGTCTCCAACTTCTACAAGAACAGCCAGCTGATGACCGTGGCGGCCGGCGGCGGTGTGCCCAGGCGGTTGGCGGTCGATTTCGACGAGATGATCGGCTCGCTGTTGTGGACGCCGGACGGGATTTGGTTCACGGCCTTCAACAAGACGACGTCGGGTTTCGTCCAAGTGGATCCGGTCACCGGCCGAGCGGAGCGCGATACGGGGTCGCCGTTCGTGACGATCGGCGGGGCTGATGTGACGCGGGACGGCAAGTGGTGGGTGATCTCGGCGCAGAAGGACGGGATGTCGTTGCCGGAGCTGTACCGGGGCGAAGTGACCGGCCAGGGCGGGCCGGAAAAGCTGACCGACATGACGGCCCAGATTGCCTCGTGGAACGTGGGGCAGAACGAGGTGGTGAGCTGGCCGAGCCGGGACGGCACCATCATCGAAGGAGTACTCCATAAGCCGAAGGACTGGCAGCCGGGGAAAAAGTACCCGTTGTTCGTCGTGATTCACGGCGGACCCACCGGGATCGACTATCCGCAGCCGACGCCGTTCTACGTTTACCCGATTCCGCAGTGGGTGGCCAAGGGGGCGTTGGTGCTCCGGCCCAACTACCGGGGCTCGGCGGGTTACGGTGAGAAGTTCCGGTCGCTCAACGTCCGGAACCTCGGCGTCGGCGATATGTGGGACGTGATGTCGGGTGTTGACCATCTGATCAAGAAGGGCATGGTCGACAGCACCAAGATGGCGGCCATGGGTTGGAGCCAGGGCGGGTACATCTCGGCGTTCCTGACCACCAACACTTCGCGGTTCAAGGCCATTTCGGTGGGGGCAGGAATTTCGAACTGGGTGACCTACTACGTCTCGACCGACATTTATCCGTTTACCCGGCAGTATCTCAAGGCCACGCCGTGGGACGACATGGCGATTTACCTCAAGACCTCGCCGATGACGGCGATCAAGCAGGCCCGGACGCCGACGTTGATTCAGCACGGGCAGTTCGACTGGCGGGTGCCGATCCAGAACGCCTACGAATTGAACCAAGGGTTACTCGACCAGGGCGTTCCGAGCGAGTTGATGGTCTACCGGGGCTTTGGGCACGGGATCAACAAGCCCAAGGAGCAGCTCGCGGCCGTGTGGCATAACTGGCGGTGGTTTGGGAAGTACATCTTCGGCGAGCAAGTGACGATTCCGCTGGACGAACCCGTCACTCCGTGATCGGCGTGCCGACGCTCGACGAGATCACCGCGGCGCGGGAACGGCTGAAGGGGTTTGCCGTTCGGACGCCCTTGGTGCGGTGGTACGAGGGGCCGGCGGAGATCTATCTCAAGCTCGAGACGGTGCAGCCGATCGGTTCGTTCAAAATCCGGGGGGCCCGGAATGCGCTGGCGACGGCTCCGGCGGGCGCGCTGAATGCCGGAGTGTTTACCGCGAGCGCCGGTAACATGGCCCAGGGCGTGGCGTGGTGCGCCCGGGATCTTGGGGTGCCGTGTACGGTGGTGGTGCCGGATCATGCGCCCGCCACCAAGTTGGAGGCGATTGCGCGGTTAGGCGCGGCGGTCATCAAGGTGCCCTTCGACCGGTGGTGGCGGGTGCTGCAGGAGCGGCGGTTCGATGGGTTGGACGGTTTCTTCGTCCATCCGGTGTCGGATCCGGCGGTGATTGCGGGGAACGGCACCATCGGGCTCGAGATCGCTGAGGATCTGCCGGATGTCGATCTGGTGCTGGCTCCCTATGGCGGGGGCGGGTTGTCGTGCGGGATTGCGGCGGCGCTTCGGGCGGTCGTACCGGGTGCGCGGGTCGTGGCGGTCGAGCCGGACACGGCGGCGCCGTTGGCGGCGTCGTTGGCCGCC
>JANPEL010000210.1:0-7098 GCA_031431925.1 Gemmatimonadota bacterium | reverse complement strand
AACTGGGAGTCGGTGTGCCGGCGGGTTTGGAAATGACCTTGGAGTTGTCGGCCCGCGACCGGGCGTTGCTTGCGGGTGACCACGGGCCCGGTGCCCGGCTCGCGATGTCGATTCTGGTCCGGGTGGCGGGGGTCACCGGGGTCGAGCGGTTGATGGACATTACCGGCGCCCATATCGACAGCAGCCTCTACATGGGCGACGCCACCCTCGCGTTTGCCGAGCGGCTGGCCTCGTTAGGCGCCAAGGTGGCGGTGCCCTCTTCGCTCAATGTGAGCGGGGTGGATGAGCACGGCTGGCGGGACTGGCCGGTGCCGCCGGTGTGGGCCGCGAGTGCCCACCGCCAGATGGTGGCCTATCAAACGATGGGCTGCACCCCGACCTGGACCTGCGCCCCGTATCAAACCAAGGCCAAGCCGGTGTTTGGCCAGCAGATTGCCTGGGGCGAGTCGAACGCGATCTGCTTCGCGAACTCGGTCATCGGAGCCCGGACCGAGCGGTATCCCGATCTGCTCGATATCTGCGCGGCCATTACCGGGCGGGTCCCGGAGGCCGGCCTCCATCTCGAAGCCAACCGGGGCGGCCAGGATCTATTCCGGCTTTGCGATATTCCCGAGAAGGTCCAGGGAGACGACGCCTTCTATCCGGTCTTGGGTCACTTGATCGGCAAGATCACCCAGGAGCGGATTCCGGTGATCGAGGGGCTGGCCGTGGCGCCGGCTGAGGACCAGCTCAAGGCCCTGTGCGCGGCCACCGCCTCGTCGGGCGCGGTGGCGCTGCTCCACATCATCGGGGTCACCCCCGAGGCGCCGACCAAGGAGGCCGCGTTTCGGGGTGTGAACCCCGAGCGGACCTTCGACGTGACGATGGACGGGTTGCGGGCGGCCCGGGCCGAGTTGACCACCTCGGCGGGCGCGGAGCTCGACATGGTCGTGCTCGGCAGTCCCCATTTCTCAGTGGCCGAGTTCCGGCAGTTGGCGCCCCTGCTCGTGGGTCGGCGGCGGCACCCCAAGGTCGAGTTTCTGGTGACCTCAAGCCGGATCATGTCGCTGCTGGCCCGAGACGCCGGCCTGCTCGAACCGCTCGAGGCCTTCGGCGGGAAGGTCACGGTCGACACCTGTGTTTTGACCACACCGATGCTTCGTCCCGAGATCAAGACCTTGATGACCAATTCCGCTAAGTACGCCTACTACTCGCCTGGGCTCCTCCGGACCGCGGTGGTGTTCGGGAGCTTGGCCGATTGCGTCGAATCGGCGGTTCAGGGCCGGGTGGTCCGAGACGAGTCGTTATGGGCCGCGTAATCCAAGGCGAGGTCATCGTGGCGGGTGCCGGATCGGGCCCGTTGTTGGTAACCGACCAGGCGCTCAGCTTCTGGGGCGGCTACGATCAGCACACCGGCGAAATCATCGACCGGCGCCATCCGTTGTCGGGTCGAATCGCGATGGGTTCGGTGCTCGCGCTCCCCGCATCCCGGGGATCGAGCACGACCTCGGCCGTGTTTCTCGAGGCGGCCAAGGCGGGCACGGCGCCAGCGGCCATCATCACGATCGGGCCGGATCGGTTTTTGGCCTTGGCTTCGATCGTGGCCGATGAAGTGTTTGGGAAGGGCATTCCGATGGTGGCCGTATCGGCCGCCGACTTCGGCTTGCTGGTGACCGGGACGATCGCGGTCGTGTCGCCCGATGGCCGGGTGGAGCTGGGTTCAACCTGAAAGGTTCCGAACGATGAAACGCCTCTGGTTCTGGGTCACGGCCCTCGCACTCGTAGCCGCCGGTTGTAGTTCGCTGCAACAATTGGCCGCACTTCGGCAGGTCGGTTTCGCGCTGGCCGGGGTAAGCGGTGGCCGGCTGGCGGGGGTCGACATCGGCAAGATCGTGTCCGGCACCAAGCTCTCGATGCTCGACTATGGCAAACTCACGGTGGCGTTGGCCCGCCAAGACGTGCCGCTCGACTTCTTGGTCAACGTGGAAGCCCTCAATCCAGCCGAGAACAAGGTCACCGCCAAGATGATCCGAATGGGATGGGCGCTGTACCTCAACGACAAAGAGACGATCAATGGGGTGGTCGATACGGCGGTCGTCATGGAACCAGGCAAGCCGGTCATCATGCCGATGCGGATGCGGGTCAACCTGGTGCAGTTCTTCAACGGCCCCGCCCAGGACATGGTCGACCTCGCGGCGGCGGTGGCCGGGCTCAATCCCGATCCGACCAAAATCAGCCTGAAGGCCTCGCCGACGATCGAAACGCCGTTAGGGCCGCTCTCCTATCCCAACCCGATCACGATCGTCAGCCGGACGATTCGTTAACGGGGCGGCAGGTAGCGGTTGAAGTGGCCGACCAATTTATTCAGCAAGTACTTGGCGTAGTACTCCCGCTGGGTCCAGCCGTGGGTGGCCGCCGGGGCAAAGGCAAAGTCGAAATCCTTGCCCAGCTTCATCAACTCGTCGGCCAGGACGACTGAGGTTTTGAACGGGACCACGTCGTCCTGCATCCCGTGGATGATCAGCAAGCGGTCTTGGAGACCCTTGGCGTAGTGGAGCGCGTTGCCCCGGGTGAAGGCGTCGGGGTTGGTCTTGGGCCGGCGGGCAATGGCCACGTCGTCGCTGCCGAAGAAAAACGGATTGGTGGCCGGTGCCCCGGCCACGCCGGCTTTGAACAGTCCCGGCTTCTTGAACAGCATGAAGACGGTCAGGGTGCCGCCGTAGCTCGATCCCCAGATGCCCATCCGGTCGGTATCGGCGTAGGGTAAAGTATTCAAGTAGTCGACCGCGCTTTCAAGATCCTCGAGATCGCCGCCGCCCCAGTCCATCAGGAATCGCTCTCGAAAATCCCGCCCGTAGCCAGTGCTGCCCCGGACATCGACCTGGACGACGATGTAGCCCTGCTGCACCAGGAGTTGCTGCATCATGCCGTAGAGCCCGTTCCAATGATTCCGAACCGTATTGGAGTACACCGGGCCGAAGATCACCGGATACTTCCGCGACCGGTCCAGGTTCGGCGGCTCGAGGATCCTGGCGTGCACCGTGAACGGATCGGTCTTGTGCTTGAACGACACGTAGCGCGGCGTGGCCCAGGGATAAGTGGCGAACTCGGGCGGCGGCGAGTGGGTGACTCGGCGTTCGGGCGTGGGGCGGCGGGCGTCGGTCAGGTACAACTCGGTCGGGCTCCGGTCATCGCTGTGGAGGACTGCCAGCATGAGGCCGTCCGGTGAAAGCACCGGAAGGTGGACCCCGGGCCGGGTGGTGATCCGCTGGGCCACGCCGCCTTGCCTGCCGATCCGGTACACGTGTCGCTCCGCGGGGCCGGCTTCATTGGCCACGAAGTAGATGCTCCGGCCGGCGGAGTCGACCAACGGAGCCACGGCGCCGCGGTCGCCGGTGACATCGTAGCTGGCCGGGGTGAGCGCGGTCGGGGTGTCGCTCCCGGGCGCGAGCGAGTAGAGCCGGTAGCGATCATCGAGATCACCGACCAGGAGGATCCGGGTGCCGTCGGCGTCCCAGGTGGCCGTTACGGCATTGTAGATCCGGGTCTCCCGCCGGTCGTGCCAGGCCTCCGTGGTCGAGGCATCGGCCGGGTCGGCGATCAGGATCCAGCGATCTTCGGCGGTATCCGATTCGCGATCGATCAGGAGCTTCCCTCGGCTCGACCACACCATTCCGATATTCTGGACCGAAGTCGGATCCGGGAGGTCCGCCGGCCGAATAGTGCCGGTGGCCACGTCGAGGAAACTGATGGCCCGACTTTCGTTGACATCGCCGGGGGAGCCGCGGCGGAGCAGGTTCTGGCTGGTCTCGTCGCTCAGGTAATACGGGAGCGGCACCTGGCGGACGTGACGGCGGTCGACGATCTGGACGGCGATCGTCTTGCCATTGGGAGACCACGCATACGGAGGCATCTCGCCGCCCCAAACGTAGCGGCCGATCTCGACGTCCGGCTTGAAGTAGGTGCCGAGCCTGACGGTGCTCGGCGGCGCCACCGCGACCCGGGTGATCTGGGTGGGCCGCCCGCCGGCCACCGGGACGAACCAGAGATCGCCCCGGCTGAGAAACGCGAGTGTCTGCCCGTCGGGCGAGAGGGTGAGGTCGGACTGATTCCCGTCAGTCGTGGCAACCTTGACGGCCTCGCCCCCGGCCGGCCCGACCCGCCAGATCCCGTCACCGGTCGAATAGAACAGGGTCTTCCCATCCGGCGCCCAGACGAAATCGCCGGCGCCGTTCCGGCTGAGACGGACCGGCTGCCCCCCGGTTCGGGCCACCACCCAGAGATCCCGGCCCGGCCGAGCTTCGTGGTTCCAAAGAAACCCGACCCACCGGCTGTCGGGCGACCAGGCCGGTGCCATCGGCGAGGTGCCGGCGAGCCATGGCGCGGACGACACCAACCGGTCGACGGTCAGCTGGGGCTGGACTTGGCCCATCAGGGCCGGACTCGCGAGGAACAGAGTCGCGATTGAGATTGGGATGGTTCGCATGCCTGAAGCTTGGCGCGGGAGGGCCCACGGCGTCAAATTGAAGCCACGATGATAACGACATTCCTGATCAGCGCCGCGGCGCTCAGTGCCATCGAGCCGCCGGCCGGGCTCCAGAAGCTGGCGAGTGAATTCTGGGCCTGGCGGGCCAAAACCCAACCGGCGAGCGCCGACGACATTCCCCGAATCGACCGCCCCACCGGGTGGGTGCCGGACTGGTCCAAGGGATCGGTGGCCGAGCGCCGGCTGGTGGTGGCCCGGTTCGAGACTCGGTGGACCGCGATCGACACCGCCGGTTGGGCCGTGCCGGCTCAGGTCGACTACCGCCTGATCGGCTCGGCGCTGGCCCGGGTTCGCTGGGAGCTCGACATCAATCCGGTCTGGCGGCGCGACCCGAATTTCTACGTGCAGCAGACGCTCGGCAGCCTCTTCGAGCTGCTGGTCCTGCCTCCGCCGTTCGACGAAGTCCGCCGCGAGGCGCTCCGGCTCCGGCTTCGCAACATTCCCCGCGTGGCCGAGCAAGGCGCGGCCAACCTCGACCTGGCGATCCGGCCCTTCGCGGAGCTTGCGATCGCGTCGCTTGGCAACGTCCGGACTCAGCTGACCACTATGGCCGTCGCGGTCGGTGGCCTTGGCGGTGCCCCCGACTCGGCCATCGTGGCGTTGGAACGGTTTCGCGACGGGCTGACCCGTCGGTTGCCGACGATGCCGGCGCGGACGGCGGTGGGTCCGGAGAAGTACCGGTGGTTCTTGTCACGCGTGGCGCTGGTGCCGTTTTCGGCGGCCGAGCTCCTCGCGATGGGCCGCCAGGAGTGGGACCGGTCGGTGGCGTTCGAATCGCTGGAGCGGGCCCGGAACGCGGGCCTGCCGGAGTTGCCGCTCTTCCCGACGATCGAGGCCAACATCGCCGCGGAGGCCGCCGACGAGGCGGGGTTCCGCCGGTACCTTGAGGACAAGCGGGTGCTCACCGTGCCGGCGTGGGTGCAGCACTTCCTCAATGCGCCGGTGCCGGCGTACCTCGAACCCCTCGCGTGGCTCGGCGTGCCCGACGATCTGACCGGTCCGTCTCGGCTCGACCAGAATGGCGTGCATTACATCCCGCCTCCGTCGCCCGACCTTGGGTACTTCGGGCGCTCGATGGCCAAAGATCCCCGGGGCATCATCGTCCATGAGGGGATTCCCGGTCACTACTTTCAAATGGTGTTGTCGTGGGCCCACGAGAATCCGATCCGCCGGCACTACTACGACTCGGGGCCGAACGAGGGCATCGGATTCTACGCCGAAGAAATGATGCTCCAAGCGGGTCTGTTCGACGACCGGCCCCGGTCGAAGGAAATCATCTACAACTTCATGCGGCTTCGGGCCCTTCGGGTGGAAGTCGATGTCCGGCTCGCAACCGGCGAGTTCACGATTGCCGAGGCGGCTGACTACCTCCGGCGGACCGTGCCGATGGATCAGGAGACGGCCCTCGGCGAGGCGGCGAGCTTCGCGGCGGGGCCGGGCCAGGCCATCACCTACCAGATTGGGAAGCTCCAGATCACCAAATTGCTGGCCGATGCCAAGCGGCAGCAGGGCGACCGGTTCGATCTCCGGGCCTTCCACGATTTTGTCTGGAAGAACGGCAACGTGCCGTTGTCGCTGGTCCGATGGGAATTGCTGGGTTTGCGGGACGAGGTGGGGCGGATCGACCGAAATCGGCGGCCGTAGGGGAAACCCACAGCCGCCGTCTCGGGCTGATCTTACCGCGGCGGGGCCGGCCGCCGGGCTCGGACCGGCGGCGCCGGTTCCGGCTTCAGCACCACGGGCTTCTCGCGCAACAGCCGGAGCGCTTCTTGAACACCCCGTTCCAGTTGGGGGTCCTGTCCGGCCAACACGGCCTTGGGCGTCATCTCGACTTCGATGTCCGGCGCCACGCCCTCGTTTTCGATGGCCCACTTCCCGCTCAGGTCGATGAACCCGCCGCGCGGCGCCAACATCGCCCCGCCGTCGTCCAGGTGCGGGGTGTCCCAGATTCCGACCAGGCCGCCCCAGGTCTTGGTGCCGATCAACGGTCCGATTTTCATCCGCCGAAACATGAACGGAAGCATGTCGCCGCCGGAACCGGCGCTCTCGTTGATCAGCATGACTTTGGGTCCCCAAATGCCGGCGGCGGGCGTCGTGAACGGGCGCCGTTCGCCGATCGGGTTGTTGAAATATCCGTGGAGGTCGCGGGCGACGATGTCCACGATGTAATCGGCCACCGAGCCGCCGCCGTTGAACCGCTCGTCGAGGATCACGCCTTGGCGGTCCTGCTGAGCGAAGTAGTACCGGTTGAAGAAGGTGTAGCCGCCTTGGCCGGTGTTCGGCAAATAGACATACGCCAACTTGCCGCCCGACAACTGGTCGACCTTGCGGCGGTTGCCCTCGACCCAGTCGAAGAGCCGGAGTTGTGATTCGCTCGCGACCGGAACGACGGTGACCCGACGCGCCCCGTCGGGTGCGGGCCGGGTGTTGACGGTCAGCGTGGTTTGCTTGCCGGAGGTGCCTTCGAGCCGGTGTTGGATGTTGTCGGTCCCGGCTACGTCGGTGCCGTTGATGGCCAGGAGGTAGTCACCGACGTTCACATCGATGCCCGGCGCGCCGAGCGGGGCTTTCAG
>JANPEL010000209.1:0-3246 GCA_031431925.1 Gemmatimonadota bacterium | reverse complement strand
ATCATGATCAGCCAGCTCACCTCCGGCCGCTGCGTGTCCGGACCGTAGCAGTAGATCTGCCCGTCATTGGTTACTTGGTCGAACGGACGATTCACTCGGCCGGTTCCAGTTCCCCGCGCGACCACCGCGACGGTGGCGCCGAGGGAAACCGGTCCCAGGCTGAGCGCCAACTGGTCCTCCGGACGATAGGGATAATTCGCGAGGGTGATATACCCCGTTTCGTTGCCCGCGACCGGCGAGGTCTCCGTTGGCAACGCCCAGACACCTTTGAGCGTCCCGGCAACATCCACCTTCATGGTGCCGCACCGCGGTTCACCGGCGGCCACGGTGCCCTGGCGACTCGGGTCGGACAGCTTGTTGAACAGCTGGGCCTGAACTGACGCTTCAAATTTGTCCCAGGCGCAGACGGCATTGCGGGACGGATCCGGATGGCGCCAGTCGGCCACGTACCCGTTGTTGACCCGGGTGTCGAGGAGTCCGAAGTCGAGTCCCATCAACCCCAGCGCCTTCGACAGGCCACTCGTCCCCAAGGCCTGGCCCGCCGCCAAGCTGACGTTCTCGAGCTTGGCGGAGCAGGTCTCGACCGTTTCGATCGCCGTACTGTACCGAGTGCACGCTTTCCAGCCGTCAGTCACGGGAATGAGCGCGGACAACGTCGACAAGTGCCCGAACCATCCGGACACCTGCTGGCAGACTTGAAACTCGGCGGTGAAGTCGGTCTTGTCTTGTCTGGTGGGGGACGCCAAGTAGGTGGTCCGCCGCAGCCCAATGATTTGGATTGGACCTGGCGCGCGAACGGCCGCCCCCTCGGTCGCGAGGTAGAATCCGGCGTGAGCGGTGGGCAAAGTATGACCCGGAGCACCCAATCCGCCCACCACAACGATCCTCTCGATGTCGGACAGGGCCACCGGACTGACCGTGAAATACGGCGTCGTCGAGCAGGTCGCGGCAGCTGGTCCCACCAGGTTGACGCTGCCACATGCCGCCAGGCCCGCCACGATCACCGATGCAAATGTCGCTAGGAGGTAGGCTTTCATGCCGTGGTGGCCTGCACGTCGCGTGCCCCGTCCGGACGATTACTGAAGGGGATGGAGTTCGATGCCGACCTTCGAGGCCGCGGCATTCAGGCGTTGGTCGTAGCTCGCCAAGCGGATGCGCTGGCCCTGCCGCACCAGAAAATCCATCGAGGCCAAGTGGAGCCCGTCGAGGGTGCGGACCGGAGCGGGGAAGGCCTCGGTGGCCCGAGTCAAAACCGGCCGAAGCAACTCCAGGAACGCCAGCCGCCCGAGTAACGCCTCGGCGGCCGCCCGATGGGACGATCCGAGCCCTCGGGAGTGGAGTCGATTCCAGACCTCATATTCGAGTAACCGACTGCTGATCAGCGGTTCGTTCCAGATCGACTCCGGCGGCCGCCGATCCTCGGCCATGAGATGGGCCAGCGCCACCGAGGTGTCGAGGTAGATCACCGGTTGCCACGGTCCAAGTCGAGTTCCGACAGGATCGTGGCCAGCGGTGCCACCGGGGGCCCGGCCGCCGGAGCGAGGCCGACGATCAGGGGTGCCGTGACCCAGCCCTTTCGGACCGCGTCAGCCAACAATGCGTCGGGTGCCATGTCGCTCCTTCCAGGCCGGGGCGGGATGAGTTCGGCGACGACCCGCTCCCGGTCGGTAACCAGGACCACTTCGCCGGCCGCAACGAGGCGGACGTATTCCGCCAGTTTGTTCTTCAGGGTCTTCAGGCCAACCGCTAGCATGACTCTAAGGTAGCTTCTGGAAGCCACCTTGTCAATCTTCGGAACCGCCGTGTGGTATGTCATGGCGCCTAAGGTAAGGCTTCCAGCTCGACGCGACGTAACCACAAATCCACCAATTGAACCATTCCGCCGCGGGTCCCTCGACCCCGCCAACCGGATGCCCGCGAGGCCGAGGGATCGAGGCCCGGGATTACCTTATACGGCATGACACCTCCTCGGCACTCGGCGCTCGGCGCTCGGCACTCGGCCACGGTGGTGGGGGGTGGGTTGGCGGGGGCGGAGGCGGCGTGGGCGCTCGCGGAGCGGGGGGTGGGGGTGACGCTGCTTGAGATGCGGCCCTCGGTTCGGACGGCGGCGCACCAGACGGGGCGGCTGGCGGAATTGGTCTGTAGCAACTCGTTCAAGTCGGTGGAGACGGCCAACGCGCACGGGTTGCTCAAGGCGGAGCTTCGGGCGCTGGGGAGCATTCTCCTGACCGCGGCCGATCAGGCCCGGGTGCCGGGGGGGAGCGCGCTGGTGGTGGACCGGGAGGTCTTTTCCCAGACGGTCGACGATCAGGTTCGGAGCCATCCCAACATCCGGGTCGTGGCCGATGAGGCTACCGAGTTGCCACGCCCGGGCATCGTCGCCACCGGGCCGCTCACGTCGGAGAAGCTGGCCGCCGCCATAGCCGCCGAGCTCGGCCAAGAGTCGCTCGCGTTCTATGATGCCATTGCCCCGATCGTCTCGGCGGAGAGCCTTGATCAGTCGGTGCTCTATGCCATGTCCCGCTACGGCAAGGGTGACGGCGACGACTATCTCAACGCGCCGATGACCAAGCCCGAATACGAGGCTTTCCTGCAGGCGTTAGGCGAAGCCGATCAATTCACCGCCCACGAGTTCGACAAGGTTCCCTACTTCGAGGGCTGCTTACCAGTCGAGGAAATGGCCCGGCGTGGCCCCGAAACCCTCCGGTTCGGCCCGATGAAGCCGGTTGGGCTTCGCGATCCGAGGACGGGCCGGATTCCCCACGCCGTCGTCCAGCTCCGCCGCGAAGACAAAGCGGCCCAGATGTGGAATCTGGTCGGGTTTCAAACCCGGCTCCGGATTCCCGAGCAGCAGCGGGTGTTCCGGATGATTCCCGGCCTGGCCGGGGCCGAGTTCTTCCGGTTCGGCAGCATTCACCGGAACTCCTATATCAATAGCCCCGCGGCCCTTGGGCCCGGCCTGACCCGCGGCACCACATTCTTTGCCGGCCAGCTCACCGGGGTCGAGGGCTACACCGAGTCGTTAGGCACCGGGATACTGGCCGGGATCAATCACCACCGGGCCTTGACCGGCCGGCCGTCCGTCATCCCCCCGCCGACCACGATGCTCGGCGCCCTCTACCGCTACCTGGCCGACGCCGATCCGAAGCACTTCCAGCCGATGAACGCCAACTTCGGTCTGGTCGAACCGCTGCCGGACGGCACCCCGAAGCACGACCGCCGGGCCAGGCTCGTCGAACGGGCGGA
>JANPEL010000208.1:0-8708 GCA_031431925.1 Gemmatimonadota bacterium | reverse complement strand
CCTCTGGGATGAGAACCGAGGCCGGGTGGTGGCGGTTCGTGACGGACTCGGGATCAAAGCGCTGTTCTATCAGCAGAAGGGCCGCCGGATCGCGATCGGGTCCCACCTCGATTCCTTCGAGCCGGCCGGGTTCGACCGCGGCTTCATCGGGCAGTACCTGGTGGGTCTACCACGGGGCACCAGCCGGACCATCTTCAGCGATGTGACGCGCCTGACCCCTGGCTCGTGGCTCGAGGCCGATGCCAGGGCCGTGGTCGTCCGTCCCTACTGGGAGCCGGCCGAGTTTACGCCGGCGCGGTCGGTGACGAGCCTCGACGATACCAAGGCGGCCTTTCGCGAGTTGTTCCGTGAGGCGGTGGCGGCGCAGATGGACGACGGGCTGCCGGTCTGGTCCCAGCTCTCCGGCGGCCTCGATTCCTCCTCGGTCGTGGGGATGGCTTCGACCTTAGCGGCGGAAGGGCGGGTGCCCGCGTTGGGCGGTACCCTCTCCGTGGTCGACTCTCTGTCCGACGGCGACGAAACGCCGTATTCGGACGCGGTGGCCGCAATGTGGGGACTTCGGAACGAGCGGGTCGACAATTTTGCCGCTTGGCAACTCGACGAGGTAGGCATCCCGTCGTTTGCCGAACCCCGGCCGTTCTTGCCCTTCTACGCTCGGGACCGCGCGATGGCCGAGGTCGTCCGGGCCGGTGGTGGCCGGGTGATGCTGAGCGGATTTGGTTCGGACAACTACCTCAGCTGCCCGGATGACCACCTGGCCGATTTCGTGGCGGAGGGACGGGTTGGCGAGGCGGTCAGCCGGTTAACGGATCTCGCGGTGAGTACCCGGCGGTCGTTCTGGGGACTCGCGGCCCAGCACGTGATCGGGCCGATTGCTCCTGACTGGCTTCGCCGCCGGTTGGTATCTCAACCGGAATCGGTGCCGGCTTGGGTGAATCCGTCGCTGGCGACGGAGTTCGGCCTGGCCGGGTGGCTCGAGCGGCGGGCGACGAAGCCCGGCCGGATCGTCGCGGAACAGACGGCCATTGAAATGGGGTCCATCGATGTGGCGCTCGAGCGGGGCGTGTTCGAGCAGGGCCTTGAAATCCGGTACCCGTTTCTCCACCGACCGTTGGTGGAGTTCGGGATGCGGCTTCCGGTGGATCTCCGGGTGGCCGAAGGGCGGCAGAAGTGGATTCTTCGCGAGTCGGTCGGCGATTTGCTCCCGGCCCGGGTCCGGAACCGCGCCGGCAAGGGCGCGATCGACGGCCGGATCGTCTGGTCGCTCAATCATCACGCGAAGGTGCTCGAACGGCTGATCGGCGATTCCCATCTCGCCGAACTCGGTTGCGTGTCGAGGGAGGCGCTCTCGAGTGCCTTTCAGGCGGCGCGGCGGGGACGGACCGAGGCCGGTGGGCTGTTGTTTTTGGCGTTGTCCCTCGAAACCTGGCTGGCGGTCCGGTCGGGGTGGTGGGCGCGTCATGGAGTGTCCAGGCCAGCGGAGAAGCCGCTGGTGTTTTTCAGCAGCACCTCAACCAAGGAGCACGACCATGCAGAAGCTGTCGTATGCTAAGCCGACCGTGACCAAGATGGGTTCGGTTACCGAGAAGACCGAGGGCGGGTATAACTGGGTCGTCTACGAGATCATGAGCAAGCGGGGCGGCGGCGGGGGCGGGAACTAACCGCGTCGTCGTTGAACTGGTGGCAGGTGCCCGGGCCGTCCTAACGGTCCGGGCACTTCCATTTCCAAATCGTCCGGATACCCCATACATTCCATCTGTGCCCATAGTTAACCACCCGTCTTCGTTGGCTTCACGGGACTAGTGTCCACTGGCGTCGTGGTCCGGCGGTGGCTCCGGGGTTGGATGTCGAACCGGGGCGGTTTCGCGATGGCCGTCATCGTGAGTGCCGCGGTGATGCAGGTTGTGCCCCTCCTCGTTCGAACCCCTGATTGGTTTGTCGTCGTCACCTACGCCTGGATCGCGATTGGGCCCGGCCTCTGCTGGCTCCGCGCCCTTCGCGATCCGGAGTTCGAGCGGGGGCTTCGCTGGTCGGTCGTCGCCGTGACGCTCGCCTTCGGACTCACCGCACTCCGGGCTCTGCTCGGCTTGTGGCCCGACCTGGCCAGCAGTCCAGGCGTTATTCCATTCGCCCGAGTCATCGGTCTCTTAGGGGTACCGCTGAATGTCGCGGGCTTGTTACTCTGGCCGGCCGATCGGGGCCCCCGATATTGGGGGTACTTGTTCGTCGATCTGGCGGTCATTGTTCTCGGGGTGGCCTTGTTCTACTGGTACGTCGGTTTTGGGGGACCGAATCCGGGAACCGAAGACGGACTGACCTCCCTGATTTGGGTCGGACTGTTGGCGGCCGTGTCGGTCGCGATCCTTCGAGGGGCGGCCCGCGAATGGGCCGTGCCCTTCTTGCTGTTGGTCGGCTCACTGGTCATCCAGATCGTTGCGAACTTCGGGCTGATCGTGGCCAACGCGCCTGAACAGATCTATTTCGCGTTGGCGCCGGTCCTGGTCACGGCGCTCGTCGGTGCCAGCGTTGGGGCTGCGGAAGCAATCCGGCTTCGGTGGAAATGGCCGTGGAGTGACGCCTCGGTCGAGGGCACCAGCCCGGTGCCGTGGGTGGCGGTGGCCGGGATTGCGCTGATCGTGGCCCGGAAAGGGTTTGACACCGCCGATCCGACGATCGGGCCGGTGGTCGCGGTGAGCATCGCCGCCATGGTGCTGTTAGTGATCCGGCAGATGATTGCGATGCGCCACCACAGTCGGCTCCAGGCCGCCCAGGCCGCCGTCGAGGCGGACACCCGGATCGCCGCGTTGGTTCGGCACACCTCGGACGTGATCCTGATCGCAGACCAGGACCTCACCCTCCGGTATGCGGCCCCCTCCGCCGAGTCCCTCTGGTCCCGGACGCCGGCGGAGTTGTTGGGGGCGAAACTCCGAACCTTGGTCGATCAGCCCAGTCAGGCGGAGTTCGAGCGGGTCCTGAACGAACGGCTGGCCCAGCCCGGGCAGTCGGACTCCGTCCGCGTCCGCGTCACCACCCCCGAGGGCACCAGCCACCGGATCGAAGCCGTCGTCATCAGCCTGCTCCATGAACCCACAGTCAATGGGGTCGTGGTCACCATGCGGGATCAGACCGAACGGATTCAACTCGAGGAGCAACTAGGCCAGTCGCAGAAGATGGAGGCGGTCGGGCAGTTGGCTGGCGGGGTGGCCCACGACTTCAACAACCTGCTGACCACGATCCTCGGTCACAGTGACATGGCCGCCGATCTCCTGCCGGAGGACCACCCGGTTCGGGAGGATTTGACCCAGATCAAACGGGCCAGCGAGTTGGCGGCGTCATTGACGAAGCAACTCTTGGCCTTCAGCCGGAAGCAAGTCATCGAGCCCCGAATCGTCGATGTGGCGGGATCGGTCGAAGCCGTGGTCCGGATGGTTCGCCGACTCATCAAAGAAGATGTCGCGATTGGGCTCGACATTGCGCCCGATTTGGACCCAGTTCGCGTCGATCCCTCGCAACTCGAACAGGTAGTCATCAATCTGGCGGTCAACGCCCGTGATGCCATGCCCAAGGGCGGCAAGCTGACGATTCGGGTCCGCCACGCTCGGGTGCCGGGGCCGATACCGGGCGCGGTCATTCCGGTGCCCGTCGGCGAATGCACCGTGATTGAAGTGACCGACACCGGCACCGGCATGGACGCGGCCACGCAAGCGCGGATCTTCGAGCCCTTCTTCACGACGAAGCCGGCTGGTCGGGGTACCGGCCTCGGCCTTGCCACCGTGTATGGTGTGGTGAAGCAGAGCGGCGGCGGCATGGTGCTCACCAGTGCGCTCGGGAAGGGAACCACGTTCGGCGTCTACCTCCCCCGGGCGGAGCGGGAACCCATTGAGGCGCCCGGGGCCGCAGCCGACCAGGCCGCTCTCGTCCGATTTGCCGCCACGATCCTGCTGGTCGAAGACGAAACCGGGCTCCGGGAAATCGCCCACAACGTCCTGGCGCGCGAGGGATTCCGGGTCCTGGTGGCGGCCGACGCCGAGGACGCCCTGACCATCGAAGCCAGTGCGCAATTTCCGATCGACTTGTTGCTGACCGATGTCGTGATGCCGGGGATGAGCGGACCGAAGCTCGCAGCGGCCCTCAAACCGAAGCGTCCCGCCATGCGGGTGTTGTTGATGTCGGGGTATCCGGGCGACGACCTTACCGGCGAGCTCAAGCCGGACGAGCGGTTCCTCCGCAAACCCTTCACACCCTACATTCTGCTCGAACACATTCGAGCGGTGCTCGACCCCTCGAACGGCCCTCCGACCCGCCGCCCCGGGACCTAGCGGCGCGATTCACGGCGTGGCGCGGGTCCGGCCTCCCGCCGGCAAATGCTCCACCAGGTACCGAGTTAAGAGCGAATACACGTGATGGGTCGTGCCCGGCCCCTCGCAGATGCAGTGACTCCGGTTCGGATACGCCATGAAGTCGAACGGCCGCCCCAGCTCCACCAACCGGTTGACCAGCCGATCGGATCCCTGGTAGTGGACGTAATCGTCGCCGCTGCCGTGAACCACCAGCAGCCGACCCTTGAGCCCAGCGGCCACGTTGATCGGTGACGCCTTCTGGTAGGCATCAGGGTTCAGGGCGGGCAACCCCATGTACCGCTCTTGATAGATCGTGTCGTAGAGCAATTGATCCGGAACCGGGGCCACCGACATCCCGACCTGATAAACGTCCGGATACCGGAACATTGCCTGCAACGTACTGGACCCGCCGCCGCTCCAGCCCCAAATCGCCACTCGGCTCGGGTCGAGGTACGATCGCGTCCGGGTCAGGACCCGCACCGCCTCGGCCTGCTCCTGGCTCGACAAGATCCCGATTTGCTGGTAGACCACTTTCCGCCAGGCCCGGCCCCGGGGCGCCGGAGTGCCGCGGTTGTCGACTGTCGCGATCACGTAGCCCTGATCGGCCATGGCCTGGTACCAGATCCGGGAACCGCCCTGCCACTGGTCGGTGGCGGTTTGCCCGGCGGGTTCGCCATAGACGTACATCAGGAGTGGATACGTCTTGGTCGAATCGAAGTCTTTCGGCTTGATCATCCACCCGTCGAGCACCACCCCGCCTCCGACGTCCGCTTTGAAGAACTCGACCGGCCGAGCCAACACGGCCGCAACCGACCGGTGCCGGGCCGTATCGTTGACCATCGTCCGGGCCACGGTGTGCTTCGGCAGACCGACCAGGTCGATCGTGGGGAGGCGGTTGGCGCTTGAATACGTGTGGAACGCCCACTTGGCGTTCGGCGCCACCGTGTAGCCATGGGTTCCCGGCTCATGGGCCGGCGAGATCCGCTCGGCGGTTCCCGTCCCGTCGAGCCGGGTCCGATAGAGATACCGCTGGGTGGCATTGTCCGGTGAGGCGATGAAGTAGAGCCACCCTAACGCTTCGTCGACCGCCGTCACCCCGACCACGTCGTAGTCGCCGTGGGTAATCAGGGCCCGGTTGGCTCCGGTCCGGCCAACCCGGTAGACATGGCGCCAGCCGTCGGCTTCGCTGACCCAGAGAAATTCCTTCCCTTGGGCCAGCCAGGTCAGCTCGTCGACGACATCGACCCAGGCGTCGTCCCGCTCGGTGAGCACCACGGTCACCCGGCCCGAGGCCGCATTGGCGAGGAGAACCCGGTTGGTGTTCTGCAGCCGGTTCATTCGCTGAATCACGACCTCGTTCGGCCCGGCCCATTCCATCCGGGGGATGTAGTTCTGCCGCGGATCGTCCGGGACCTCGATCCACGTGGTCCGGCCGCCCTCGGCCGATACCACACCGACGGTGACGGCCGAGTTGGTGGTGCCGACCTTGGGATACTGCACCGGGGTCACGAACGGATAAAGGGAATCAGTGGCGTTGAAGAGATTGAAGGTGCCCACGCCGGTCATGTCGAATCGCCAATAGGCGATCTTGGTTCCGTCCGGCGACCAACGAAATCCGTCGCGAAGCGAAAATTCTTCTTCGTAGACCCAATCCGTCATCCCGTTGACATGCAGGGAATCCGCGCCGGATGTCAGCTTGGTCACCTGTCCGTCGGCCAGGCGCTCGACGAAGATGTCGCCCTGGCGGACGTAGGCGGCCCGGTCGCCCGAGGGGGAGAGCTTGGCGTACATGAGACTCGAGGCCGGGGCGTCCAGGCCTCCCAGCTTGGTGAGCGACCCGGTTTGCCGGTCGAGAACCCAGAAATCTCCCCGGGTGTTCTGCCGCCAGACTCGGGCGCTGTTGGTAAAGACCAGGACCTGGCGGCCATTGGCCGAGACGGTGTATTCCTCGATCTCGAGCGGCTCGGTGCGGCCGCGGGGCATGAGTTGGGCTGCCGGAACGAAGATCGTCCGGGCGCCGGTGGCGGTTTCATACCGAACCAGGTCACTGGCTCCGGCGGTCGTGGCCGAGGGCTCGACCGCGAGGTAGGCGGCCCCCTGCTCGATCCATTCCACGGGTCCGAACCGCTCGCGAGCCCCGAACTCGTTCGAGGCAAAGACCCGTCGCACCAGATCGGTAAGCGGGGCGGGGACTTGCCCGGCAAGCGGGGCGGCCAGGGCACCGAGGAGGAGCGCGGTGGTGGTGGTTGTTTTGGTCATGCTCCCAATCTGGCCCGGTTCCGGTTCGACCGCCATATTGGGCCCCATGACGCGACTTGTCTGTCTTCTGCTTGTGGTGGCCGCCTGCCGCACCGCCACGCCCCCCGCCGACCTCGTTCTGGTGAATGGCAAAGTGATCACGGTCGACGCCGCCGATCGGGTGGCCGAAGCGGTGGCGGTTCGGGGAGACCGGATCGTGGCGGTGGGCAGCACCGCGGAGATCGAGCGGCTGGCGGGACCCGCGACCCGGCGGGTTGACTTGGCCGGCCGCGCGGTGACGCCCGGATTGATCGACGCCCACAATCACTTTGCTTGGGGCAGCACCAATCGCCTCCTGCTGCTTGATCTCGGTTACCCCGAGGTCAAGACCGTGGCCGACGTCCAGGCCAAGGTCGGGGCCCGGGCCGCTCTGACGGCGCCCGGGGGCTGGATCGAGGGCCGGGGCTGGGACGAGAGCAAACTGGCCGAGCGGCGTCTCCTGACCGCGGCCGACTTGGACCGAGTGGCGCCGAACCATCCGGTCTGGCTGACCCAGACCACCGGGCACTACGGCGTGGCCAACTCCGCCGCGCTCAAGCTGGCCGGCGTGACCCGGGACACGAGGGATCCGCCAGCTGGGACGATCGACCGGTATCCGGACGGGATGCCAACCGGCGTCCTCAAAGAATCGGCCCAGGATCTGGTGGCCACGCTGATTCCGCCACCCGCTGAGAGTGTCGTCGTCGACGCGATGAAGCAGCTGGCGCGGGCGATGAATGCCGAAGGGATGACCGCCATCAAGGATCCCGGGATCGCGAGCGAGACCTGGAATGCCTACCGGAAAGCCTCGGCCGACAGCGGGCTTACCGTCCGGGTGTTCGTCCTGTGGTCGGGGGGCCAGAGCATGGCGACAGCCGACCGGCTGATCGCGGAGCGAGCGGCGATGAGCCGGCCGTATGAGTCGACCGGGGACGATCGGGTCATTGCCGGTGGGGTGAAGCTCTACATCGATGGGAGCGGGGGGGCCCGGACCGCGTGGCTCTATGAGGATTGGAACCGGAACCTGACCGAAGTCGATCGGGGCAATACCGGGTATCCGGCCGCCAATCCAGATACCATCCGGGCCCTGATCAAGCGGTACCACGACGCCGGGTTCCACGTCAGCGTCCATTCAATCGGGGATCGGGCCATCGACTGGACCATGGACAGCTACGCGGAAGCCCTGGCCGCCAACCCGGTGTCGGGGCGCCGACACGGGATCATCCACGCCAACATTCCAACCGACCGGGCCATCGACCTGATGGCCGGCATGCAGCGGACATTCGATGCCGGGTACCCCGAACCGTCGCCGGCTTTTACGTGGTGGTTAGGCGATACCTACGCCGGGAACTTCGGCGCCATCCGATCGCGCCGGCTCAACCCGTTCAAGACCTTTGCCGCCAAGGGTGTTCGCTGGGCCGGGACCTCTGACTATAACGTCACGCCGTTCCCGGCCCGCTATGGGATCTGGGCGGCGGTGACCCGCGAGCCGTTACTCGGCGTCTACGGCAAAGACCCATTCGGCACCGCCGAGACGATCGATGTGCGGGCCGCCCTCCGCGCCTTCACGATCGATGCCGCGCATCAGCTGTTTCTCGAGAAGAAGACCGGATCGATCGAGGTCGGCAAGTACGCCGACTTGGCCGTCTGGGACCGCGATCCCTACACCGTACCGTCCGCCGCGTTGAAGGAGATGCGTTGCGAGCTCACGGTGTTCAACGGCCGGGTTGTGTTCGAGGCAGCCCCAGGATTGCCGCCGCTTCCGATGGCGGTGAGCAACAACGCCGTCGCCGCTGGAACCGTGGCCGGGGCGCGCGTGATCTTCTCGGCCCTTGGCATCGATACCTCGAAACAGTGGTCCGGCATTACCCGGCGGGCCTTCCAGCTCGACGCCGGCCAGCCCGGATGGCACGAGTTGCCGCCGGTGCCGGGCCCGGTCGGGCGACTGGCCGCCACGGCCCAGGTGGTGGGCGGGAAGTTCTACCTGTTCGGCGGCTACACGGTGGCGGCCGACGGCACCGAAGGGTCGGCGCCGGCCGTCGACATTTTCGACCCGGCCACGGGTCGGTGGAGCGCCGCCGCCCCGATACC
>JANPEL010000207.1:0-6210 GCA_031431925.1 Gemmatimonadota bacterium | reverse complement strand
CGAAGACTAGAGGCGATCGCGCGCGCAACTCCCATTTCCAGTATGGTGGCGAATTTCGTAAAATGAATGGGTCCCCATGAAGACCGGAGACCAGATCCGCAGCGCGTTCTTGCGTTACTTCGAGGACCGGGGCCAACGGATCGGCTCCGAGACTCTCCATTCGGGCCACCGCGGTCTTGATCGTGAAGGTAAAGCGCCGCTGCTCGAGCTCGTCCGTGACGTCCTCCCAGGCGAGTGGCATCGACACGGTGGCCCCGGGCAACGGCCGCACACTGTACGGCGAGACGATCAGCTGGCCGTGCCGGTTCTGGAGATCGTCGAGATAGACCTTGTCCCCTCGCTTGGTGATGCTCCGGGTGATCGTGGCAATATCCCGGTGCTCCGCGATGACCAGCCGGGACAACAGCTCACCCAACGTCCGGCACTGTTCGTAGGTACACTGCCGGCCCAAGGGAATCAGGATGTGGAGACCGGTCTTCCCGGTCGTCTTGACGTAGTTCGGGAGCGACAACTCCTCGCAAATTCGATGGAGGGTCCGGGCCACGGCCAGGACATCGCGAAACGGCGCCTCCTTCGGATCGAGATCAATGACGCACCAGTCGGGCAGTTCGAGCGAGCCGATCCGGCTCTGCCAGATGTGGAGCGGGATGGTGCCGGAATTGGCCAGATACACCAAGGTTTCCACGTCGTCGCAGACGAAATATCGGATGTCCCGTTGGGGATCCTCGCTCCAGATCGGGACGGTCCGGATCCAATCGGGCGCAAACTCCGGGGCATCCTTCTGATAGAACGACTTGCCGTTGATCCCGTCCGGGAACCGGGTCAGGACCACCGGCCGGTTCCTGAGATACGGTAGCAGCCAGGGCGCGATCGTCCGATAGTATTCGATCAGGTCGCCTTTGGTGTACTGCTCGTCGGGCCAAAACACCTTCGCCAGGTTCGAGAAGGTGATCGTCCTCGGCGCCGGCGCTCGGTCGGGCGGCGGGTCCGGCCGGCGCTCGGCCGGTGGTTCCGTCCACCCTTGCCGTTCGCACTGATCGGGCCGCTTGTCATCCCGGAGCCGAACGAAGGCAGGATGGCGGAGCACCCCGTCCGGCGTCCACTCCCGCGATCGCACCTCGCACACAAAGCGGGGCTCGACCCAGGTCGTCGTCTTCATCTCCGGAACTTGATCGATCGGCATCGGCTCGGCTTTGGGATCGGCGAGCGGCCCGTCGCACGGCGCGTCCGGTCGCGCGAGCGGCACCAACAAATCGTGGTACTCCGCAAGCTGCTTATCGCTGAAGCCGGTGCCCACCCGGCCCGCATAGACCAACCGCCCCCCGACGTAGTCGGCCAGGTGGAGGGCCCCGAAGCCGCCCCGGCCGCCGCGGGGTGCCGTGAACCCCACGATGACGAAGTCGGCGGTTTTGTCCGCCTTGATCTTGAGCCACGACTGGGTCCGGCCGCCGCGGTACGGCGCATCGGCTTTCTTCGCGATGATGCCCTCGAGCCCCATCTGGGTCACCTGCGCGAGGAAGGGCGCCCCGTCGCGCTCGATGTGATCGAGGTACCGGATCGGACCGAGCGGCGGGAGAATCTTCTTGAGCAGCCGTTTCCGCTCCGCGAGGGGCAGCGGCCGAAGATCGAAGTCCTCGAACGCCAAGAGGTCAAAGGCAAAGAACGTCGCGGGCAACTCGATCGCGGCCCGCCGGATTTCGATGCCCTTGCCTAACCGCCCCCGCCGCTGCAACAGCGCGAAGTTCGGCACGCCCTTCGGATCGAGCACCACCACCTCACCGTCGAGGATCACGTTTTCAAGCGGCAACGCCTTGATGGCCCGGGCAATCTCGGGGAACACCGCCGTATAGTCGGCCCCGCTCCGGGTAAAGAGTTGGGCCCCTCCCGATCGGTGGTTCACCACCAGCCGGTAGCCGTCGAGTTTGAGCTCGAAGATCCACCCGTCTTTGGAGAAGCCCTCCTCCGACGTTTCGGCCAACATCACCTCGGCCGAACCGGCGTCGACCACCCGGCGCGGAGCCTGGAGCCGGATCAGCTCGTCGCGGAGCAGATCGGCCGGGGTCCGGCCCGCCTTGAGGTCTTCGACCGTGAGGCCCGACAGGACCGACTCCTGGCCGAAGTCGTCACCGGGCTGCTTAACCCAGGCATCACGTTCCTTGATCAGCAGCCAGTCTTTTTCGCTCTTCTTGATCTTGACCAGGGTCCAGCGGCCCCGAAGCTTGTAGCCCTTGAGCTCAAACAGGAGTTTGCCCTTCTCGAGCCCGGCCTTCGGGTCCTCGAGCGGGATCCACTCGCCCCGGTCCCACACCACGACCGCCCCCGCGCCGTAATTGCCCTCGGGAATGAGACCTTCGAAATCGCCGTATTCGAGGGGATGGTCCTCCACTCGAACCGCCAGCTTCTTCTCGGTATTGTCGTACGAGGGTCCCCGCGGCACGGCCCATGACTTGAGGACGCCGTCCATCTCGAACCGGAAGTCGAAGTGGAGATGGCGGGCGGTATGCTTGTGAACGACGAAGAGGCCGCCGGGTTGGGACGGGACTGCCGCGCCCCCGAATGGCTCCGGGGTCCGGTCAGCGGACCGCTTGGCCCGGTAGGCGGCAAGTTGCTCCGCTGGTGATGGCTCTTGGTCGGCCATGGTTCTCAATAATAGCTTGGCCCCTGCGTTGGATTGATGTCTTTGCTGCACAATTGGTTACCAGTGCCCGCCTCGGAACGGCGATCTTGATGGCCGACCCCAACCGAGGAATGCGACTTGACACCTGCATACGTGAACACATATTATGTGGACATGAACATTACCCTGTCCGTCGATCGGCAACTCGTGGAGCGGGCCCGCAAGGTCGCCGAGGCCATGGGGAAGAGTCTCAACCAAGTCATCAGGGATCATTTGGCCTATTTGGCCGGGGAGGGCGTCATGGATGCCGAATTGAGGGAATTGAAACAGTTGTCGCTCGAATCGGGTGGGCGCTCCAAGGGCTGGACGTTCGACCGCAGCAGCCTCCATGAGCGGTCGTAGTTTCTTCGACACCAATGTCCTGGTCTACACCGACGACGCCGACGCACCGGAAAAGCAGACCAGGGCATTGGAGTTGATCGCCAAACACCGGCTCGACCGGTCCGGCGTGGTCTCGACGCAGGTCGTGCAGGAGTACTTCGTCGCTGCCACCAAGAAGCTCGGGGTTACGGCACCGGTCGCCCGCCGAAAGGCGGAACTTTTTGGCCGATTCGAACTGGTCCCGATCGGACTCGACGACATTCTCGGCGCCATCGACCTCCACCGGCTCCATCAACTATCGTTCTGGGACGGCCTGATCATCCGGGCCGCCCTGGCCTCCGGCTGCACTCGCCTCTACTCCGAAGACCTTCAGCACGGCTGGCGGCTCGACGGGCTCGAGGTGGTCAACCCGTTTCGATCCTCACCGCGGTAACGCAAAAGCCTGGAGTTTGGCCGGCGCCGCCCCCCCGCCGGTCGCAATCACCACCACCTGCTGCCCCGCCCGGGTCCGATAGGTCATTGGATTGGCGTAACCGATCGCACCGAGTGGCGCCTGCCAGAGCACCTTCCCGGTTGCCTTGTCGAGCGCAATCAGGGCCGAGCCGCCACCCGTCGCAAAGAGCAGCCCCCCTTTGGTCACGATGGCCCCGGGAGCGCCAGCCACGCCGAGCGGAGGCAGGGCCACGCCCTTCAAGAGCGGGTGATTCCGGATCTCCGGCGAGTCGCCTAGTGGCACTTGCCACCGGTGATCGCCGGTCGCGAGATCGATGGCCGTCAGCGTTCCATACGGAGGCTTGCTGATCGGCAGGGAGGCCGCCGCCCGCTGCGGGTCGTCGGGACTCGACAACAGCTTGGCGTTGAGGTCGAGACTGGCGGTAAAATCGAGCGCGTAGGCCGCGTCGAGTGAGTCGGACGGTGGTGGCGTGACCAACTTGAGCAGGGCCGGTTGGTTGGTGGCCTTCAAATAGATGATCCCGGTTTCCGGGTCATACGCTCCCCCGCCCCACCCCGACCCGCCAATCAGTCCCGGCGAAGCCACCGTCCCCTGGAGCGAGGGCGGTGTAAACAGCGGCCCAGTTCGATAGCTGCCCACGGTCCTTGTCGCCAGCTCTTTCAACGCCGGCGTAAAATCGACCACGTCCGTTGCCCCGAAGCCCTGGCGGGCGTAGGGCGCCGGTTTGGTGGGAAACGGCTGGGTCAGGGCGGCCCGCTCGCCGGGGACATCACTGGCGGGAACCGGCCGCTCCTCGACCGGCCAAAGGGGCGTGCCCGTGACCCGATCAAAGACGAACAGCATCCCCATCTTGGTCGGCATGGCGACAAAATCGACGGGGCCGCCGGGTTGGGTGACCCGGCCCAGCACCGGCGCGGTCGGGAGGTCGTAGTCCCAGAGCCCATGGTGCACCGTCTGGAAGTGCCACACTTTTTTCCCGGTGCGGGCGTCAAGGCAAACCAGCGACTCGGCAAAGAGATTGTCGCCCTTCCGGGCTCCTCCGTACCAGTCGTTGCTCGGCGTGCTGACCGGGAGATAGACGAGTCCTCGCGCCACGTCGACGCTGAAGGGCGCCCACACGTTGGTGTGACCGGTGAACCGCCAGGATTCGTTTTCCCAGGTCTCCGATCCCTCGCCTCCTTGGGGAATCGGACTCCATTTCCAGATTCGGGTGCCGGTCCTCGCATCGAAGGCCTGGATATCGCCCGGGGGGTCGTTCTTGTAGGCAAACTTGTCGGCCACGCCGTTCCCGACGATGACCAGGTTGCCCCACACCACCGGGGGCGAGGTGTTGGTGTAGCGCCGTCGATTGACCTGCCACACCAGATCTCCCGCCAAATCGACCTCGCCGCCCGCGCCAAACGACGGGATCGGCCGACCGGTGGCGGCGTCGAGGGCGATCAGGCGCCACCGGCTATTGAGAAAGATCCGGCGGGTCTTTCCATCACTCCAGCTGGCAACCCCCCGGTGGACGAAGCCCGTGCCGTTAGGCGCCTGGCCGGCCTCATAGGCCCGGGGGTCGAACCGCCAGTACTCTCGCCCGGTGGCGGCATCGAGCGCCGCCACTTGGTTATACGAGGTCGGCAAGAACAGGGTATCGCCGATCATCAGGGGGGTGGCCTGGAACAGTCCGGGCCGGGTCCTCCACTGAGCCATCGGGGCCTCGCCGGTGCTCCATTCCCAGAGCTTGGTCAGTCGGCCGACATTGCCGGGGTTCAAGTCGGCGAGGGCGGAGTACTTCATGGCGCCGGGGTCGCCGCCGTAGACCGGCCAGTCGGTCTGGGCCGAGAGAGCAGCAGGGGCCAGCAGGGCAAGGAGGGCTCTTCGCATCCGGGAATTGTAGACCCGAACCGGACATTCTCAACCGGGGCGGCCGCCAGTACCTTAGAGGCCAACGCCAGGAGGCCACTCATGCCCGCTCGTTCGATCGGTACCGCCACCATTTCCTTCGGCCTGGTCTCGGTGCCCGTTCATGTCTATTCGTCGGCCGAGTCGACCAGCGCCGTCTCGTTCAACCTGCTCCACAAGAAGTGTGGGACGCGGGTCAAGCAGCAGTACACCTGCCCCAAGGACAGCGAGATCGTCCCCCGGGACGAGATGGCCAAGGGCTACGAGTTTGCCAAGGATCAGTACGTCGTCTTTTCAGCCGACGAGCTCAAGGCGCTGGAAGAGAAGGCCACCAATACCATCGACATCGCGGAGTTCGTGCCGCTCGCCAAGGTCGACCGGATTTATCTCGAGAAGGTCTACTTCCTCGGCCCCGACAAGGGCGGCGACCGGGCCTACAAACTCCTGGCCCAGGCCCTCGGCGATACCGGTCGGGCGGCGCTTGGGCAATATGCCGCCCGCGGCCAACAACATCTCGTCTTGCTCCGGCCCATGAACGGGCTCCTCGTGATGGAACAGCTCCACTACCAAGACGAGCTCAAACCGGCCAACGAAGTGCCCCTCGGCGACGCCGAACTGAAGCCCATGGAGCTGACGCTCGCCAAGCAGCTGATCGAGCAGGCCGCCACCGATGACTTCCAACCAGAGAAATACCGCGACCTGGTTCGGGCCCGGTTGCTAGAGGCCATCCTGAAGAAGGTCGAGGGTCACGAAATCACGGCGGAGCCGGCCCAGGATGGCGGCGGCAAGATCATCGACCTGATGGAGGCCTTGAAGGCGAGCCTGGCCCGGGCCTCCTGATGGCGTCGTACGTCGGGACCAGCGGATTTGC
>JANPEL010000206.1:0-4950 GCA_031431925.1 Gemmatimonadota bacterium | reverse complement strand
CGATCCCCAGGCCCGCCGCGCCATTTGGGCGCTGATCGCCGACATCAGGGCCCGCGGCACGACCGTCTTTCTCACCACCCATCTCATGGAAGAAGCGGAACGGCTCTGTGACCGGGTCGCCATCATCGAGCACGGCCGAGTGATCGAGATGGGCACGCCGGCGGTCCTGGTTGAGAGGCACTGCCCGGAACGGACCGTGGTCTTCACCAGCGACGGGCCCGGCGGATCGACCGAGACCCTCCGGGGCGTGGGCGACGACTTCGTGACCGAGGTCATCAACGACATCGCTCGGAAAGGAATCCGGGTGCGAGGGTTCCGGACCGAGAACCCGACGCTCGAGGATGTGTTCCTGAAGCTCACCGGCCACGGGATTCGGGACTGATCATGCTCAACGGGCTCTGGAAACTGACCTGGGTCGAGATCAAGGTCTTCGTGCGGGAACCGATGGGCGTGGTCGGAAGCCTGCTCGTCCCGGTCGTGATCTTCGTGGTGCTGGGCCGAACCCTCGGCGCCCCGCAACCGGCGGCACCGACCGCGGTGGAACCGCCTTTCAACGCCGCGATTCTGGCGGCGTTGATCATCGCCATCGGCGCGGTCTTGTCGTTGATCTCGATCATCGCGATCTACCGGGAGGGCGGCATCCTGAAGCGGCTCCGCGCCACTCCGCTCTCACCGCTCACGATCCTCGGCGCCCACGTCTTGGTCAAGCTCCTCTTTACGGTGGTGGGGATGGCCTTGCTGGTGTTGGCCGGCCGGAGGTTTTTCCCGGGAGCGATGCAGGTCGACCTCGTGAGCTTTACCGCGGCCCTCCTGCTCAGCACGCTCAGCATCCTCTCGCTCGGTTTCGTCTTGGCCAGCCTCGTCAGAACCGCCCGCTTTGCGCAGCCGCTGGGCGGCGCCGTCCTCTATCCGATGCTGGCACTGTCCGGTCTGTTCTTTCCGCTCGAACAACTGCCCCCGGTGCTTCGCGTCGTCGCGGCGGGTTTCCCGACGACCCACGCCGTGTCCTTGATGCAAGGCATCTGGGACGGATCCGGTTTTGCCGCCCATTGGGCGGATGTCGGGGCGCTGGTCCTGATCTTTGCGGTCTGCTCCGCCCTGGCAACGAGAATTTTCCGATGGGAGTGATTGATGGCCGACGCGCGTGACTACCTGAACCGCCAATTCGACACGGCCTGGCAGTTGACGAGCTTCCACCTCGACGGCCTGACGACCGAGGAATGCCTCTGGCGCCCTGCCCGCGAGGGCTTACACGTCCACCGTGATTCCGACGGAATCTGGCGCGCCGATTGGCCCGACCGCGAAACCTATGACCTTGGCCCGCCCAGCATCGGATGGATAACCTGGCACCTCGGTTTCTGGTGGTCCATGGCGCTCGACCATTCGTTCGGCCCCGGGAATCTCACCCGCGAAGATGTCCTCTGGCCCGGCACGGCCGAAGCCGTCCGCGAGTGGGTGGCCGGACTGGAGAAGCAGTGGCGGGCGCGCCTCTTTGAGATGACCGACGACGACCTCCGATCGGCGCGGCAGACCCGATGGCCGTTCCAGGATCGTCCGTTCGGCGACGTCGTTGCCTGGGCCAATGTCGAACTCACCAAGAACGCCGCTGAAATCGGCTACACGCGTTTCCTCTTTGCCGTTCGCGGCCGGTAATTCAATGCTCTCGCTCGCCTTCGGATTCGTGGCCCTGACGGCCACGGCCCGCCTCGCGCCGCCCGATTCGATCACGATCCAATTCGACGCCCGGATCCCGATGCGGGATGGTGTCACCCTCGCGGCCGACATTTACCGCCCCGCGAACCCGGGCCGCTATCCCGTCGTCCTGATGCGGACGCCGTACAACAAGAACTCCGACGCCATCCTCAAAGAGGCCCGGGCCTTTGCGGGGCGAGGCTACGTCTACGTCGCCGTCGACGTCCGGGGTCGGGGTGACTCCGATGGAGATTGGCGGCCCTACTTCTTCGAGGGAGACGACGGGTACGATGCGATCGAGTGGTGTGCCGCGCAGCGTTGGTCCACCGGAAAGATCGGCACTATCGGCCGTTCCTACGTCGGCTACAACCAGTGGGTGGCCGCGGTCCGGAAGCCGCCCCACCTGGCGGCCATCATCGCGCTGGCGCCGATGGCCGACCCGTTCGAAGACGTCTGGATCACCGGCCCCGGCGGGGTCCCGACCCCGACCATGATTTCGTGGTACCACCTCACGGCCCGGAACGTCATGCAGAACATGGACGCCGTTGACTGGGACCGCCTCAACTGGCACGTCCCGCTCCTCACCATGGATGAGGCCGCGGGCCGGGGACCGAACCCCCGGTGGCGCGACATGATCACCCACTCCACCCGTGACGCCTGGTGGGACCCGCTCCGCTACCAAAACCAATTCGACCAGGCCGACGTACCGGCGCTGCACATTACCGGCTGGTACGACGACACCCAACGCGCCACGCCGATGAACTACGTCGGGATGCGAACCCGCGGCGCCACGCCCGAAGCCCGCGACCGGCAGAAACTCGTCATCGGTCCCTGGCCCCACGCCATCAACTCGACCCGGAAACTTGGCCGCCTCGACTTCGGACCGACCGCGGTAATCGACCTCTTTGAACTCCAGATTGACTGGTTCGATCGGTGGCTCAAAGGCAAGACGCCCGCCAAGCCCGACCCGCGGGTGCACCTGTTCGCGATGCAAACCAACCGGTGGTTCACCGCCGACGACTGGCCGATTCCCGGCACCGTTTTCACCAAGCACTATCTCCGGGCCAACGGCCGGCTCACGACCACCGAACCGGGCGATGACCCGCCCGATCAGTACCGCTACGACCCCGCCAACCCGACGCCCTTCCTGACCGAACCATCGTTCGCCCAACTCGGCGGTCCGGACGATTACGCCAAGGCGGCGCTCCGGAAGGACCTGCTCAACTACACGACGGCCCGGTTCACGAAGCCGGCCCTGCTCTGCGGCCCGATCTCCGCCCGGATCTTCGCGGCCTCGTCGGCCGTCGACACCGATTTCATGGTCAAGCTGCTCGACGTCTGGCCGAACGGGTATGTCCAACGGCTCAACGACGGGATGGTGCGGGCCCGGTTCCGGAACGGGTGGGAGCGTCCCGAACTGATCGAGCCGGGCAAGGTCTACCAGTACGACATCGACGTCTGGAGCACCTGCCAGACCGTGCTCCCGGGCCACCGGCTCCGGGTCGAAGTCGCCTCGGCGGCGTTCCCGAAGTTCGACCGGAACCCGAACACCGGCGAGGCCATCGGGATGTCGGCCCGGATGCAAGCGGCCGACCAGACGATCTACCACGACCGGGCACGTGCTTCGTACGTGGTCCTCCCGTTCGCACCGCCGCAGCGATAGGAGGAGGTGGCGAGCATGGCCGGTTCCGGAGAACTCGCGGGAAGAGTCGCCCTGATCACGGGGGCCGCTCAGGGCATGGGCCGGGCGGTGGCCGAGCGGCTGGCGGCCGAAGGGGCGATCCTGATCCTGGCTGATCTACGAGCGGACGGGCTCGCGGCGCTGGAGACATCGCTCCGGGAACGGGGCGTGATGGCGCGGTCCACGGCACTCGACATCGCCGATCCGTCTCAAGTGGCCGAGTTGGTGGCCGGCATCCTGGCGGATCTGGGGCGGATCGACATTGCGGTCAACGCGGCCGGCATCCTCCATCCCACCCGATTCGACGCCATGGACGTCGCCGAGTGGGACCGGGTCCTCAACGTGAACCTCCGGGGCACGTTCCTGGTGATGCACGCCGTCTATCCCCACATGAAGGCCCGGGGCCGAGGCAGCATCGTCAACTTTTCCTCCACGGCGGGGCTCACGGTCAGCACGCTCGGCGGCGCCCACTACACCGCGTCCAAGCATGCGGTCATGGGTCTCACGAAGGCGGTGGCGGCGGAGGGCGGGCCCTTCGGCGTCCGGGTCAACGCGGTCTGCCCGGGCTTGATCGACACCGAGATGGTCCGGGCCACGATCGCGCCGGACGACATCCGGCGATATGAGGCCGGGTTCCCGATCCACCGGCTCGGCATGCCGGAGGAGGTGGCGGAACTGGTGCTGTTCCTCTGCTCGGACCGTTCCGCCTACATCACCGGCACCGCGATGAACATCAGCGGCGGCGACCTCCTGTAGCGATGACGGTTGGCCGGTCGCTTTGTCGCACTGCTTGACAGCCACCCGTTCCGACCGACCTTTCGGTCATCCCGCAATGAGGCTCGCCATGACGAACCGGTTTCCTGCCCTTGCCGCCGCTGCTCTGGCCGCCACGATTCTGCTGTCCGCCCCCTTGGCCGGGCAGAAGCCGGAAGCTGAATTCGCCGGAATCGCCAAGGCGTACTTGAGCATGAGCCTCCCAACGGATTGGGATGGCCTCGCGACACTCCCCCACTTCAAGTGGGCGCCGCTCCCGCCCACCGCGCTAAAAAATTGCCTCCCAAACGGCGACTGTTTTGCCCGCCAAGGCGCGGCGACCATCGGCGGCCGGAATCTGACCGTGGCCGCAACCGGGGCCCGGACCATGGTGATGAACCTCCTGTTCCGGAACATGTCCGCGCCGATCGGTGAGCCGGCTGTCCTGGCCGCCCTGAAGCAAGTCGGCATGAGCGCCGACCTGGCTCGCTGTCCGGTCAAAGCCGGCGCCGTCGGCACCAATTGGTACCGCGTGAAAGGCGCCGGGGTGACGTCGGGCTACCTGTCGTTCCAGCCGGCTGGGCCCGGCCGGCCCAACGAAGGCTACGTCCTGTCGCAGGGAGACGAACTGCCGGCCCTCCAGCCCGCGCAACTGGCCCTCTACACCGAGCAGTGCGCGCCCGGGGCGGAACGGAAGCCGGTGTCGACCACCAAGCCGCACCAGGCCTTGGCGCAAACCGTCGTGGACCTGCTCACCCCAGCGACGGGCGGGGCTACCTACGACTGGAAAACCCTCACCGCGCTTCCGATCGGGATTACCTGGA
>JANPEL010000205.1:0-1711 GCA_031431925.1 Gemmatimonadota bacterium | reverse complement strand
ACAAGTTGTGCGACATGGACGAGATCAACGCCGACTTTGACCGAACCGACGTGGCCCTGGTGGTCGGGGCCAACGATGTGGTCAATCCGGCGGCGCGGTCCGATCCGTCGAGCCCGATCTTCGGGATGCCGATTCTCAATGTCGACCATGCCAAGTCGATCATCGTGATGAAGCGCGGCATGGGGACTGGCTTTGCCGGCATTGAGAATGAGCTGTTTTTCGACCCCAAGACTTCCATGCTCTTCGGCGACGCGAAAGCGTCGCTCGCCAAGTTGGTTGCGGAACTCAAAACGCTGTAACGTCACCCACTCGAAAGGGCTTGGCTAAACCATGTCGCTTTTCCGACGGAAGTTGATTGTCGACCTTCAGGCCGAGGCGGCCAGTGAGACTGGGCTCAAGCGTGAGCTCGGACCGCTGAGTCTGACCCTGCTCGGCATCGGGGCGATCATCGGGACCGGGATCTTCGTGCTCACCGGCACGGTGGCGGCCCAAAACGCCGGCCCCGCGGTCGTGCTCTCCTTCGCCCTCGCGGGCACCGCGGCGATTCTGGCGGCCCTCTGCTATTCCGAGTTCGCGGCGTTGGTGCCGATCGCCGGAAGCGCCTACACCTACGGGTACGCCACGTTGGGTGAGATGTTCGCCTGGATCATCGGGTGGGATTTGGTGCTCGAGTACGCCTTGTCGGCGACGACGGTGGCGGTGGGCTGGTCGGGCTACGTGGTGTCGTTCCTGAGTCATGTCGGGATTCACATTCCGGCAACGCTTTCCGCCGCCGCTGGAACCCAGATCGCCATGGCGGACGGGAGCACGGTGACGGCCCTGTTCAACCTCCCGGCCGTGTTGGTGGTCTTGGCAGTCACGGCGCTGTTGGTCCGCGGCATCAAGGAGTCGGCCCGGGTCAACGATGTCATCGTGGTCATCAAGGTCGCCGTCGTTCTTCTCTTCATTGCCTTCGCGTGGAAGGGCATTCAGGCCGCCAACTGGCAGCCGTTCATTCCGGCCAACACCGGCCTCCGGGAGAACTTCGGCGTCAGCGGCATTGTGGCCGGAGCGGGGATCGTATTCTTCGCCTACATCGGATTCGACGCGGTGAGTACGGCGGCTCAGGAAGCCAAGAACCCTCAGCGCGACATGCCGATCGGGATCATTGCCTCGCTCTTGATCTGTACGGTCCTCTACATCGTGGTCTCGGTCATTGCCACCGGCGTCGTCCCCTATGGCCAGCTGGATGTCCCGGATCCGATCGCCAAGGTGGCGGCGGCCGCCGGCTTGGGATGGATGACCCGGGTCATCGAGCTTGGAGCGATCGCCGGGCTTTCGTCGGTCATTCTCGTCCAGCTGCTGGGCCAGTCCCGGGTGTTCTGGTCGATGGCCAATGACGGGCTGCTGCCGCCCGTGGTCAACAAGATCCACCCGAAGTTCAAGACTCCCTGGATCACCCAGATCTTCCTCGGCGTTCTAGTGGCGATACCGGCCGGGTTCCTGTCAGTGCGCGAGGCCGCGTCGCTGGTCTCGATCGGCACCCTGCTGGCGTTGGTGATCGTGTGCGGCGCGGTGCTGGTGCTGAGAGTCCGGGAACCGAACCTCCACCGGCCCTTCAAGACCCCGTTGGTGTGGTTCACGGCGCCGGCGGGGATGATCTTTTGCTTCTACCTGATGTCCGCCCTGCCGTGGCGGACCTGGGAACGGCTCTTCATCTGGCTGGCGATTG
>JANPEL010000204.1:0-1587 GCA_031431925.1 Gemmatimonadota bacterium | reverse complement strand
GGCTGATGCCTAACCCGCGGTTGCATCGGACAGGCGCCCGAGCCTCTGGTTTGACAAGGCGCGGCCACGCCCCGATCTTGGCTCAGGATGGCGCGGCCGCTCAGATCGGGGCGGCGCCTGCCGTTGAACCGCAATCGTTAGCCCGCACCGCGGTCCTCCGTCACATGTCGCCGTCTGGGCCCTGGGATTCGCCGTTTGACGGTCCTCGCCAACATTGTTGCATGACTCAGCCAGCCTTCGACTACAAGAAGTTGTCCCCCGAGGAGCGGCTCGACCTCATTGGGGAGATCTGGGACAGCCTCGAGAATGAGCAGATGCCGATCTCGCCTGAGCTGCAGGCGGAGCTCGACCGGCGTTTGGCCGACCTGGAGCGCAATCCGTCTGACGGACGGCCCGCCGCCGAGGTGATCGCCCGGATTCGTGCGACCCTGAAGTGAGCCGGCCCGTCCGCGTTAAGTCCGTCGCGGACGCCGAGTTCGCCGAAGGCGCGGTCTGGTACTACCGCCGATCCGAGAAAGCTGCAGAGGCCTTCATCACGGCCGTGGAGCAGACGTTTGGGCGAATTGGCGCTGGCCCGGAGAGCTTCCCGGTGGTGTTTCGGACCCTTCGCGGGGCGGTCGTACCTGGGTTTCCCTATACGGTGTATTTCGCCATCCGGCCAGGGGAATGTGTCGTGCTCGCCATCCATCACGGCAAGCGATCGCCGCGCCGCTGGATGCGGCGGGGTGCGGGCTAACCCGGTGCTTGCAGCGGACAGGCGCCCCGAGCTCCGTTTGACGAGTCGCGGCCGCGCCCCGATGTTGATCGGTGGATGGCGCGGCCGCTCGGTTCCCCGAGGCGCCCGCCGCTGAAGCACAATCGTTAGGCCGCTCCGACCACGATCGGTACTCGAATGGCTCTCTTCATCGATCAACTAGATCGCGATACGGTGGCAGTCCACGAGCAGTCCGCTCTCTTAGGGCCCACGACCGAATCACACCGCCTCATTCGGATCGGCGAGGCCCACGCCGGCATTCCGTACGGTGTCTGGGCGCAATTTCAGGGCCGCACCGTCACAATGAAGGTCATCCGGGCGGCGGCTGAAGCTCGCCGACGCGGCGACGATCGGATCGCGTCCCAGGGCCCGACGACGCGGTTCCGTCTGTGGCAAGCGTTCTGGAACCAGCTCGCCCGGCGGGTTTGGCCGGGTCCGCTTCCGCCGCCCGACCGTTAGCGCCCGCAGCTATCCACGACGGGGCTTGAGGTGGCCAGCGGTCCTCATGTCGAAATCCGTGCCCCGGATCGGCCTAACCAGGTGTTGCAGTCGGACGGGCGCCCAGCGCTCCGGTTGACAAGTCGCGGCCGCGCCCCAAAGTTGGTTGGCGGATGGCGCGGCCGCTTGGTTCCTTGCGGCACCCGCCGCTGAACACCAGGACGTTAGGCATCATCCCACCCACGCGATTTGAAGTGAACGGCCTTTCCCACGACGATCGCGACCGGGTTCGGTCGGCCATCATCCGATCGTGCTCCGCCCGGGTACCATCGGACCATCAGCTCGCCGGGCCGGGGAGCCATCGGTGCCCCAACGGTCCGGCGGCCGGGGTCGGG
>JANPEL010000203.1:0-3694 GCA_031431925.1 Gemmatimonadota bacterium | reverse complement strand
GGTGAGTGTCCTCGAAGGTTTGGCCGGTGTCGGAGTCGTTGGGGTATTCGCGGTGCTGGCCTGCGGCGGTCCGGCGTGGCGCCGGTACCGGCGCCACCGGCGCGGCCGCTCCCGGCCAAAAACCCGTCCCACCATCCCTCATCTCGTTGCGATTCCGAGGACCCGGGAGTGGTAGGGCAACCCTTTCGCTGGTCGGGGCGTCTGAAACCTATTCTCTCCAAACGGTCGTACGACGAGAATGCCCAACCTCACGCTCGCCATCCGGGCGCTCCTCAAGGCGCCCTTCGTCACCGTCGTCGCCGCCAGCTCCCTGGCCCTCGGCATCGGGGCCAACACCGCGATTTTCTCGATATTCCAGCGGGTGCTCCTCCAGTCCCTGCCCGTGGCGGAGCCCGATCGGCTAGTCAACCTGGCGGCCCCGGGTCCCAAGTGGGGATCGCAGTCGTGCGGCAACGCCGGCAGCTGCGACGTCGTCCTGAGCTACCCGATGTTCCGCGACCTGGAACGGGGGCAACAGGTCCTCACCGGGCTCGCCGCCCACCGGAACTTTGGGGCCAACATCGCCATTGGCGGCCAGGCGGCCCAGTCCACGGGCGGGCTCCTGGTCTCCGGCTCGTACTTCCCGGTCCTCGAGCTCCAGCCGGCGCTCGGACGCCTCTTCGGTCCGGCCGATGACCAATCACTAGGCGGGCACTTCGCGGTCGTCCTGAGCCACGACTACTGGTCCAGCCGCCTTGGCTCGGATCCGAGCGTTTTGAATCAGACCATGACCATCAATGGCCAGGCCTTCACCATCATCGGGGTGGCGCCGCGCGGATTCAGCGGGACCACCTTCGGGGCTCGGCCGGATGTGTTTGTCCCGCTTTCGATGCGAGCGCAGGTCTCGCCTGGATTCCAAGGCTTCGAGAACCGGCGGAGCTACTGGCTCTATGCCTTTGGCCGGCTGCGGCCGGGCGTATCCCTCAGTCAGTCGGAAGCCGGCCTGAACGGCATCTACCGACCGATCATCGCCGACGTCGAAGCGCCGTTGCAGGAGGGCATGCCCGCGGAGGTCCTCGGCCAGTTCCGGGCAAAGACGCTGGAAGTGACCCCCGGGCGGCGAGGGCAGAGCAACGCGGGTTCGGAAGCCGCAACGCCGATGATCCTGCTCTTTGTGGTGACCGGGATCGTACTCCTGATTGCGGGCATCAACGTCGCGAACCTGCTCCTGGCCCGGGCGGCGGGCCGAGCCCGAGAGATGGCGGTCCGGTTGTCGCTCGGCGCTGGCCGGGGACAGTTAGTGGCCCAGCTGCTGACGGAATCGGTCCTGCTTGCCATGGTGGCCGGGGTCCTCAGTCTGTTCGTGGCCCAGATCACCCTTCGGGGCATTGTGTCGTTCTTGCCGCCGGAAGTCGCCTTGAGCCTGGGCTTTTCGTTGAGCGGGTCGGCCCTTGGCTTTGCGGCCTTGCTGTCGCTTACCACCGGCGTGCTGTTCGGGTTGGCGCCGGCGCTCCAGAGCACCAGGCCGGAACTGATTTCGGTCATCAAGGCCGACGGCGTCCGGGCCGGCGGGACCCGAGGCGGGACCCGGTTCCGGACCGGGATGGTCACGGCCCAGATCGCGCTGTCGATGGCACTGCTGTCGTCGGCGGCGCTCTTCCTTCGGAGTTTGCTCAACGTGAGCCGGGTGGAGCTTGGCCTGACGATCGACCATCTCGTCACCTTTTCGATCGCGCCCGAACTGAACGGCTATCAGTCGGGCCGGACCCGGACCCTGTTCCGCCGGGTCGAGGAAGAACTGGCGGCCGTTCCGGGCGTTACCAACGTTGCGGCGGCCATGGTGCCGATCCTGGCCGGTGACAATTGGAACAGCGATGTCGCCGTCGAGGGTTACCCCCGCGATGACACCGCCGACAATACCTCGAGCCTCAACTTCGTCGGCGCCGGATATTTCCAGACCGTCGGGCTCCCGGTCTTGGCCGGCCGCGAGTTCACCGCGGCAGACGATGCAGGCGGACCCAAGGTCGTCATGGTCAACGAGGCCTTCGCGAAGAAGTTCAAACTCGGCCGCGACGTGGTGGGCAAGCGGCTGGCGATGAACAGCCGGGCCACCAACCTCGATATTGAAATTGTCGGTCTGGTTAAAGACGCCAAGTACAGCGACGTGAAGCGGGCTATTCCGGCGCAGATCTTCCTTCCGTATCGTCAGGACACCACCCTCGGATCGATGAATTTCTATGTTCGGACCGAGGCGGCATCGACGCCGGTGGTTCGGGCCATTCCCGCGGTGATGGCCAAGCTCGACGGGAGCCTCCCGGTGTCGGGTCTCAAGACGGTGCCGGAGCAGGTGCGTGAAACCCTGTTTCTCGATCGGATGATCAGCGTCTTCTCGGCGGCCTTTGCCCTCCTCGCCACGCTGCTGGCGGCGGTGGGATTGTACGGCGTCTTGGCCTACCTCGTCACCCAGCGGACCCGAGAGATCGGGGTCCGGATGGCCCTCGGTGCCGACGGGTCACGGGTTCGCGGCATGGTGTTGCGCCAGGTCGGCCGGATGGCGGTGGTCGGCGGCGTCATTGGGGTGGTGGCGGCCGTCGGCGTGGGGCAGGCGGCCAAGTCGTTATTGTATGGGCTCGAGGGTCATGACCCACTCGCCATTGCCGCCGCCGCGCTGGTGTTAGGCCTCGTCGCCTTTGCGGCCGGGTATCTGCCGGCGCTCCGGGCCTCCCGGGTCCATCCGATGGTGGCCCTTCGGAGCGAGTGAAGAATCGGGCTAATCTCGTGGGCCTGACACCAACTGACGGAAGTCACTGTCGAGATCAATGAGGAACCCGGTCAACTCCGAGGGTCCTTATCGGAGCGCGCCGTTCACCAGCTGCCGGAAGGCGGTGTCGATCGGATACGCCCCAAACGGGTCGAGCTGCGTCAGCACCAGTCCGATCACCTTGGTGACCGGATCGATGAAGAAGTAGGTGTTGGCAATCCCGGCCCATGCCGCCGTCCCGTTGCTGCCCTGGAGCGGGTCCCGCCCGTTGACGATCACGTTGAACCCGAGGCCGAATCCGGTGCCGTCGAGCCTCCGGCCGACGACCGGGACCATCTCCCCGGCAAGTTGGTTCCGGAGCATCTCGGTGACCGTTGCCTCCTTGAGCACCCGGGCCCCGTCCAACTGGCCCCGGTTGAGAATCATCTGGGCAAACCGGAGGTAGTCCGAGGCCGACGACACCAGGCCGCCACCGCCGGACAGGACTTTCGCCGGCCGGGTGTACCTCCCGCTGTCGGGTGAATCGACGAGACGGAGTTGCCCGGGCCCGGACCTGGCATAGTGGCCGGTGAGCCGGTTCCGCTTGTCCGCCGGGACCTCAAAGAATGAGTCCATCATGTTGAGTGGGGCAAAGATCCGCTCGGCAAAGAACCGATCGAGCGACAGGCCCGAGACCACCTCGACCAGCCGCCCCAAGACGTCGGTGCTGTAGCTGTAGTTCCAGATCTCGCCGGGATGCCCGACCAGCGGCAGGTGCGCCAGCTTGTCGGTCAGGTCGGCGAGGTCGGTGGCCGGCGCCATTTGTCGATACAGTGAGTCGACCGGCGTCTGCCCGAAGATTCCATAGGTAAGGCCCGAGGTGTGACGCAACAAATCCCGCACCGTCATTGGCCGCCGAGGCGGAATCGGCCCGGTGCGAGTCCACACCTGGACGTCTCCGAACGCGGGAAGGTA
>JANPEL010000202.1:0-14923 GCA_031431925.1 Gemmatimonadota bacterium | reverse complement strand
CCCTATTTTTCACCGGACGGGAAGCAGATCGCCTTCTCATCTGATCGCTCGGGTACCGCGGCGGTTTATGTCGTCGGAGTCGAGGGTGGTGCGCCGACCCGGCTGACCTGGTATCCGGCCGATGCGTTCGTTCGCGGATGGACGCCGGACGGCCACCGGGTGCTCTATGCCTCGTCCCGCGAGGTGGCGCCCGGTCCGCATGAACGGCTCTGGACCGTGGCGAGCACCGGCGGGCCCTCGACGTTGGTTGCCGCCCCATGGGGGCATAGCGGGTCCTACGCCGCCGACGGGCGCCGCCTGGTACTCGACCGGGTCGCGCGGTGGGATGTCGAGTGGCGCGGGTACCGAGGTGGCCAGAACACCGCCTTGGTCATCATGGATCTGGCCACGCTCGATGAGGTCCGGCTTCCCAATGAGCGCACCGCCGACACCCACCCGGTCTGGCTCGGCAACCGGATCTTCTTCATATCCGACCGCGATTGGGCCAGTAACGTGTGGTCCTACGATGTCGCCACCGCGAAGGTCGAGCAAGTCACCCGGTTTACCGATGCCGAGGTCAAGACGTTGTCCGGCGGAGCGGGCGGCTTGGTGTTCGAGCAAGACGGCGCGATTCACACGCTCGACCCGGCCACCGGGCGGAGCACCCGCCTCACCATCACTGCCACCGGTGATTTTCCCTGGGCCGACACGCGGTGGGAGGATGTCACCAAATCAGTGGCGGCGGCCTCGTTGTCGGCCACCGGGCAGCGGGTGCTGCTGGAAGCCCGGGGCGAAATCTTCACCGTCCCGGTCGAACAGGGTCCAACCCGGAATCTGACCCGGAGTTCAAGCACCGCCGATCGGGCGCCGGTGTGGTCGCCGGATGGCAAACAGGTGGCCTGGTTTTCCGATTCGGGCGACGGATACCGGCTCATGATCGGCGGACAGGACGGCTTGACGGCGCCGCGGAGCCTCTCGATCGGCGAGTCGAAGATGGCTTGGGATCCGAGCTGGTCGCCGGACGGGAGCCGGATTGCGTTCGTGGACGACGATGTCCGGATCCGGGTCGTGGAGGTGGCGACCGGCAAGCTCGTGACGGCCGACGTCGACGGGAGCAACGTTGGCCGCGGGAATATGGGCGTGACGTGGTCGCCCGACTCGAAGTGGCTGGCGTACGCCAAATTCTTCCCCAACAATTTCCACCGGATCGTGGCATGGTCGGTGGCGACGGGGACGACGACCGTTCTGACCGACCCGATGGCCGATGCGGTGTCGCCCTCCTTTGACCGGGACGGGCGGCATCTCTATTTCCTGGCCAGCACCGACTTGGCGTTAGGCTCCGGTTGGGCCAACACCAGCTCGATCGGCGCGAACCCGTCCTACGGCGCCTATGTCATGGTGCTCCGGGGCGACGGCCCGACGCCGTTTCCGCCGAAGAGCGATGAAGAAGCCGGGTTGCCGCCCGCCAAGCCCGACACGACCCCGGTGGTGGTCCGGCTCGATCCCGCGGAGATCGGCCGCCGGATCCTGCCGCTGGGCCTGCCGGTCCGTCACTACGCCTACACCATTGCCGGCCCGGCCGGCACGGTGTTCATTGGGGAGCAGATCGCCAATCAGCCCGGGGTGACGCTCCACAAGTTCACGCTCGCCAAGGCGAAGGCCGAGGTGTTCGTCAAAGGCGCCGGCCAAGTGGCCGTGTCCGGAGACGGGAAGAAACTCCTGTTCCGCTCAGGCCCGGCCTGGAGCGTGGTCGGGACGGAGGCTCCGCCGGAACCGGGCAAGGGCGTGATCCAGGTGGCGCTCTCGATGCAGCTCGATCGCGGGGCCGAATGGCGCCAGATGTTCGATGAAGCCTGGCGGCAGGAACGGGACTACTTCTACGACCCGGGAATGCACGGCAACGATTGGAACGCGGTCCGGAACCGGTATCGTCCCTTGGTCGAACATGTCCGCCACCGAAGCGACCTCAACTATGTGCTCGATCAAGTCAACGGCGAGCTCTCCGTGGGTCACAGCTTCGTGTTCGGCGGCGATATGCCGGCGGTGGACACGACCAAGGTCGGACTGCTCGGCGCCGACTTGGTCGCCGACGGCGGCCGGTGGCGGCTCGACCGGATCTACACGTTCGAGAGTTGGAATCCTGGTCTGGCCGCGCCGCTCGACCGGCCCGGCATGAAGGTGAAGGCCGGCCATTACCTCGTGGGCATCAATGGGGTTGAACTCACGGCGGCGGATGACCCGTACCGGCTGTTGGACGGCACCGCCGGACGGCAAACCGTGGTCCATCTCAACGACCGGCCTTCGATGGTCGGCTCATGGACCGAGACCGTCGAGCCGATCAAGGACGAGTCCGCGCTCCGGCAGCGGGCGTGGGTCGAGGGCAATCGCCGCAAAGTCGACGAACTTTCCGGCGGGAAGCTGGCCTATGTCTGGGTCCCCAATACCGGACGCGGCGGCTACACCTCGTTCAATCGCTATCTCTTCGCGCAGCAAGACAAACTCGGCGCGGTGATCGACGAGCGGTTCAACGGGGGCGGGAACCTCGATGACTACATGGTGGACTATCTCAACCGGACCCTTCGCGCGGCAATTACCAACGAGGTGCCGGGCGGGGCGCCCTTCCGGATTCCCGCCGGGGTGCTCGGCCCGAAGGTACTGTTGATCAATGAACAAGCCGGTTCCGGCGGCGACTACTTCCCATGGGCATTCCGGCAGCAGAAAGTCGGCCCGCTGATCGGGGCGAGGACCTGGGGCGGACTGGTCAAGTCGTCGGTGCATTATCCGTTGATCGACGGCGGCGCCCTGACCGCGCCGGACAACGCCGTGTTCGACCCGATCACCAATCGCTGGGTGGGCGAGAACGAAGGGATTCCGCCCGACATCGAGGTGTTGCTCGACGCCAAGTCGGTCGCGGCCGGCCGGGACCCTCAGTTGGAACGGGCGGTCCAGGAAACGTTGCGTCTGTTGGCGGCGGCGGGAACCCGAAGCGTAGTGCCGCCGCCGTTCCCGCGGCCCTCGAAACGGCCGGGCCGGCCCTAGGCGGTCGGACTCGGCGGCGAACCGGCGAAGTCGATGAACCCTCGTTCCGCGTTGGCGCCAACGAGGGTGACCCGGACCCGGTCGCCGACGTCCATCCCGTGGTGGCCTTTCACCACCATGCCCTCGGCCGGCGGGTGGAGCGTGCGGACGAAGGTGCCCTTGGCGTTCGCGCCGGTCACGATGGCGTCGAATGTTTCTCCGATCCGGGTCGCCAAATAGAGGGCCGCGGCCTGTTTTCGGCAGGTTCGTTCCACTTTCTTGGCGGCATCCTCCATCGTGGTACACCGCGCGGCGACCTCATCGAGTTCGGCGTCCGGGTAGCTGGCCGGATTCCCCGCGAGCGCGGCTTTCACCAAGCGCTGGGTCACCAGATCCGCATACCGCCGGTTCGGGGCGGTCGAATGGGTATAGTCGTCCACCGCCAAGCCGAAGTGGCCGTCGGCGGTCTGCCCGGGCCGCTGGATCTCGTATTCCCCCGGTCCCATCAGCTTGACGATCGAGATCGACAGGTCCGGAAAGTGGTCGGGGTCGGCCACCCGGCGCCGGGCAATGAACCGGGCCAGCGCGATCGAATCGGGTGCAGCCGGCAGGGTTTCGCCTAACGCCACGGCCAGGGCTACGATCCGTTCCCACCGCTCCGGCGCCTTGACCACCCGGCGAATCGAAGAGACTTGCCGGTCTTCGAGCAGCTTAGCCATGGCGACATTGGCGCAGATCATGAAATCCTCGATCAGCATCGTCGCCCGGTTCTTCCGGTGCGCGGCCAGTCCGGTCACTTTGCCGTTCGTGGTGACCGTGGTGGTTTCGATGGTCTCGAGGTCGAGGGCACCCGCTCGATGACGTTGGCTCCGCATGGCCCGGGCCGCGCGATCTTGGAGCCGGAGCTGGTCGGCCAGCGCCGGCGAGGCGGCCACTTTCGGCGGTGCGGGGCCGCGGTCTTCGAGCCAGGCGCCGACGCTCGGGTAGTCGAGTTGGGCGTGGTTGTGGATCAACGCCCGATAGGCGTCGCGCGAGGCAATCGTGCCGTCGGCCTCGATGATCAGCTCGATCACCACGACGAGCCGGTCGACCGCTTCATTCAGAGAAGTGAGGCCGGTCGACACCGCCTCCGGCAGCATCGGAAACATCGTGACACCGCAGTAGACCGAGGTCGTGTTCCGGCCGGCGTGGAGATCGATCGGACCGGCTTGCCGGATCAGGCAGTCGACGTCGGCGATCCCGATCATCACCTTGATCCGATCGGGCCCCACGGTCTCGGCGTACTCGACTTGGTCGAGATCCCGCGATTCGGGGTTATCGACCGACGACCAGAGGAGATGACGGAGGTCCTTGACGCCCGCGCCGAGCGACGGCGCGGGGTCCAGGGTGGCGAGTTCGTGAACGGTGGCGGGAGGAAAATCCGGCGCGAAGCCCTCCCGGATCATTTCCCGGCGAGCGGCCTCGCGTAAATCCACTGGAATCACGGGCCTTTCTTGCTCCGGGCCTTCCATTCGGTGAGCAAGCCGGCGTCCCGCTCCAGTTGGAGCTTGAGTTGGCCCTGGCGGGCCACCGATTCCGCCTTGAACCATTCAAGGGTGTCGAGCGCGGTGACCGCGAGGGGCCGGAACTTGAGACCGGCGGCGATGCCCCGATTGGAGCGAACGTGCACGGCGCCCCGGGCCTTCCCCTTATACGGCACCCACATCGGGAAGCCGACCTTCTTCTCCACGAGGAAAGCCTCGTCGACCCAGGTGAACCCCACCCGTGCCGCCGTGACGGCGCGAATGCCGTAGAGGAACTCGGCCATCGAGAAGTCATCCTGGGCGGGGCCGGCCGCATTGAAGGTCCCGGAGGTTCCACGCTCGACCGAGTGAATCGTAAATTCGGCCAGATCGCGGACGTCGACGGTCTGGACCGGGTTGATCATGGCGCCCGGGGCGATGACCTCGCCGCCCTGATCGATCCGGACCGGCCAGTACGTGAAGCGGTCGGTCGGATCGCCGGGGCCGGACACGATGTGGAGCCGGAGAATGGTGCCCCGTGCTCCGTAGATGTCTCTGACGGCCTGCTCGCAGAGCACCTTGAGCGGTCCGTAGTACTTGTTGACGTCTTCGCTGCCCGGCTCGGCCAGGGGCAGCAGCGGCGAGTCCTCGTCGATCTCGTCGATGTCGAATCCATAGACCGACCCGGTCGAGATGAACAGATACCGGCCGACGTTGTCCTTGAGGAGGGCCGCCGAATCGCGGACCTGGCGGGGGACGTAGCCGCTGTTGTCGATCACGGCATCCCACTTCCGGCCTTTCAAGCTGTCGAGCTTCCCGTCGCGGTCGCCGGTCAACAGCTCGGCGCCGGGGAAGAGCGTCGGATTGGACTTGCCCCGGTTGAACAGGGTGATCTCATGACCGCGGTACATCGCATACCGGACCATGTGCGGGCCGATGAAGCCGGTGCCGCCCAGGATCAGGATCTTGAGCGCCTTGGACGCCGGCGGGACCGGGGGGACCTGGGTGTGGATCCCGAGCTTTGGCATCAACAACCCGCCCGCTGTGACGGCAAGCGATCGTTCCAGGAATTCGCGTCTCGAGTTGGTCATTTCTTGACCTCGAATTCGCGTTCGCCGGCCGGCTGGCCGTCGAGCTGGATGGCGACCTTGTACTTCCCAACCGGCCAGGCCGACTTCTTGGTGATATGGAACTCCGTGGTGGCCGGGCCGGTGGGCGCGATCGAGACCGAACTCGAATCGACCGTCTGGCCGGTCTGGAAGGTCCATTTGGCCGTGAGGGTCGACGCCTGCGAGACGCCGGTGGTGCCGATGGACGCATAGATCGTATCGCGCGTCCCGAACACCGTCGTCGCGGCCGCGACGGCCTTATCGGCGCCGATGGCCCGGCCCATCTCGATCCCCGCAACCGCAACCGGCGGCGGCGGAGCGGGCTGGACCACGACCGGAGCCGGGGGTGGTTCCTTCTTCTTACAGCCGCCGGCCAGCACCACGAGGCCGAGTACGGCGAGGCTCAAGGGACGGGATCCGATGCGCATCAGCTGGACGCTCCGAGGTCGGGGATCACGAGAATCTGGCCGGGTTTGATCAAATCGGGATTGGCACCGACCACGGCCTTGTTGGCTTCATAGAGTTGCTTCCACTTGCCCGCGTGCCCGTAATACGTCTTGGCGATCTTGGAAAGCGAATCGCCCCGGACGACGGTATGGGTTTTCGGCTCGGGGAGCCGCTCGGCTGGTGGGGTTGGAGCGGTCGATGATCCGCCGCCCTGGACATCCGAAAAGTCGGGCCACGGTTCTTTGGGTTGGGTCACGGGCTGTCTCGGCAAGAGAAAAGGCCATGCTGGGAACGCTTGAGCTTACTCGATCCGGCCGATTCCGGCCACCGAGAGCCACGGTCGGGTGCCATGAAAATATTCTAAAGCCTTGGGGGTAAATGGTTTGGACACCCCGGACAGGGTGGGTTAGATTAGGTGCAAAGCGTTCCACTCAGATCAGGGTACTAATATGCCTGCCGATACCAAACTTGCTGAAGAGTCCGCCAACCAGGCCGCATTCGACGCCCGGCTGGCCCGGGATGAAACCATCGAACCGAAAGACTGGATGCCGGAGAAATACCGGAAGCAGTTGACTCGGATGATGTCCCAACACGCCCATTCCGAAGTCGTGGGCATGCTGCCCGAGGGCAACTGGATCGGCCGGGCGCCGAGTCTTCGCCGGAAGATGTCGCTGATCGCCAAGGTGCAGGACGAGGGTGGCCACGGTCTCTATATCTACTGCGGCACCGAAACCCTCGGCACCGATCGGGCCGAGTTGATGGACCAGTATCTGTACGGCACCGCCAAGTATTCCAGCATCTTCAACTATCCGACGTTGCAATGGGCGGACATGGGCGTGATCGGCTGGTTGGTGGACGGTGCCGCCATCGTCAATCAGACGATGCTGGCCCACGCCTCCTACGGGCCGTATGCGCGGGCCATGGTGCGGATCTGCAAAGAGGAAAACTTCCACAAACGCCAGGGCTACGAGCTCTGCGCGACCTTGGCTAGGGGAACCCCGGCGCAGAAGGCCATGGTCCAGGAATCCGTCAATCGGTTTTGGTGGCCGTCGCTGATGATGTTCGGTCCAAGCGACAAGGACTCCCCGAACAGTGCCGACCTCCTCAAGTGGAAGGTCAAACTCAAATCGAACGATGATCTCCGCCAGCGATTCGTGAACTTGACCGCGCCGCAAGCCCAGGCCATTGGGCTCACCTTGCCTGACGGGGATCTCAAATACAACGAGGCCACCAAGAACTGGGAGTTCGGCCCGATCGATTGGGCGGAGTTCAATCAGGTGATCTCGGGCAACGGCCCGTGCAACCGGGAGCGGATCGCTGCCCGGCGGAAGGCCCACGAAGAAGGTGCCTGGGTCCGGGAAGCGGCAGCGGCCTATGCCGCCAAACAGCAGCCGGCAGCCGGTCAGGCCGCCTAACCGACGAGGCTCGATGACAATGACCCCCGAAACCAACGGTGCCGGCCAGTGGCCGCTGTGGGAAGTGTTTACTCAGCCGCCGGGCGGCAAACCCCACGAGCACGCCGGGAGTGTCCACGCCCCGGATGCCGAGGTCGCGATGCAGAACGCCCGGGACGTCTATACCCGACGCGGTGAAGCGGTGAGTCTCTGGGTCGTGCCGAGCGTTGCGATCGTGGCGTCGGCGCCGGGTGACGCCGGGCCGTTCTTTGATCCCGGCAACGACAAGCCGTACCGCCATCCGCAATTCTACAAAACGCCCCGAGGGATCAAGGTCTTCTGATGTCCGGTTTGTTCGAATATCTCCTCCGGCTGGGCGACGATCGGTTGATTCTCGGCCAACGCAACGCCGAGTGGTGCGGGCATGGGCCGATTCTCGAAGAAGACATCGCGATTGCCAATATCGCCCTCGACCAGATCGGCCAGGCGCAGCTCTTCTTGACGCTGGCTGGGCAAGCGGAGGGCGCGGGCCGCGACGCGGACGCCTTGGCGTACTGGCGGGGCGAGACCGAGTTTCGCAACCTCCAAATGGTCGAATTGCCCCGCGGCGATTTTGCGTTCACCATGGTGCGCCAGTTCTTGTTTTCGGCCTGGAGCCATTTCCTGCTCGAGGGCGTCGCGAAGTCGGCCGATCCGGACCTTGCCGGCATTGCGGCCAAGGCGGGCAAAGAGAATCGCTACCATCTCCGCCACGCCAGTAGTTGGGTTATCCGGCTCGGTGGGGGCACCGACGAAAGCCACCGCCGGGCCCAAAGCGCCCTCGACGAGTTGTGGCCCTGGACGGTCGAGTGCTTCGTCGATGACGACATCGACCGGGCCGCCGTCGTCGCCGGCCACGGCCCCTCGGCCGCCAGCCTCCGGGCGCCTTGGGACGCGATGGTGACCGAGGTCATGGGGCAGGCCACGCTCACCGTGCCGACGACCCCGGGCCGGATGGTCAGCGGACGCCAAGGCCGGCACACCGAATATCTTGGCCATCTCCTCGCCGAAATGCAGATCGTGGCCCGATCCCACCCCGGCGCCACGTGGTGACCACCGGTGACGAGGCTCGGGTGTTCGAGATCCTCAAAGAAGTCCTCGATCCCGAGGTTCCCGCCATCAGCGTGGTGGACCTCGGCATCGTCCGGGGGGCGGAGGTCGACGGAACCCGGGTGACGGTTCGGGTAACGCCGACGTACTCCGGTTGCCCGGCCACCCAGGTCATCGAGCGGGAGATTGCCCAGGCGCTCGAACGCCACGGCTTCACCGAGGTCACGGTCAAGACCGTGTTCAGCCCGCCGTGGACCAGTGATTGGATCAATCCGGAGGCCCGCGAGAAACTTCGGGCCTATGGGATCGCGCCGCCGGGGAAGGCGGACAGTGGCCTTCAGTTGGTGTCGTTAGGCGGGCCGACGAAGACGGTGCCGTGTCCGTACTGCGGGTCCTCCGATACCTCACGGGAGAGCGAGTTTGGATCCACGGCCTGCAAGTCGATTCATGTTTGCCACGGGTGCCGCCAACCTTTCGAGCATTTCAAAGCGATCTGACAACCGCACTGCTCGATGTGCGCCTGATCTATCGATTCCGAGGAGCTTGTTGTGGCCAATACCGAAATAAAGTGCTCCTCATGCGGTGGTGCCGTCGCGGGAAACTTCTGTTCCCAGTGCGGCACGCCCGCCGGGGCCGCGGCGTCGTCGCGAGTCTGTCCCCGGTGCGGGCATCGGTCGTCAGCCGGTACTCGCTATTGCGCCGCCTGCGGCAGCTCGTCGACGGGAGGGCCCGCCGCTGCCGGGAGGAGCCAGTTCGTCCCGTGGGTGTTGGGTGGCGCCGTGGTGGTGGCGTTGGCCGCGACGCTGTTCCGTTCGGCTGGAACCCCGGCCGTGGTGGCCGGCCCGGGCGAGTCGGTGGCCAGGCCCGCGGCGACCCCTCCGGACATTAGCAATCTGACCCCACGCCAGCGATTCGATCGCCTCTACACCCGAATCATCGAGGCGGCCCAACAAGGCGACCAGGGAACCGTGGAGCAATTCACCCCGATGGCGCTCTCGGCCTTCGGCATGCTCGATCAAGTCGACGCCGATGCCCGATACCATCTGGCCATGCTCCAGCTCCACGTCGGCGACGTGGCCGGCGCAGCCGCCCAGGCCGACTCGATCAAGCTGGCTGACCCCAATCACCTGTTCACCTACGTGGTGAATGGCGCGGTGGCCCGGTGGACCAAGGACGAGGCCCAACAAGCCAAGGCCCACCGGTCGTTCAGGGCACTCTATGACGCTGAACTCAAGACGGCCAAGCCCGAGTATCAGGAGCATCGGGCGATGTTGGAGGAGGTCAACAAGACGGCCAGCGCAGCCAAGCCCCTCAAGTAGGCGGGCCCGGAATGGCGAACCGCTCCACCACGCCGGTCAGGGTGTCGCCGCCGATTCCGAGATACAGATGCCGTTCGGTGATCGACAACTCGAACGTGAGACGCCGCTCGAGCCGCGCCGCCAACTCGGCGATCAACGCCCGGTCCATCGCATAGAGCTCCAGCGACTCGGCCCGGTGGATCCGCTCTCCGGTCAGAGCCTTCAATAACGTCGCCGGCTGTTTGTGGGTGTAGACGACCACCCGGGGCGCCGCCTTGCTGGCTCGGTGGAGCCGGGCGGCGTCCGGGGTGCCGATCTCGATCCAACTTTTCCATGCGCCGGTCAAGTCGCGCACCGTAATCGCGGGCTCGGTCGTGTCGGACACCCCGGCCGAGAAGGCAATCCCCTCGGTGTACTCGAGGCAGTACGCGAGGACCCTGGTCAGCAGGTGCTCCTCGGTTTCCGACGGGTGACAGGCGACCCGGAGCCCGAGCGTCTCATAGACCGCCCGGTCCATATCGGCCAACTGGATGTCGAACGTGTAGACCGTTGAACCGAGCGCCATCCGGCTCAGCGTCCTGAACGAAGCGCGGCCACCGCCCGGGCGAGGCCGGGATCCCGGCCGGCCTTGAGATCGGCGTCCGCGAACACCGGGACCGCGATGTCAGGCGGAATCCCGGGCCCGTCGAACGTCTTGCCGTCCGCAGTCCGGAACACCTCATTGGGCAACCCGAACCGCCAGCCGTTAGGCAGCCGTCGGCCCAAGACGTCGGAAAAAACTCCTTGGGTGTTCTCGCCGATGCGAAGGACTTTCGGGGCTCGTCCCATCAAGGCCTGGGTCGTGGTTTCGCCGGCGCTGATCGTCAGGGGGCCGATCAGTTCGACGACCGGACCCTTGAAGCCGGGTCGGTTGCCGGGCCGGACCACGCTGGCCTGTCCGGGCGTCCACTTGGTGCGATCGGCGGGATCGATTCGGGCCTCCTTCGAGTACGCCACGTACTCCGCGGTGGCAAGACGAGAGGCCAGGGCCAGCCCGTAGGGATCGGCGCCGCCGAAGTTGATCCGGACATCGAGAACCAAGCCGGTGAGCTTGGGATCGGAGAAGATCGTGTCGAGCGCCGCCTCGAAAGCTACGAGGCCGGCAGCAAACCCTCCGTCCTTCGTGTATCCGCTCTCCGATAGGATCCGGAGGTAGCCGGTCGAGTCATCGACGTGGCCATACTGAACCTGATCATTGCACCATTTGCGGAGCGTGCCGGTGAGGCGCAGGTTGGTCACGGCCAGGATTCCGGGCAGGTCCTTAGCCTGGAAGTCGGCCATCCCGCTCTTCGCGACCCGGCCGGTGCCGCCGCGCAACGTCCTGAACCGCCGCTTGATTGAATCGGCCATGATGAACGTGTGGGCGTCTTCGAACCCGGCGATCATCCCCTGCATGATGTCGAACAGCTGCTCCGGAGTCGTCGCCGGCGTCACGTTGCCCCGGGCCGCCGCCACGATGGCGGCCCAGTCGGCGCCCTTTTCGTCAAAAAGGATGTAGTGCTCGGCCCAGGTGGCGGCGAAGACCTCGAAGTTCCCTTCGGGGGTATCGGGCGTCGGCCGGTCGCACACCGCCGGGAGGGACGGTAACCGGCGGATGACCAGGTACGACGCCGCGCCGTCGCTTTTCAGCTGCTTCTGGCTCGGGTCGAGGCCGGCCGAAACGGCCAGGACCTGCCCGTCGCTCTCGTAGGTGGCTTCGGTTCCCGGGTCGGTGGCGGCGCGCCGCAGGCCCGTGAAGGACGGAAGACAGGTCGTTTGAGTGACCTCGTACGCCTGGAGTGAGTCGCCCGTGGCCACGATCACGAACCCGTAGCCGTCGGACTTCCACGCCCCTTCGAGGCCGGTCTGGGCCGGGGGCACCGGTGGTTTCGGGTTCGAGCAGGCCGTGCCGGCCAGGGCAACAATCCCAACGAGGAGCTGCTTCATTTGAGCTCACCGGTTCCGGGTTTGATTGACTCATGGACGGCCACGATCCGCCACCGGCCGTCCTCCGGCGCCAACACCTCGGTCCGGGCCACCAGCTCGCGCCAGGTCCGGCCGGTGGTATCGGCTTTGGTGCAATCGAGCATGGCGGTAACCACCGCGGAGGTGGCGCTCAGCACATCGACCCGGAACGGCTCGCCCCAGGCGCACTCGACTTTGGTGTAGGTCGCGTAGCGAGGCGGTGCCCCGCGAAGGATCCCGCCCCAGTCGCCGATTTCTCCGTTGCCCACGTAGGCGGTTTCCTTACCGTAGAAGGCGAGTACCGAGTCGATCTGCCGGGTCCGCATCGCGGCGATCATCGCGTCGGATGCCGCTCGAACGGTGTCGGCGATGGCCGCTCGGGCGGCCGGGTCGAAGGGCGTGGCGGTCGGTGCGGGGCGGCACCCCGCCAACGTGCCCAAGGCAAGGAGGGCGCCGGCGATTCTGGTGAGCGTTGTCATGGGCTGAATATAGGCATGGCAGAGAGGACCCGGACTAGATTCCGGCATGATGTCTCCCGCTCCGGCCGATCCTCTGGCCGTCGTGCTCAAGCAGGTCACCGCCACCTATGGGCAGCTGCCCGTCCTCCGAGAGGTCGACCTCGCCCTCGCGACCCGGCAAACCCATGTCATTCTCGGGCCCAGTGGGTGTGGCAAGTCGACCCTCCTCCGCTGCCTAACGGGCATCCTGGTGCCGGAGCAGGGCACCGTGACCGTTTTGGGCCGGCGGGTCGAGCCGGCGTCGACTCCAGAGCAACGAGAGGCCAATCATGCCACGGGGCTCGTGCTCCAGGACGGCGGGCTCTTCCCCCATCTCACGGCCCGGGCCAACGCAACCCTGCCGGCCGAGTTGAATGGCTGGCCCCAAGGCCGAACCGACGCCCGGTTGGCCGAGCTCGAGGCGTTGGTCCGGCTCCCCGAGACGCTCCGGGATCGTTACCCGCGGACCTTGAGCGGGGGGCAACGGCAACGGGTGGCCTTGATGCGGGCGTTGTTTCTCGATCCGCCACTACTGCTGCTCGACGAGCCGTTCTCGGCCCTCGATCCGTTGAGCCGGACCGAATTGCAGCACGAGCTGAAGGGGATCGTCGCCGCGCTCGGCAAGACGGTTGTCCTGGTCACCCACGATATTCCCGAAGCGCTCTTCCTGGCCGATACGATCACGCTGCTGGATGACGGTCGGGTGGCCCAGCATGGTTCCGGTCCCGATCTCATCCGGCATCCGGCCTCGGCCTGGGCCAGATCCTTCATGCAAGCGGCCGTCCCCCGCTGGCGGCACCTCCTTGGGGTGCTCGACGGGGGGGAAGTCCGATGAGACGGATTCGAATGGCCGCGGTGCTCGCGGTCGCGATGGGGATCGCAGGGTGCTCCACTCCGCCCGAGCGCCCCGTGGTTCGGATCGGCTCGCTCCGGGATGTCGAGGGCAACTTGCTCGGAGAGCTCTTCGCGCAGACGATCGAGTCCGCGGGGGAGGTTCGGGTCGAGCGCCGGCTTGGCCTCGGAGGAACCGGCGTGGTGCTCGCCGCGCTGGCGGCCCGGGAAATCGACCTGTTGCCGCAGTACTCGGGTACCCTGGCGGACTTGATTCTTCGCCGGCCCGCCTTGACCAGCTTCGACTCGATCCGGGTACTGGCCCGGTCCAAGGGCTACGACGTGAGCAGGCCGCTCGGCTTCAACAACACTTACGGGATCGGGCTCCGCCGCACGGTGGCCGAGTCGGCCGGGGTTCGGCGGATTTCCGACCTTCGGGGGCGGCCGTGGCGGGGAGCGGTGACGCCCGAGTTCGAGCAATCCGTCAACGGCCTGGCGTCGATGACGAAGGCGTACGGACTGACGTTAGGCCCGGTGCGGACGATGGAGCACGCGCTCTCGTACGTGGCGTTGGCCCGAGGCGACGTCGATTTCGTGGACGTCTACACCACGGACGCGACGATTCGCCAGCAGGACTTGGTGGTGCTGGATGACGACCGCGGCGTCTTCGTCCGGTATGATGGCCTGGTGCTGGCCCGGCCGGGGTTTGCCGCCGAGTTCCCGCGTTCGTGGGCCGCGCTGGCGGCCTTGGAGGGCCGGCTGGCTGATTCGACCATGACCCGGCTCAACGGTGCCTTCGAAATCGAACGCCGGCCGGCCGCCGACATCGCCGGGGAATTCCTGGCCGGTCAGGCTCCGCCGGCGGGCGGCCCCGTACTCGTGCCTCGCCGGTCGGTCACCGCCGCCGACTGGAGCCGGCTCACCATCGAGCACCTGCTACTGGTCGGTGTGTCGCTGGCGATCGCGCTGGTGGTGGGACTGCCCCTTGGCGTCGCGGTCAGTCACCGGCCCCAGCTGGCAAAATCCGTCCTCGCCATGGTGGGCGTCATTCAGACCGTCCCGGGCATCGCGTTGCTCTGTTTCTTCATTCCGGTCTTCGGGATCGGATGGCAGCCCGCCGTCTACGCGTTGGCGCTCTACGCCCTGTTGCCGGTGGTGCAGGGGGTCATCACCGGCCTTCAGCAGATCGAGGCCGGCCTCCGCGAGGTGGCCGCGGTGTTAGGCATGACCCCGTGGGAACGGCGCCGCCGGGTGGAGTTTCCGCTGGCGGCGCCGGCGGTCCTGGCGGGCATCCGGGTGGCGGCGGTCATCAACGTCGGCACGGCGGCGCTCGCGGCCCTGATCGGCGCGGGTGGGTTCGGGACGTTGATCGTGACCGGCCTGGCGCTCAACGACTGGCGGGTCGTGATGCAAGGCGCGCTCCCATCGGCCGGGTTGGCGGTGCTGCTGCATCTCGGGTTTACCGCCGTCGAGACCCACGTCGTCAAGTGGCGCTAGTCAGGCGATCTTGACGTACTCGAAATCACCGGGACGATTGTCGATCCCGACGCGGGGTGGCGCAATCCATCCCGCGAACTGGCCGATCCCCATGACCGGCGTGCTCATCAGGTGCTCGATGAAGGCCTGATCCTGGCTGTTCGGCAGCATCGAATCCCGGCGCGCCATCCAGTCCGCTTCCGACACCAACCGCCCCTCCAAGTCGACTGCCACGTTTTTGAACTCACCAATTTTCCGATTGAACGCCACGCTCGGCAGCCGGATCTGGAACTCGATCCC
>JANPEL010000201.1:0-4243 GCA_031431925.1 Gemmatimonadota bacterium | reverse complement strand
ACCGCGGCCATCGTGCTCGAGGCCAAACGGGCCGGGGGCAAGAGCGGCGCGCTGATTGTCGGCGGCGGCAGTCCCAAGAATTTCCTGCTCCAGACCGAGCCCCAAATTCAGGAGGTCCTCGGGATCGACGAGCGGGGCCACGACTTCTTCCTCCAGCTCACCGACGCCCGGCCGGACACCGGCGGTCTGTCCGGGGCCACCCCGGGTGAGGCGGTGAGTTGGGGCAAGATCGACCCCGACATGCTGCCCGGCACCGTGGTGTGCTACCTCGACAACACCGTGTCACTGCCGCTGCTGACGGCCTACGCCAAGGCCCGGGTCGGCAAGCGACGCCTCAAGCGGCTCTACCACAAACGGGACGCCATGATGGCCCGGCTGGTCCGCGAGTATCAGTCAGCGCTCAAGTTCCGAAACGACCGGGCCCAGAAGGCCAAAAAAGTCCGGACGTGAACGATCGGCGGTACGGCGGGTATGCGCTTGCCGTCCTGACGGCAACCAATCTGCTCAACTATCTCGAACGAAACGCGATTTTCGCGTTGTTCGAGCCGGTCAAGCGCGACCTGGGCCTGACCGACGGCCAGCTGGGTTGGCTGGGCACGGCGTACGTCCTGGTGTTCTCGCTGGCCGCCCTTCCGTTAGGCCTCCTGGGCGACCTCCGGTCCCGCCGCGGGGTCATCGCCGGCGGGATTGCCCTTTGGAGTCTCGGCACCGCTCTGTCCGGTCTGGCCATGGGCTTCACCTCCTTGTTCGTTGCCCGAGCTTTGGTCGGGTTCGGCGGCGCGGCGGCGGCGGCGGCCTCCGCCTCGATGGTGGCCGACTATTTCTCGGGCCACCGCCGGGCCCTGGCCATGGGGATCTTCATGTCCGGGCTGGCCGTGGGCGGAGTGCTCGGGATCCTGATCGCCGGGCAACTCGAAGCCCTCTACGGGTGGCGGGTGGCGTTCCTGGCCCTCGGGCTCCCCGGCTTTGGGCTGGCCGCGATCATCGTCCGGCTCAAGGATCCGACCCGGCCCTTGCCGAGCGGCACGCTCGCCCAAGAACTCGAGTCGATCGGGGTCGGCGTCCAGTCCATGATCATGGCCTGCGCCCCGATGCTGATCGGCCTCGGGCTCGGCGTGATGGCCGCCTACGTCCTCGACCACTACTACAGTGCCACCTCGAGCCTCGATGCGGCCGCGATGCTTGGGTTTGCCGGGGTTGGGCTCGCGTGGAACATCCGGAGTTGGATCAAGCGGAGCCGGGCCGCCCCGGTCCTTGGCGATCCCGGCGAAGAGGTCCTCGATGCGGCGGTCACCGACCTGAAGCGGGCCTTTCGAATGGTCCTGGGCACCCCGACGCTCGTGTATGTGTTCGTCGGTGGGGCGCTGATTTCGTTCGGTATGAATGGAATCGTGGCGTGGTCGCCGACGTTCATTACCCGCGCGTTAGGGATGACCAACGCGGAAGCCAGCCGGCTACTCGGCGGGGCCGGCCTGATCGCGGGCACCATCGGCACCCTGGCCGGCGGGTGGATTGCCGACCGACTGCGTAAACGCTACCCGAGCGCCCGGGTCCTGGTCACCGGCGTGAGTCTGATCCTGGGCGCCCCGCTCGCAATCTTGCTGTTGTCGCTCCGGGATCCGGCGGTCTTCATCCCGGTGTTCTACGTCGCGTTCATTCTGCTCACGATGTACAACGGTCCGCTGACGGCGACGATCTTCGACGTCGTCCCGCCCCGGATCGGCACGACGGTGGTCGGGGCGTACCTGCTCTTCATCCATATTGCCGGTGATTCGATCGCGTTTCCGCTGGTGGGGATGCTGTCGGACCGGTTCGGCCTCGACCGGGCGATCTATGTCTTGCCGGTCGCGGCGTTGATCGGTGGAATCGTGGTGCTCGGCGCCAGCCGGTGGTTGGTCAGCGACGTTCGCCGGGCGGGCGAACCGACTCCCGGAATCGTCGCGGTCAGCCGACTCAGCTAACGAGGAACCATCGTAGCAACCCGGCCAGAGCCGCCCCCACCAATACCGTTATCATCCCGACCCGATACCGAAGCATGGCAACCATCGCGACCACCGCGAGCGCCAGGCCAAACGGATCGACCGTCGACCAGACCGGCACCGAGAAATTGAGTGGCCCAACGTCGATCCGCCGGACCGCGCCGAAAACGACATGGATCGCGAACCAGACCGCCAAGTTCGCAATCACGCCGACGACCGCCGCCGTGATGGCGGACAAGGCGCCGCTCAACGGCCGGTGGTGACGGAGCCGCTCAACATAGGGCGCTCCGACCAGCACCAAGGTGATGCTCGGAACAAAAGTGGCCCACATGGTGATCAGCGAGCCGGCCAGTCCGCCCATCAAGCCGGCCACCGGATCCCCGAGTCGATAGCCCGCCAGGAACCCGACGAACTGGAGCACCAGGATCAAGGGGCCCGGCGTGGTCTCGGCGAGGGCCAACCCATCGAGCATCTCCGAGGCCGAAAGCCAGCCGTACCCCGTCACGGCCTCCTGGCTGACGTAGGACAGGACGGAGTAAGCCCCCCCGAACGTGACCACCGCCGCTTTGCTGAAGAACACCCCGAGGGTGACGAAGAGATGATGGGACCCGAGAACCGCCGCGACGAAAGCGATCGGCCCCCACCAGACGATCAACCCGATGGCCAGGACCCCGACGGTCCGAGCCCACGAGGGCGGTTCAGTCGGTGCCGCTACGGGAACCACTGAACCCATTGGCATCCACCAGCCGATGAGGCCCGCTACCAGCACCACGATCGGGAACGGAACCGCAAACCCAAACAAGGCGACAAACGCCCCCCCGGCGATGGCCCAATGACCCCGGCGCTTGAGGGCCCGCCCACCGATCCTCCGGAGGGCGTCCACGACGATCGCGAGGACGGCCGGCTTGATCCCCGCAAACACCGCCGCCACCGGCCCCACGGTGCCGACCGTCGCATAGAGGGCGGAAAGCCCGAGCAGGAGCACAGCCCCCGGCAGCACGAACAACGTCCCGGCAATCAAAGCGCCGCGAGCCCCGTGAAGAAGCCAGCCCAGATAGGTCGCCAGCTGCTGAGCCTCGGGCCCGGGCAGCAGGGTGCAGAAGTTCAACGCATGAAGAAATCGGTCTTCCGAAACCCACCGGCGCTCGGTCACGACTTCCTGATGGAGGATCGCGATCTGACCCGCGGGGCCGCCAAATCCAATCAGCCCAACCCGGAGCCACACCCGGGTGGCCTCGCCAAGGGTGGGACCGGCACTAGTAGACATTCCGGACCTGGAGAACCCGCCACGCCGCGCGATGAATCTCGAGCCCGACCAAATAGCCGGCCGCCACCCCGTTCGGCGGGCCGACCAAGATCAGCACTTGCCGGGCGTACTGACCGGGCGGCACCAGCGCCACGCCCATGAAAACCGTATCGCGGGCCCGACCAAGGACCGTCCGGAGGGCGCTCCGAACCACCCGCTGCCGGGCGAGGCGCAGCCGGGCCACGTCTGCCGCCGAGAGGGCGAAGGCCGGCCGCTCCTCCAGCACGTCGAACATCCGAACCTTGGGCGCCCGGCGGACCATCGAATCCAGTACCAACGTCGGACAGCGGCACAGTTGCCGGAGATCGATCGCCCGGATGGCACTCAACACCCCGGAGGAATCCGCCGCCACCGGCAGAGGAACCCGAGCTTGGGCCCGGGCCGGTTGGGCCAGGAGGAAGGCCAGGGCCACCACTGCCATGATTGCCCCCTGGCTCGAAGCCCCTTGTCCGAGTATCCTCCCTTTGCGGGTCCGTTTTTCCATTGCACAACCTCCACAATCGTACCGGAGTCTCTGGCGAATGAGCCATGTGACGGTCCCCCTCACCAGGCGCCGTGCCGGGCAAACCATGCGCAAAGACGCATGGTGGGTCGAGCCCGCGGTGATCTTCGTGATCTTGTCGTCGTTCCTGGTCTATGCCACCTGGGCCGCCTTCCAAGGCAACCACTACACCCATGGGCCATACCTGTCACCGTTCTACAGCCCCGAAATCTTCGGCGACTCGCCCCACGCGTGGTTCGGGCCGAAGCCGGGCTGGTGGCCGGGATGGCTCCCGTTCTCGCCGGCGCTGATCATCCTCCCGTTTCCGGGCTTGTTTCGCTTCACCTGCTACTACTACCGCGGCTCGTACTATAAGGCGTTCTGGGCCGATCCGCCGGGCTGCTCGGTCGGCGAGCCCCGCAACACCTACCTCGGCGAACGCTATTTCCCGCTGATCCTCCAAAACATCCACCGCTA
>JANPEL010000200.1:0-7154 GCA_031431925.1 Gemmatimonadota bacterium | reverse complement strand
CTCTCTCGCTCCTCCTGGCCGCCGTTGGCCTGATCCTGTTGGTGGCCTGCGCCAACGTCGCGGCCTTGCTACTCGGCCAGGCGGCGGGCCGGGCCCAAGAGTTCGGGGTTCGATCGTCGTTAGGCGCCGGCCGGGGCCGGGTGATCCGGCAACTGCTCGCCGAATCGGCCCTCCTCGGCGGGCTCGGCGCCGGGCTCGGCGTCGCCGTGACCTCGGCCGTGCTGGCGCTCGCCCGGCGGTTCCGTCCCGAGGACTTGCTCACCATCGACGATGTCCGGATCAGCGGAGCAACCCTGCTGATCGCGGCGACGATCGCGCTCGGGGCCACCCTGTGCTTCGGGCTGGCCCCGGTCTGGGCGGTGTCCCGGACCGACGCGGCCACCGCCCTGGTGGGCCGGGCTCGGCGAACGCTCGACAGCCGGGGAGCCGGGCGGCTCCGGTCGGCGCTGGTGGTCGGTCAGATCGCGGTCACGTTGGTGCTGCTGCTCGGGGCCGGTCTGCTGGTCAAGAGTTTCGTCCGCGAGGTTACCCTCCCGCTCGGGTTCGAGGCCGCCGGATTGGCGCAGGTGTCGGTCTCGCTGCCGGAACGGGAGTTTCCGACGGCTGCCAAGCGAGATCAAGCCATTCGCGACTTGGCCGAGCGGGTCCGCCGGGTGCCCGGCGTCACGGGTGTAGCCGCGGCGGGAAACGGCCCGCTCGATTTCGGGGTGATGAGGGCTGAGTTTCTTCCGGCCGGGCGGCCGTGGCCGGCCGAAGAAGCCCTGGCCTTCTTTCCAACTCGGGGCATCGGCCCTGACTATTTCGCCGTGATCGGCCAGCGGCTCGCCGCGGGGACCACCTTCGGTCCCGACAGCACCGGCGCCGAGGTCATCATCGACGAGATCACGGCCCGTCGGGTGTGGGGAAGCGCCGGGGCCGCGGTGGGCCAAGTGGTCCGATTCGGCCGGAGCGCCAAGGACCCTGGCTCCACCGTGATCGGTGTGGCGGCGAGCCTCCGGTCGGAAGGTGAAGATTTCGCCGGCGTTCCGACCATATATCACCGGACCGACGTCGGTGAGTTCGGGGTAACCCTGCTGGTCCGCTCCAGCGGATCGAGCCCGGTCCGGGCCGTCAGCCGAACGATTCGCGAGGCCGATCCCGGTCTCCGGATTCGCTCCGCCACCACGATGGCCGAGTCGCTCCAGGAGGCCACGGCCGGCAAGCGATTCACGATGGCCATTGTGGTGTTCTTCTCGGTCCTCTCGCTCGGCCTTGCCCTCGTCGGGCTCTACGGGCTGATCGCGTTCGCGGTCCGGCAGCGACATTTCGAGTTCGGCGTCCGCCTCGCGATCGGGGCCCTGCCGGACCGAATTTCGGCGCTGGTGCTTCGCGACGGGATGCGGCGGGTTGGCGTCGGCCTCGGCGTCGGCTTCCTGGCATCGGTTGGCCTGGTGCGGCTGATTCGGTCGATGCTCTATCAGATGAGTCCGTGGGACCCGTGGGTATTCGGCGGGGCCAGCGTCCTGCTTGGCGTTGTCGGCATCGCGGCGGCGTGGATTCCGGCCCGGCGCGCCAGTCAGGTCGACCCCCTCGTTGCGATTCGGTCGGAGTAAAATCGCGGCAAAAGGCGCCATCGCCGTTCAATTGGGTTACACCGTTGGTTCCGCTTCATGCCATCGTAGGGCATGCCGAGTTGCCCCCACTTCTACGCCGAGCGTACCTTATGGCCATGCCAGCCCCTACGCCGTGCTACACCATCGCCGATCTCGACGAATTCCCGGAGGACGGGAACCGGTACGAGGTGCTGGGCGGAATGCTGCTGGTGACACCCGCCCCGGGGTTCCCCCACCAAGGTGTACTCGCCCGCCTGGTCGGAAAAGTGGCGAGCTATCTTGACATTGAGGGGTTGGCCGTGGTGGTGACGCCGGGAGTCGTTCCGTTGGGCAACGACACCCAATTGGAGCCGGACGGCCTGGTCATTCCTGCTCGCTACCCGGTCGGGCTGCAGTGGCGCGACATCACAGAGCGGTGGCTGGCCATCGAAGTGTCGGGTCGCGACTCCCGGGTGTACGATCGGGACTATAAACAAACCGCCTATCTCGACCTCGGGGTCCGCGAAGTGTGGCGGGTCGACCTCCGCGATCAGGCGGTCTACGTATCGCGGTTAGGCGGCCCCTCCGTCGAGCGCCACGAGCACCGTCTCGAATGGCACCCCGCGGAAATGGCCACCGGGCTCATTATCGACGTGCCCAAGCTTTTCGAGGGTTCCGGGCCGTCCGACTGGTCCTAGCCGAAACCGGCGGGCGCACCGGGCCGTAGGTGACGCTCATCTCGCAACCGGAACCGGCATGAACACCCTCCACCACGATCTTCGTTCCGCGTTCCGGATGATCGCGAAAAACCCCGCCTTTACCTTCGTCGTCATCACCACGCTCGCCCTCGGCATCGGCTTGAACACCGCGGTGTTCTCCGCGCTCGACGCCTTGTTGCTCCGGCCGCTGCCGGGCGTCCAATCGGCCGACCGGTTGGTCCAGCTCTATCGGAGCTGGCCGGGGATGTCGCTGGGCTCGAACTCGGTGCCCCATTTCCAGGATGTGAGAGACCGAAGCAAGGACACCTTCACCGATGTGACCGCCTGGGGGTTCATGCCGATGAATCTCTCGGCCGGCGGCCAGGCCCAACGGATCATGGGCCAAATGGCCTCGGCCAACTTTTTTTCGCTGCTGGGGGTTCAGGCCGAGCGGGGCCGGACCTTCGTGCCCGCGGAGGACAGCGGTCGGCGGGCCCATCCCGTGGTCGTACTGAGCCATGCCGGCTGGAAGAAGCACTTCGGCGCCGACCCCAACGTCGTCGGCACCACCATTGTGCTCAACGGTGAGAGCTATTCGGTGGTCGGGGTAACACCGGAGGGATTCCGCGGCGGCCTCCCCCTTGCGAGTCCGGTCCTCTGGGCCCCGTTGACACAGTTCGACCATTTGGATCCGGGGACGCCACGGTGGGAAAACCGGGGCAACAACAGCTTACAGCTGATCGGCCGGCTCAAACCCGACGTTTCGATCGAAGGCGCCCGGCAGCGGATGGCGGGACTGATCGGGGAACTCCGCCGGGTTTATCCGGAGGACTACAAGGTCAGCGGGATCACGCTGGTGCTCCAGTCCGAGGCGGGCATCCATCCGATGTTCAAGCGGGCGCAGGTCGGCCTCAGTGCCGTCATCATGGCCGTCGTGATCATGTTGCTCCTGATTGCCTGTGTGAACGTGGCCAACCTGATGCTGGCCCGGGCCCGGGATCGGTCGAGGGAGATGGCGGTCCGGCTCAGCATCGGCGCGCAACGCTCGGTGTTGATCCGCCAACTGCTGACCGAAAGCCTGGTGCTGGCCGCCATTGCCGGGGCGGCGGGCCTGGTCGTGGCCTGGTGGGCCATTGGGATCGCCAACCGGGTGAGTGGCGGCATTTCCGCGCCGATCGACCTGGCACCGGACCTCCGGATCAGTCCGACCGTGCTCTTCTTCACACTCGCCGTGTCCCTGGTTACCGGGATCTTGTTCGGGCTGGCCCCGGCTCTCCAAGCCACTCGTCCCGACTTGATCCCAACGCTGAAGGGCGAGGCGCCGGCCGGCGGCTCGCGTTCGCGGATGAGCCGGGGTCTCGTCGTGGCCCAGATGGGGCTGTCGATCGTCCTCCTGATCTCGGCGGGGCTGTTCCTCAAAAACCTCCAAGCCGCGACGACGATCGACAAAGGCTTCACCAGCGACAATCTGGTCGCGGCCGATGTCGATCCCGGAATGCAGGGATATTCGCGGGCCCGGACGGAACAGTTTTACCGACAGCTTCGGGAACGGCTGGCGGCGCTGCCCACGGTGACCGCGGTCGGCATGGCCGACGCTCTCCCGCTCTCGATGAGCGGCAGCGATTGGGGCGTGACGATTCCCGGCTACACCCCAAGTCCGAACGAAAGCATGTCGATCAACGTCGCGATCGTCACCCCCGGGTTCTTTGAGGCCATGGGCACCCCGCTCGTTGGGGGCCGCGGGTTTACCGAACAGGACGACTCCCTCGCGGCCCGCTCCATCGTGATCAACCAACGGTTCGCGGACCGGTTCTGGCCCAATCAGGACCCGATCGGGCGGACCGTCCGCGTCGGCGGCGGCGACCACACCGTGATTGGCCTGACGACCACTGGGAAGTATCGATCGTTAGGCGAAGATCCGACGGCGTACATGTATCTGGCCCAAGCCCAGCACTGGCGGACCGGGATGAACATTCTGATCCGGACCACCGGCGATCCGACGTTGGTGGTGCCGGCCCTCCGGCAGGAAGTGGCCACGCTCGATCCGAATCTGCCGTTGGCCAACGTGCAAACCATGACGAGCCGGATGGGGATAGCGTTCTTGCCGGCCCGCCTGGCCGCGACCGTGCTCGGCGTTTTCGGGGTGCTCGGGTTGGTGCTCGCCTCGCTCGGGGTCTATGGCGTCATGTCGCACTCGGTGGCGCAGCGGCATCGCGAGATCGGGATCCGGCTGGCGATCGGTGCGGGCGGGGCGTCGATCGTCCGGTTGTTGATGCGGGACGGGCTCAGGCTGGTCGGGATCGGGATCGGGATCGGCTTGGCCGGCGCGGCGGGTGGGGGCCGCCTGATGAGTGGAATCCTCTACGGCACCGGACTCGACCCCGTGGTGTTTGCGATCGTCCCCGCCGTGCTCGGCGCGGTGGCGGTATTGGCCATTTGGATTCCGGCCCGCCGCGCCGCCCTCGTGAACCCCGTCGTGGTGCTCCGTCAGGAATAGCTAGGGGCAGAGCCGAGGCAACTCGACTGAGTAAATGTCGCCGGGCGGGCGAACCGAATCGGCCACCGCCCCGACCAGCCCCGGTCGTTCCGAGGTGAAGTACAGCCTCCCAGACGGGCCGAATGCCGGGGCAAAGTCCGACCAGCGCGAGTTGACATTGGGAAGCCGGATCGGGTCGCCCCACTCGGTGCCGCGGCGGCAACTGAGGTGGAGATCAGCCCGGTCGTCGGGACCGGGGGCCACGAGCACCATGAACCGCCCGTCGGGATCGATCATCGGGTTGCTGCCGCCAAGCAGGGCACCGAACGCGATCAGCTCCGGCACGGTCCATCCATCCGGGGTGCGCCGGGCAAGGTAGACCCGGTTCACACCGCTTCGGTCCGACCTAAACGCCATGGTTCCGTCCTCGGCGAGCGACACGAAGACCTCGGCCGAGTCCGAGTTGAGGGGCGGCCCAGGATCGATCGGTGCGCTCCAGCCGGCGGCGGTCCGCTCGACGTACCAGGTATTAAAGTCGCCCGGTTTTCCGGAGGCACGGGGCCGATTCGAACTGCAGTAGAGCCGTGTCCCGTCGGGCGAGAGGATCGGTTCAACTTCGAGATCAGCCCCGGAAAACGGCACCGGGACCGGATCGGACCACCGCCCATCGGTCAGCCGGGACGTCAGGATGACGATCGTTCGGCGGTCCGGCGAGGCCCGGTTGAAGAACACCTCCCGGCCGTCGGGCGAGAACGTGACGGCAAACTCCGGGGCCTCGGTCGACACCGAGCCGGCGGCAAAAATCGAGGGCCGGTCTTGGTGGCCGGCCAGCCCGGCCACGACAGCCACGGCGAGGATCGTACGAGTATTCATTTCGACTCCCAAAGGGCTCATTGCCCTACGGATCGGGCCAAGCTATTGCTTCAGGTCAGATCCGAGTCCTTCACCTCACTCTGGAAATATCGATGCGCTTTCGTTGCCTGCTCCTCGCCACCGCAGTCGGCCTCTCGGTTCCTGCCGCCGCCCAAACTCTCCTGGTCCGGCAGCCGTCGATCAGCGACAAGCAGATCGCGTTTGCCTACGCCAACAACATCTGGATCGTGGACCGCACCGGCGGCGATGCCCGGCGGCTCACCAGTTTCCAGGGCGAGACGGCCGATCCGAAATTGTCACCCGACGGACGCTGGGTGGCGTTTTCCGGCAAGTACGCCGGCACCGAGTCGGTGTACCTCGTGCCGGTCGAAGGCGGCGAACCCAAGCGGCTGACCTGGCACCCCTCGGGAAGCAGCGTCATCGGATGGACCCCCGACAGCCGCCGCGTCGTCTTCGTCTCGAGCCGGGCCTCGGCGCCGGCGGGATACACCAAGCCGTGGACCGTGTCGATCGACGGCGGGCCCGAGCTCGCCATGGCGGTGCCGCGCGCCTCGCAGGGTTCGCTGAGCCCCGACGGCAAGCGGATGGCGTACGTGATGCCCAACCTCTCCGACCCGGAGTGGCGGAACTATCGCGGCGGCCAAACCCGCCCGGTCTGGATCCAGAATCTCGAGAGCCACGACCTCGAAACGCCGCCCTGGACCGAGAGCCGCGACGTCGAGCCGGTTTGGATCGGCGAAACGATCTACTTCCTGTCCGATCGCGACTACTTGATGAATGTCTGGTCCTACCAGACCCGGACAAAACAACTGACCCAGGTCACCAAGTTTACCGATTACGACATCAAGACCCTGGCGGCGGGCGGTGACGTGCTGGCCTTCGAGAAGGGCGGCCGGATCCACACCCTCGATCCAAAGACCGGCCAGAGTCAGGCGGTCAACATTACGGTCCGGGGCGATTTCCCCTGGCTCACCCCTCAGTGGAAGCCGGTAACCGGCCTGGTGTTCAACGCGGCCCTCTCGCCCACCGGCAAGCGCGCCGTCATCGAGGCCCGCGGCGATATCATCACGGTCCCGGCCGAAAAGGGCGACTGGCGGAATTTGACCGCGTCGTCGGGCAGCGCCGAGCGGAACCCGGCCTGGTCGCCGGACGGAAAGTGGATTTCGTGGTTCAGTGACAAGAGCGGCGAGTACCGGTTGGTCATCTCGCCCGCTGACCGGAGCGCTCCGCCCCGGGAAATCGACCTCCCGACACCGACGTTCCAATACACCCCGCAGTGGTCACCCGACTCGAAGAAGCTGTTGTTCACCGACACGGGCCTCAAACTGTGGGTCGTCGACATCGCGACGGCCAAGACCACCCACCTCGACACCGACAACTACATGGTGCCCGAGCGGTCGATGAATCCGTCGTGGAGCCCCGATTCGAAGTGGATCACCTACACCAAACGGCTGGTAACCCAACTGCATTCGGTGTTCGTCGCCGAGGTCGCGACCGGCAAGGTTTCCCAAGTAACCGACGGGATGGCCGACGCGA
>JANPEL010000199.1:0-18958 GCA_031431925.1 Gemmatimonadota bacterium | reverse complement strand
TCTCGCTCGGCGTGGTGTTGTACGAGTTGCTCGCCGGCGAGCTCCCGTTCGGGGGTACCACTGTCCAGAGCCAGATTGCCCGCCGCCTCCATGAAACGCCGATGCCCGTTCGGGTGCTCCGCCCGGAAATTCCCGAGGCCCTCGACCGGGTGGTGAGCCGGGCGCTGGCCCGTCACCCCGTGGACCGGTACCCCACCGCGCAAGCGATGGCCGAAGCACTGGCCGAGGCCCTGGTGATCCCAGTTGTGGCGAAGCGAGGCGCGGGAATCCTGATCGGACTTGTCGGCGTCGTCGGGATCCTCGCCGCCGGACTCTGGTGGACAGTCAGCAATCGAGGCGGCGATAGCCGGGCGGCCCCGCGGTCGATCGTCGTGCTGCCCTTCGCCAACGTGGGCGGCGACCCGAACAACGAGTATTACGCCGATGGTATGGCCGACGAGGTCGCCGGGGCCTTGGCCCGCCTGAACGGCCTCCGGGTGGCGGCCCGGAGTTCCGCTTTTCAGTACAAGGGGCGGAACGTCGCGGCGCGTCAGATCGGGACTGAGCTCGGCGTCGGCGCCGTTGTCGAAGGCTCGGTGCGCCGGATGGGAGACCAAGTCCGCATTACTGCCCAACTGGTCAGTACCGATGACGGGCTCACCCTCTGGAACGAGAGCTACGAGCGCGCTGCGGATCAGGTCTTCACGGTTCAGAACGAGATTGCGGCCGCCATCGGTCGGACCCTTGGGATCGGCGCCGCCCGTTCGGAAACCGGCCCGGGGACGACCAACCGGCGGGCCTACGAGGCGTTCCTGCAGGGCCGGTGGCACTGGAGCAAACGCGACCAGGCGGGGTTCGAACAGGCGACTCGCTACTTCGAGGAAGCGATCGCGGCCGATTCGAGTTTCGCCAAGGCGTGGGCCGGGTTGGGCGACACGTACAGCCTCCGGGCCGGATTCGGCTATTTGGCGGTGGCCGATGGGTTCGCGCGGGGCCGGGCCGCGGCCAACCGGGCGGTGGCCCTCGACAGTACTCTCGCCGATGCCCATACGGCTCTTGGGTTCATCAACTTGTTCTACGATTGGGATTGGGACGGGGCCCGCCGCCGCTTGGAAACGGCGCTCCGGCTCGATCCGACCTACGGTGAGGCCCGGTTGTTCTATGCCTGGTGGCTCGTGGCGATCGGCCGTCCGAACGAGGCCGTTGATTCACTTCGAGCCGCGGTTCGCGACGAGCCGGTGTCGCTCATCCTCAATGCCCGACTGGGTTCGATGCTGATGCTGGCTGGGAGGTACCCTGAGGCCGAGCGGCAGGTGGCGCACACCAGCGAATTGGCCGCTACCTACTCGCCACCCCGCCTCGATCGGGCCAGGCTTCTCGCGGTGCGGGGCCAGTACGATTCAGCGGCGGCCATCGGTGCGGCGGTGCTGGAGCGGGTTGGAGCGTATGGGAGCGGCGTCGTCGGCTATGCGCTGGCTCGCGGCGGCCGCCGAGCCGAGGCCCTGGCGGAGATTGCCCGGCTGGCCGCGAGTCCGCTCACGGCCACCACTTCCTCGCTCGGCGTGGCCCAGACCTACGGGGCGTTAGGCGATCTCGATCGGGCTTTCCAGTGGTTGGACCGGGCCTACCGGGAGCGAGACTGGGCGTTGTTCTTCTGTCGCCACGATCCCCTCCTCGAACCGCTCCGCGGTGATCCCCGGTGGGCGGCGTTCGTTGCCCGGATGAACTATCCGCCGATCTGAACACTCCGCCGGGTCACGGTGAGACGTTCGTCACGGTGAAATCGCCCGGCCGCGGCCCCGGCCGCAGGCGCCATTTGGGCTTGAGCTCGAGTCGCCAGCCGTTGCCGTCGATGGTCGTTGCCGCGGAATCGACGACGGCCGGAACCGGGACCCGAACCTCGCGGTTACCCGGCGCTACCAATGCGCCCCCTCGTTCCACCGTGAGGGTTCCCCATACCGACTCGAATCCACCGGTCGGGTAGACCGTGCCGGCCTCTCCGAGTGGGAACAGGTTGTTCGGGTTGAAGGTCCGCGACATCCCGTCGGCCGCGAGGAGAATGACCGGGCCGTCGATGAGCCGGGCCCGGTACTCCGCGGCGATTCGGGTCCGGGTGGTGAACCGTTCATTCTCGAGCTCGGCCAGGCTGTCGCCACCGTAGCGGGCCGCGCCGCCGGCCGCAGAGGCGGCGAGGTCAGCGGGCGGCGTGAATCCGATGGCGGCGGCGAGTGGTTCTGACATCCCAGTGGTGCGGACTTCGCGCGTCCAACCGGAAGCGTAACGGTCGAGGAGGAGCCCGAGGAGGGGGCCGGTTCCGTACCCGAGTGAGCGGACGTAGGTGGCTCGATTTTCGAAATCGGCCGCGGCCTTCGCGGCTTCGATGACCGAACGGCCGGTCACCGTCATCGCCAGCCTCGTGCCGGTGTACTCCGCCAACCCCTCCTGAATCTCGAGCGAGCGTTCCAAGGTGTCGGCCCCGGGGTAGATCTGGTGCCGTCGGGCGCGAAAGAGCAGCGCGTCGCGCAAGGCCCGGCGGGCGTCGGGGTCGGGCGCCTGAACGGCCGTCGCCAGGGCACGGAGCTCGAGTCGAAGGAGATAGCGGCCGTCCCGCTCGTCGAGATGGCCATTGATCGCGTCGGGGGCGTTGAGATTCAACTCGGGCTGAATCCGATGGAACGCCTCGTGGATCAGCAACCGGATCCGGGTAAACCGATCGCTGGGGAGCGGGAGCCGGACGGTCGACCACAATTGGCCGCCCCAATCGGTCGCGGTGTTGGCCACCTGCATTCCGTCGGGAACCCGCCCAATCCAGAGCGAGCCTTCGCGTTTGAATTGTCCCGCCGGAGGGGTGGCGGTTGCCACGGCGAGGCCGGTCCCGCCGTCGACCGCAATGAGCCGACCGCAGAGTGATCGGCCCCAAAGCCGGCCGGCGTCGAGACGGCAGGCCGAGAGGAATTCGCGGACCCCGGTCACCGCCGCCGCCCGGTCGGTGGACGGCTGGGCTTCGCCGAAAGCCGGTGATCCCGCCACGAGGAGTGGTAGGGCGATCAAGAACACCAAGGAATCAGCCCGCGCCATTGGGTTGTCTCTCAGGAGCCTTCGGGGAGAGTGAGCTTCTCGCAGAGTGGATGCGCCACCTGGCCCTTTCGCTTCACTCGAATCTGCCGCCGGCTACCGCGGCTCTCGCCTGGTTTTGGCTTTCTTGCTGTACGGCTCCATCGGCCAGCTCGTTTCCTGGTGCCTGGTCGATGCTCGCCCTAGCTTGCCATCACGTAGTGACACCCGGCTTCCTGCGCCCGGAGCGCCCCGAAGATCCCGTTCGGCTGGAGGATCACTCCCGGAATCATCAGTTCGAGCGCCCGGGCCCGGGCCGCCGCCCCTTCGAGTTTCTCCTTCGCACGGATCCGGCCTACTACCATGCCGAAGGCCCAATTGCACGCGAGGACCACTCCGCCCGAGGCCAGGAAGGTCTCGATTTTGTACTTGGCCGCCGGCCCGGTGGCCGGGGCGCCCCCGGTGCTGATCGGGTTGGTCTTGGACCACTTCTTTCCCTTGTCGTCCCGGAGCTTGAGCTCTTTGCCGATCTCGTAGCTCTCCCAGTACGCGTTGCCCATAATCAACGGAATGGCGGAATGGCGGAGGACGAGGACCGGAGACATCTCGGTGCGCTCCGCGCCGTAGACGTCCTTATACATGTCGCACCACGCTACCGCCCGGAACAGAGCCGAACCCTCGGCCGGCTCCGGAGAGTCGAATACCGCCCGGTACTTCCCGTTCACTCGCTCGGTCCAGCTCATGTCCCACTTGTCGGCGACCGGCGCGGCGTGGTCACCCGAAAGTCTCGGAAAGCCGGCGGCGCCAAGCAGTGAAGTACCGCCAATCCAGCCGAGGAAGCGACGTCGCGGGTGTGGCATTGAGTTCGGTCCCTGAATTGAGGTCGATTGACTACTTGTCGAGGTCGCCGATCAAGGCGGTGCTCGCCGGGCGCTGCCGCTTGATTCGGGCCGAGACGCGCTCGACCTCTCGCATCACCCGAAGAAAGTTGCCTCCGATGATCTTCTTCACCTGCTCGTCAGTGTAGCCGCGGCGGAGCAGTTCGGCCGTCAGGTAGGGGTAACGGGAGACATCTTCGAGCCCCTTGGGATGGTTGGTAAGCGACCCGAAGTCCGCGCCGTACCCGACATGATCGATCCCGGCCACCTTGACGATGTGGTCGACGTGATCGGCCACTTCCGCGAGCGTTCCCGGCTCCATCTCGTTCATCGTCTTGGTGAGCCACGCCAGGTATTCGCTCGACGCCCGTTTGGGGTCGTCCGGATACTTGGCGTTGAAGTCGCGCTCCCGGTCCAAGATGCCGGCCGCTTGCTCGGCCGCGATCGCATTGACGAAGCCCGGGAAGATGTTCACCATCACGATCCCTCGGTTCTTCGGCATCAATGCCAAAATGCTGTCCGGCACATTGCGGGCGTGGTTGGCGAGGGCCCGGGCGGATGAGTGGCTGAAGATCACCGGCGCTTCGGACACCCGGATCGCATCCGACATGGTGCCGTCGGAGACGTGGGAAATGTCGACCATCATTCCCATCCGGTTCATTTCCCGAACCACCTCTTCGCCGAACTTGGTCAGGCCGCCATGGCGCGGCGCCTCGGTCGCGGCATCCGCCCAGGCGGTGTTCCCCCCGTGGGTCAGGGTCAGGTACCGAACCCCGAGTTCATAGAACATCCGGAGATTGGCGAGCGAGTTCTCGATCGCGTAGCCGCCCTCGATCCCGATCAGCGAGGCGATCTTGCCCCCGGCGTGCACCCGCGCGATGTCGGTGGCTGTGGTGGCCCAGCCGAGCGACGGCGACTGGGCGGTCATCCGTCGAATCACGTCGATCTGCTCGAGGGCGTACCCGGCGCCGCCGCGGTCGGCGAAAGAGGCCGGCACGTAGGCGGCCCAGAACTGTCCCCCAACCAGGCCCTGTTTCAACCGGGGGAGGTCGGTGTCGATGTTCTCGAGCCGGTCCTCCGGGTTCATCTTGGCTAGATCGTTATGGGCCCGCTCGCGGAGCATTTCCGGAAGATCGTTGTGGGTGTCGATCATCGGGATCGCCCGGTGCAATGCTTTGGCGCGGGCGAGGTTGCGGTCGGCGGATTGAGCCAGAGCCGGTTGGCACAGGCCGAACAACAGAACGACGGTCAGAAAGCGCATCGAAACCCCGTGGGTCAGTGGTCGAATCCGCGAATCGTACCTGAGCCCGGGGCACGCCACAACAGTCCATTCCGCCGGATGGCCGGAATATCGGCTGGCGGGAGGGCAGGGGTCCCCGCATCTTGGAGTGTGGTCGGCGTTGCCCCGGCCGCCTCACGCTGGAGGTTTCGGATGACCGCCCCATTGCAGCCGCGCCCGGCTTGGCGAACCTGGACCAACGAGTACCTCGAACGCGAATACTCCCCCAGTAGCACGGTTCCGGACCTCGGAGCCGAGATCGAAGCCTACGTCCGTGACAGCGCCGCCGCGCGGGCCGCGTATCCTCCCCTGACCGTGCGATACCGGGCCGATCCGAGCGGGACCATCGACCTGTTCCGGCCCCCGGGGCCCGGGCCCCATCCGGCGCTGATCTATATCCACGGCGGCTATTGGCAGGAGCTCTCGAAGAACGAATCGGCCTTCATGGTGCCGGCGCTCCTCGCGCACGGGGTGGCCGTCGCGGTGGTGGACTACCAACTCGCGCCGGCCGCGACGCTCCCGGCCATCGTGGTCCAATGCGCTGACGCCTGCCGGTATCTGGTTGCCGAAGCCGGTCGGCTGGGCCTCGATCCCGCCCGGCTCGTCGTGTCGGGCTCGTCGGCCGGCGGGCACCTGGCCGCGATGGTGTTAGGCGACGTCACCGGCCTGGCCGGTGGTGTCTTGCTGAGCGGGGTCTACGATCTCGTCCCCCTGGTTGGAACCTCCATCAATGACGCCCTCGGTCTCGACGAGCCCGCCGCCGAGCGCCTGAGCCCCAGCGGCCGGTCGATGATCGCCGCCGTTCCCCTGGTCGTGGCGGTCGGTGAGGTCGAGACCGGCGAGTTCCATCGCCAGACCGCCGAGTTCGCCGAGCAAAAGCGAGCCGGGGGGCATCTGGTCACGGATTTTCAGGCGGTGGGGCGCCACCACTTCGACCTGCCGTATGACCTTGGCAACGCTGAATCCCGTCTGGGGCGGCTGAGCTTGGCCATGATTCAAGCAAACCAGCCATAGCGCTTCATCCCCCTTTCATCTTGGGTTGGTAGGTTCTGGCCAAGGAGAACAGGGGCTTGCTATGCGGATTCTGGTGGTCGAAGATGATCCGGCTTTTCGTGACTCACTGGTTCGAGGTCTTCGCCAAGCCGGTCATGCCGTCGATGCGGCGGGCACCGTGGTTGAGGCGCTCGCGAAATTGGGTCTGGAGCCGTACGACGCGGTGGTGCTCGACATCAGTCTGCCCGACGGCTCGGGGCTCGACTTGGCCCGGACCCTTCGCCGCGGCGGGTCGAACGTCCTGATTCTGGCCGCCACCGCGACGCCGTGTCCGACGGCGTGGCCGGTCTCGATGCCGGCGCCGACGACTACTTGGTCAAACTGTTTGCCTTCGAAGAACTGTTGGCGCGGCTCCGGGCGCTCGACCGGCGTCAGACTGACCATCGTTCGGTGGATTGCCGAGCTCCACGGCGGGACCTTGGTCCTGAGTTAATCGGCGAAGCCGCGAGCCAAAGCCTTTACCATCCGCCTTCCAATCGCCTGACCCGGTTCGCTCGGCCGAGTTGCCGGGCCGAGGCCGTGCCACCAGCTTTCCACTATGCAGGATACCTCCCTCACTGATCTCGAGGTCGCGATTCGGCTGGCGGTGGCGGCCCTCGCGGGGCTGGCCGTCGGACTCGAGCGCGAATGGTCCGGGCATGCGACCGGGCCGGCGGCGCGGTTTGCCGGGGTCCGGACGTTTTTCCTGCTGGGCGCCGTTGGCGGGGTGGCGGGCTGGCTCTCGACCGGCCCGTCGACGGCGTTGGCCGTGACGCTGATCGGTGTCGCCGGGGCGTTCATCGTGGCCGCCTACGTGATGGCCTCGCGGCGGGCCCCGGAGGCCATCGACGGGACGACCGAGGCGGCCGCGATTCTGATCCTGGCGGTCGGGATCATCGCGGGGCGGGGATCGATCCAAGTGGCGAGCGGGCTCGCGGCGGTCATGGTCCTCGCGCTGGGCGAGAAGGACACCATTCGCCGTTTCGTGGAGCGAATCGACGCCCCCGAGCTCCGCGCGGCCTTCCAGTTCTCCGTCCTGGCCCTGGTCGTCTTGCCCTTGCTGCCGGTCGGGCCGTTCGGGCCGCTCGACACGATCCGCCCCCGGATGATCTGGACGGTCGTCCTCCTGTTCTCCGCGGTGAACTTTGCCGGTTACCTGGCCCGGAAGGCCCTGGGCGACCATCGCGGCGACTTTCTGACCGGAAGCCTGGGCGGGCTTGTGTCCTCCACGGCCGTGACCCTGGCATTCGCCCGGGCCAGCCGCCGACATCCGGAGCGAACCGATTCGCTTGCGTTAGGCACGCTCGCGGCGTGCACTGTCCTGGTTCCGCGGGTCGTCGCCATCATTCTGGCCCTGAATACCGGGTTCGCCGGGCCGGCGGGGCTGGCGCTGGCTCCGGTCTTTCTGGCCGGGGCCGTCGGGTTGCTCCTGATGCGGCCGAAGGCGCTGATCGCGGGCGACGATGCCGCCGAAGCGGGGCCCCGGAACCCGCTCGACCTGGGGCAAGCGCTCCGGATGGCGATTGCCTTTCAAGCCGTCATCTTGGGGATCACCTTTCTGGAGTCCCGATTCGGCGACCTCGGCGTGATCGGGGGTGCGGCCCTCGCCGGCCTCACCGACGTCGATGCGCTCACCCTGAGCATGGCCCGAATCGCTGGTGGTACTGACGGCACCGCGACGGCCACGACCGGACTCGTGGTCGGGGTCGTGGCCAATACCGCCCTCAAAACCGGATTGGCCATCGGGCTCGGCAGCCCGGCCTATCGGCGCCGGGTGCTCCCCGGCATGGTGGCGCTGCTGGTGGCCGGTGTCATCGGGTTGGCCATCGCGAGGCGATAGTACCAGTTCAGCACCTGACCGAATCTCCAACCTGGAATGACCATGATGCTCGGATTCCGCACCACGGTGGCCGCGCTCGCGGTGCTTGCCCACCCCGCCTTCGCGCAGGCTCCCGATCGCTGGCAACCGATTCGCGACTCGATCGAACGACAACTCGTCCGGGTGGGTGGCGCCGCGATGGCGGTGGCCGTCGCGAAGGACGGCAAGATCATCTGGGAACAAGGCTTCGGGTGGGCCAACCGGGAGAGGATGATCGCGGCTACCCAGCACACGATGTTTTCGCTGGCCTCGATCTCGAAGCCGATCACCGCCACGGGTTTGATGGTTGAAGCCGCGCGGGGCAAACTCGATATCGACCGACCGGCCAACGAGTATCTTGGCGCCGGCAAACTGACCGGCCTCGCGGGCGATGCCGCCGGCGCCACCATCCGGCGAATCTTGAGCCACACGGCCGGCCTCCCGCTCCACTATCAGTTCTTCTACGCCAACGAGCACCGCCGTCCCCCGACCATGGACGAAACCATTGCCCGATACGGCGTCCTGGTCTCGGCGCCGGGTGAGCGGTTTCAGTATTCGAACCTCGGTTTCGGCATCATCGACTACTTGATCAGCCGCACCTCGGGTCTCTCCTATACCGATTTCATGCGGCGAGAGGTGTTTCTTCCGTTAGGCATGACCCGGACCTCGATCGACATCGGCCCTGGGCTCGAGCCGTATGCCGCGGAACGGTACGACCGGCTCGGCCGGCCGGTGCCGTTCTATACCTTCGATCATCCCGGCGGATCGGCAGTCTACTCGAGCGCCCATGATCTGGTTCGCTTCGGGATGTTCCACCTGAAGAATCACCTCGCCGACCAACGCCCGATCCTGTCCGATTCCGTCATCGACGCCATGCACCGGCCCGCGGCCCGGAACGCGTTCGGTGACTCGACCGTGTCGTACGGGCTCGGCTGGGTCACCCATTCGGATTCTCGCGGCTACCCGTTGATCGAGCACAGCGGGGGCATGCCCGGAGTGGCCACGACCTTGAACATCTACCCGACTGAGAACCTCGCCATCGTGGCCCTGACCAACGGCGGAGGGAACCCGTTTGCCATTGCCGAGGATATCGCCGCGGTGCTCCTCCCGAAGTACGCGTCGGCGCTGAGAGCCGACCGCGCCAAGACCACTCCGCCCGCGACGCCGAAGTTTGCCCCGACTCCGGACCTCATTGGCCGGTGGGAGGGAACCCTCCGAACCTGGCAACGGACCGTGCCGTTTCGGCTGGTGGTGGAGTCCGACGGAGACGTCAAGGTCCGGATTGGCGCCGAGCCGGACGGCCAGCTCGAAAGTCTCCTCAACGAACCCGAATGGAGCGCCGGGGTGTTGACCGGCCGCTTTGCCGGGACCATCCCGACGTCCGACGCGAGTTGGACTCCTCATTCGGTGGCGCTCGATCTGCGACTCGTCAGCGGCAAGCTTCGAGGGCAGGCCAGTGCCCAGACGCCCGACACCCCGGTGTTCTTCTCGATCGCTTCGTACCTGGAACTCACCAAGCGATAGGCCGCCGGCGTCGGTTACAGCGTGGCGGCGGCCCGTCGGATCAATTCGGCCGCTGCCGTCAGACGCCCCGCGATCCGGCCGATTTCGGGGTCGGCCTCATCCCAGAATCCCTGCTCGATGGCTTCCCGGACCCCCGGGAGCGTCTTAACGCCATACCCCGTGTAGTAGCCTGGCGCATAGATCATGTGCTTATACCAAGGCCGGCGCGGAAGACCGGCGTCGCTAGTGAGGGCCTGCTCAACCTGCCGAAGCAGGGCATTGGCCGCCGGTTTTAGACCAGGCGCGGTCGCCCTGGAAAGCGCGACCTCGTAGGCGTCGGCCGCCCGTCGAAGCTCGACCATCGCGTTGTCGAGGGGAGCAAAGTTGAGGAACACCGGGACCAACTCCCGGACTGGCGCCTTCCTGGGCATTCGCGGGTCGGTGGTCGCCGCAAAGACGCCTTCGTCGATCTGGCGGTTTCGTTCGACGATCTCCGCGCGGCGGCTCGACGCAAGCGCCTTGACCTCGTCGAGGTAGCCCCCATAGGTGTCCGCCATGTTGGTGAACTCGAACGGCAGCACCTCGGCGTCGGCCAGGCGCATGATGGCCGTCCCGACGGTGTGGGCCAGGGCCCGGGCGTAGACAAACGAGGTGTCGTTGAACCGGACGAACCGTTCGAAGGTATCGTAGGTCGAATGGAACACGCCGTCGCCCCCTTCGCCGCCGAAGCCGACGTTGAGCGACGGCAACCCCACGTGCTGGAGGAAGGGCGAATAGTCCGACCCGCTGCCTAACGCACCGAGCCGGAGGTCGGTCCGGCGCCGGAGTTCGTCCCGCTCCGCCGGTCCGCCCTCGGCAATCCGGCGGAGCTGGGCTCGCTTCCAGGCGGTGAGCCCGGTCTCGGGGTCGGTGACCTCGCGGGCCACTTCGTTCATGAATCGCTCGAGCGAGTGGGAGCCGTCCATCCCGAGGAAGCCTCGGCCGTTGGTGTCAGTGTTGAGATACATCACGGCTTTTCGGGCCAGCTCCTCCCGGTGCGTCTCCACCCATTCCGTGCTCCCGACAATGCCTTGTTCTTCGCCGTCCCAGGCGGCGTAGATGATGGTCCGGCGGGGCCGCCAGCCCTGCTTGAGGAGCGCGGCCATGCCCCGGAGTTCCTCCATCTCGGCCACCAGGCTCGAGAGCGGATCATTGGCTCCGTGGACCCAGCCGTCCCGGTGATTGCCGCGGAGGATCCACTCGTCGGGCGCTTCCGACCCCGGAATCCGGGTGATCACGTTGTGGAGCGGAACCCGGTTCCAGTTGAAGGCCAGCTTGAAATGGACCCGGGCCGGGCCCGGCAGGCCGGTCTTGTAGGTGATCGGGAGCCCGCCGCGCCACGCCGGCGGCACCGTCTCACCGCCGAGGGCGCTGAGCAACGGGAGGGCGTCGCCGTACGAGATCGGGAGGACGGGAATCTTCGTCAGCGTCACCATCTGGTCGAACCGCACCGGTACCACGCCCGGCACCGATCCCCGTCCCGGCGTCGAGGGATCGCCGGGGTAGACCGGGAGGTCGACGACCGAACCCATTTGGACGCCGTTCGAGGGCCGGAACGGGCCGACCGGATAGGCGTCGCCCTGGGCATAGCCGTCGTCGGCGGGATCGGAATAAATCAAGCAACCGATTGCGCCATGCTCCCAGGCCACCTTGGGCTTGGTGCCCCGCCAACCGCCGCCGTACCGGGCGATGACGATGGCCCCTTTGACGGAAATGCCTCGACGCTCGAGTTCCTCATAGTCAGCCGGGACGCCGTAGTTCACGTACACCAGCGGACCCGTCACGTCGCCGTCGATCGAGTAGGCGTTGAACGGGGGAAGCCGCTCGCTCTCCTGTGCGGACGAGGCGTCGCCCGCGACCGGGGGCTCGCGGAGGCTCGCGACGAATCGGGTCGGCGCCACCAATTCCACCAGCCGCACCTTCGGGGTGGGGAAGAGCACGTCGAAGGTTTCGATGCTCGCGTCGAGGCCCCAACTCCGGTAGAGCGAGACCAGCCATTCCGCGTTGGCCTTCCCATAGGGGGAGCCGAGATGCTGGGGCCGGGCCGTGAGTCGCTTGAGGTAGCTCCGCATACTGTCGGGTGAGGGCACCAGCTTGAACTTTGCTTCCCAACTCCGCTGGGTTGCGGCCGCTTCGACGGAGAAACCGCGGATCGGGGCGGGGCCGGCCTGGGTGTCGATCGCGAGGAGCAGGGTCGGGATGACGAGGACCGTGAACGAGCGCATCGCGAGGAGATCCTTGATCAAGGGTTCGGACTAAAGGAATGTGACAACGGGGCGGCCGCTTCAATCGCGGCTGGAATCCGGCCCGCTCGGGTCGAGGACGCCGAGGTCAATCAGCACTCCCTCGATGGCATCCGGGATCATTCCGGGCCACAACAGAAAGCCCTGCACCAGCACGAATGGTCTTGGCGTGCGTCCGGTGCCGGCATGGCGATGCCGGGCCCACAGCTCGTAAAGCAAGACCGCGATCCCCCCGAGGCTCGCGAAGACGCACCACGTGGCCAGCGCGACGACGAGCGGCAGGTCGAACACCATCCAAAGCCCGAGCCCGTACGCCGCCACGATCCCCATCGTCCGGATACTCCGAAGCGCCGGATTGAAGACGACGCACCCGGCGGTAAAGAACGCCACGGCAAACAGGGCGACTCCCCACATCACATCGACGTACCAGATCGTCACTGGAACCACACTCCACGATCGCAACGCAAGTAAGTTCGTTGCGATCGCGGAGACCCGCAAGACGGAGCGAGCTTCGTCAGCGCGACCGGGTGCCTACGGCAAAGCTCACTCGCTGGACGACCGTGGTCGGTACTGGACATCCGCGCACCCGAGCCGGGTTGAATCGGCTGGCCCCGATGGCCGCGATGGCGGCGGCCGTGAAGCCTTCGGCGATCGGGAGGGCGTCTCGTTTCGTATCGACCGAGACGTAGAGGACCTCGACGGCCTCCGGGTCCACGGTACCATCTTCCCGGACGATGTAGCGCACATCGACTCGGGCGGTCTCCTCCCGGATCTGTGAGGCCAAGGGGTACGTTGGCTTTGCGAACCGGATCGGACTGACCGCCGAATCTGCGGTGTAGACCGGAATCCTGGTCCGAAGCAGCGGAAGGGTGCCAGGTACGGTATCGACTGAGACATCGATTTGGATACGCAACGGGCCGGCCTTCGAGCTGGCCCGCCAGGTCGGGATCGGGAGCGAGCCGGCGGAATCCAGTCGGTGCACTGCAGCCACGATCGCGCCGTTCACCGACGCAATCCCTGAAACGGCGATCGGAGGGCCGCCGGTCAGGCGTCCATCGAGGCCGAGCGGCAAGAGCAGCGGCCCGCCGAGTTGAAAGTGGATACTGTCTGGCGGACCGCCCAAGTGGCTGATCGGCACGATGGGGCGGACCCCGACCGTCAGGCGCGAGGGCGGCTGGAAGTGAGCGCCTAACGCCACGATCCAGGCAATGGCCTCCTGCCGAGCGGCCGGATCGGCGATCAGCTCGGGCGGCGGCTTGAGATAGACGATCGCCGGTACTGAGAGGATCGCGGCGCTGGTATCGAAAGCGCACGGCGGACGGCGGTCCTGGCTGCCGTCGAGCGGGAGCGAGGCCACTGCGGCGAACGAAGTGGCGTACGCCCAGGACTGTGGCATCCAGGGGATCCTCATGGCCGCACGAAAGCACCCTATCTTCGGTTCGTCAACTGCCGGGTCCGAGAGTGGTGCCTCGCGACGGTCCGGCGGGGTAGCCGTTACGGGACCGGTCTTTCCTTCGACTCGAGGCGGGTGATCCAGAGCCCGGAGTTGATGTCGTTGAAGTAGATCAGCCCGTTCTTGACCACGGCACCCCAGGTGAACGTCGCGCGCGGCTTGGTGCCGAGCGAGTCGGCGGTGAGGAGCCAGGCAATCTCCCGGCCTTGGCGGAGCAGGTCGCCCTTGAGTTCGCCCGAGATGTCGACCACGCGTCCGCCGCCTTGGTAGTTCCCGAGGTAGAGCGAGTCGCCCTCGACCCAGATGTTGTGGACCCCGCCATCGGTCGGTTCGTACCAGGCCACGATCTTCGGCTTTTCGATATTGGACACGTCGAGCACTTGGAGCCGTCCCCACGTGAGGTCGTTGCCGCCTTCGTGCCCCTTCGCGGCGCGCGACCCGTAGACTTCATCGCCGACGAAGACGTACTTCCCGTGGCGCCAGGCCGTGTGGGTTCCCCGGATCCCGAGCCCGTAGCGCTGCTCGATCCGCCGGTACAGGTAGTCGAGGTCGTATTTGAATTGCGACACCAGCTTCGGCGCCTCGGGGCTGCCGCCCTTGATCCCGTTCCCGACGTCGAGAATGATCAGGCCGTCGTTGAGATAGGACAGATAGGCCAGGCCGTCCTTGATGTCGATGTCATGGACGTAGCGGCCCTGGTCGGACTGGCTCGTCTGCCACCGGGCCACTTCGCGGGGACGGTACGGGTCCTTGATGCTGATGACCCGCATCGAGCCCGTGGCGTCATCGGTCAAGTAGACATGATTCTGGTATACGAAGGAAGAGTGAACCCCGCCGGTCACGGTTTCACTGTAGTCGGCGATTTGCTTGGGGTGACAGGCGTTGCCGGCGTCGAAGACGACGATCCCGTTCTTCCGGTTGGACGCCCCTTCGCGGGAGAAGACGCCATACTTGCCGTCTTCGGTCGTCATCACATCGTTGATGACGCGGGCGTCGATCATCATCGAGTCGACGATGGCGGGGTGACTCGGGTTGGAGACATCGATCGCGTAGACCCGGTCGGAAATCGTGCTGTAGTACGCGCATTTCCCGTCAGGGTGAATCCAGATCTCGGCGCCCTTGACCGGCAAGGGAACCCGGCCCACGACCTCGATACCGCGACCGACCGCGCGGGGGGTGACCCGGATGACCGCGTCGGCTGACTCGGTTCCGACCAAGGCCGTCACGGTGTACACCCCCTGCTCGTCGGCGACGAACGCGCCGTCCTCATCGATGACGGCGCTGCCGGTACTGCCGACCGCCGCCACCAACCAGCGGGGCGTTAGGCCATCGACCGTCCGACCGCTTCGGTCCTTGGGGCTCGCCGTGAACCGGACCACCTCGCCTGTCAGCGCCGCCCGCGACCCGGGGGCAATGGCGAGCGACGCGACGGTGTTGGGAACGACTTGGACCGCGACGGTGGCGGTCGCCGATCCGGCGGTCCCGGTGATCACGGTCTTCCCCGGGCCGACGGCCAGGATCAGTCCCTGGGGCGTCGCGGAAGCAACCCTCGGGTTGGCCGAGGCGTAGATGATCGGATCGGTGCGGGTGTCGTTGTCGGAACTGAGTGGCGTGCCGGCCAGGGTCAGCCGGCCGCCGACCGGAAGGGTCACCGAGGCCGGGCGGAGGTCGATCTTGACGGGCGGTCCGGGGATGACCGCGACCCGGGTCGTCACCGTGACCCGCTGGCCTCCCGGGACCGTCGCCATGGCGACGATGTCGAGGTGCCCGCGAAACCCGCCCCGCACCAGACCGGTCGAATCGACCGTGCCGTTGAACCGAGCGCCGAACCAGATCACTTTGGCCCCCGGAACTGGTTTGCCTGCCGCGTCGAACACCGCGGCGCGAAGCTGCAATGACTGTCCGACCCGGACCTCGGGTCGCTCGGGGGTCACCTCGATTCGGCCGGCGGCGGCCTGGGCCGGCTGCTGCAGGAGCAGTAACATGAATCCGAGTATCATTGGTACCTTCGCGGGAGGGTCGGCCTGAAGGGTCGACCTTCGTTCGATCCCCGTCAAGTGGACCTGCCGAAAACCAAAGGACGGATCGTCATGATGATGAGATCACGGATGCACGCTCTGCCGTTGGTGGTCCTGCTGGGTGCGGCAGCGCCATTGGCCCGCCCGGCTGACGAGTATCAGCGGCGCCGAGCCGCGGCGATGGATCAACTCGGGGCCCGAATCCTGATTGTTCCATCCCAAGGCGCGTTCAAGTCCGATGACCAGGCTGGGTTCCAGCAGGCCACCGACTTCCAATACCTGACCGGGTTGGGCGACCTGGTTGGTGCCGTGCTGGTCTTCGAGGGCAACGCCAAACGTATCACGTTGTTCGTGCCGGGCCCCAATCCACTGATCAGCCGCCCCCGGCCTGGCCCCGAGTCGGCGGCGACCCTGGGGCTCGACGCCGTGGTCCCGATCGACTCCCTGGCCCCGTGGCTCACCCAGCGCATCGGAACCGGCGCCACGGTTCTGGTGGCGGCGTCGGACAACCGCGGCACCGTGCGGACGCCGCCCCCGATGGCCGGCGGAGTCTCGCGGTGGGGCCAGTGGCTCACCGCGTTAGGCTGGAAGGGGCCGGTCGAGCCGGCGCTCCCGCTGCTTCGCCCCCTTCGGGAGATCAAGGACGCCGGCGAAATCGCCATCCTCGAACGGGTCGGGAAGCTCAGCGGCGACGCGATGTTGGCGGGGATCCGGGCCGTGAAGCCGGGGCGTCGCCAGCGGATTGCCGAGGCGGCGGTGGTCAATTCCTGTATCCGGTCCGGTGGCCGGCAGTCGTTCTGGCCCTGGGCGATGTCGGGTCCCCATGCGGTGTTTACCGATCTGTTCAACTCATTCGTCGATGCCGACAACCACGACCGGGTCATGCGGGCCGGTGAAGTGGTCCGGGTCGATGTGGGCTGTCAGGTTGACCGGTACCAGGGTGACGTCGGCCGGACCGCGCCGGTCAGCGGCCGGTTCACCCCGGGCCAGCGCGAGTCGTGGGACCTGTTCATCGCCGGCTATCGGGCCGGGTTGGCTGGGCTCAAGGATGGCGGGAAGACATCCGAGGTGTTTCGGCTCGGTCTCGATCGGATCCGGGAACTCGCGCCGAGGCTCACCACGGCCATGGGCCGGCGAACCGCGGAGATCCTGCTCGGGCCTGGTGGTACGGGGGCGTGGGAAATCCACGGCGTCGGGCTCGATGACGCTGAAGGGATGCCTGAGGACCTGAAAGCGGGGATGACGGTGGCCTATGAGCTGATGTTCATGGTCGATGGCTTCGGGTTCTACCTCGAAGACATGATCCTGATCGAGCCGAACGGCTACCGGCTGCTCACGCCGGGGCTTCCATACACCGCCGCTGAGATTGAGGCCGCGATGCGGGTCCGGTAACGATCTTCATTTGGAAGGAGTAATCCGGCTCAGCGTGATCATGATGTCGGTGGCCTGACGCGGCACGATGGGCTGAAGCCAGGCATGAATCCTCGTGATCCACGTTTCCCGTAACAGCCCTCGCACGACGGGATCGCGATCGCCGGTGCGGAGATCGATCGCGTAGTTCGGCACCGCCGCCCTCGCGAAGGCGCTTTCCATCGAGCTCATATCACCGAGCACCGTCCCCATTCCCTCGAAGGTCGCGGCCGCCATGCCGATGACCCGGAGGTCGGTGCCGAGCGCTTGTCGTAGCCGGGTCCCCATCATCGTCATCGCCGGCCCCATGGCTGGAAAGGCCATCGGCACGTCCCAGACATGGCCGTTGTGGGCAAACACGATGGCCCGCCCCCCGATCCCCTGCTGCCGGAGCACCCACCGGCTGTTCTCGGCCATCACCGAATCGCGGAGCCGAATCGCATCGAGGCTTCGGGCACCCGCGGTACCCGACACCCGGAACGATTGCTCCAGGCGCTCTGCCGCCCAGACGTTCCGAACGGCCAGGGCATGGGCGGCGTCGTTGGCCGAGTGCGGCCGGCTGTTGATGGCCCGGAGCAGTCCGGTGAGCGCGCGGCTCAACCCGAGTTGCTCGTTGCTCGACATTTCGCGAAATCGTCGCTCGGTGAACCGGTCCAGGAGCGGGGCGAATCCGGCCCGGGCCTGGCGAACTTTTTCCGGCGCCGTCTGGCCGAGATAGGCCAATGCCGCCTCCACCGCGCTCGCCCCGCCGTACACCGGCGCGCCCGCTCCGGTCTGGTCGATTCCGTAGAAATGCACCTTGCGTTCCGCGCGTTCATTATGGCCGCGGAGCCAGAGGAGCAGCTCTTTGTTCTCCGGCATCCGGTCGAACCCGTTGTTGATGCCATGACGGAGAACGGAGTCCACGTCGAGCGACTCCCCCTGCACGAACCGGTCGACCAGTTGACCTTCTGTGAATCCCGACTCAATGGCCACGGCGGTAAAGCCCAGTTGGGTAACGGCGTAGCGGATGATGTGATTGCGGAGCGCCAACGGCTCGTGGCCCCCGTGGATGTTTTCGCCGATTGCCAGCAGGCGCGCGGTCCCGATCATCGGACGGAGAAAGGCCCACGCGGAATCGGCGTACGGCTCGTCAACCGGCGGGACGGGCACCGCGTGCTGGGTCACCCACCGCTTGAGGTGCGGGTCGATCGGGATCTCGCGTTGCGCGCTGGCCGGCATGGCCCCGAACAGGGCCGCCACCAGCCCGCCCCAGCGGATGCCATGCGCGCCGGAGATCAAGGCGCCGCCGGCACCACGACCGCCCCCGCCGGCCATCCGCCGTCCAGGAAGGCGCGGATCGCGGTCAGCGTTTCCTCGGGCTTCTCGTAGTGGGGCCAATGCCCAACGTCCTTGATCACGAGGAGGCGGGCGTCAGGTACCCCGGCCACCCATTCCCGGCTTCCCTCGAGCGGAGGGTTGTCGAACTCGCCATGGATCACCAGGCGCCGGGCGGTGACCTTGGAAAAATCCGCTCGCCAATCGTAGTGGCCGAGTTTGACGAGGAGGCGGGGCACGAAGTCGCCGTAGCGGGATGGCACCTCGTTCGGCGAATCACAGACATCGGGTGCGAGGTGGATCCGGCTCGTCACGGTCCAATTGGCCTTGAGGCCGATCTTCGCCGACTCACGGCAGAGCGCCGCATCGTCCTTGGTGAACTCCCCGGCCTTGACCCGTGCTGCGAGCGCCCGGTTGGCGGCCGTATCGGCCTTAGCGCCGGCGTTCTTCCGCATCCCCTCCCACCAGGGATCCCAACGGGGGCCAACCGGGGTGAGGAAAATGAGATGGGTCACCCGATCGGGATGGTCGGCGGCATACCGAAACATCGAGAGGGCGCCGCCCGACCACCCCACCAGCGCCACCTTCTCGGCGCCCACTTCCCGTCGGATCACGTCGATGTCCGACGCATCGAACTCCGCGATTCCCATCTTAGACGGCGGAACGGAATCGGTCTTTCCCCGCCCTCGAATGTCGTACAACACGACCCGGCGGTTCGGCGTTACTAGGGCGTCGAACGCCTGTTGGTGATAGTTGGCCGCGTTCAGGATCACGGTCTCCGCGCCGGTGCCGACGACGCGATAGTAGAGACGCACGCTGTCCGGCGTGGTGGCATATCCCTCGCGCACTGCGGGTGCCGAGGCCGGCGGATCCTGCGACTGCTGCTCGATTGGCT
>JANPEL010000198.1:0-7219 GCA_031431925.1 Gemmatimonadota bacterium | reverse complement strand
GGTGTTTCCCGACCTGGAGCCCCGACGGAACCCGACTGGCCTACTGCATCCAGACTCCCACCGATCAGGTCGTCTCGCGGCCGATCGACCGGCAGCATCCCGCCGAGCGGATCGGCTCGGGCACCGCATGTCCCCGATCCTGGACCCCCGACGGGAGGACCGTCGCGCTGGACGGCGGCTGGACCCTGACGCCGCCCGACACGATTCACCGGCGGGTGCCCGGCGGAGCGGACGGCGAGTTCGCCCCCGCGGTGTCTCCCGACGGTCGATGGCTGGCCTACGCCGCCACCCGGGACGGAACGACCGACGTCTGGGTCCGGGGGTTCCGAAACGGCAGCGGCCCCTGGCAGGTCTCCCGCGGGGGCGGCTTCGATCCGGTCTGGAACCGCGACGGGCGGAGTCTCTTCTTTCGGACCGACTCGACCATCATGGTGGCGGCCGTGGTGGCCGGAGCGGCCTTCCAGCCCGGTCCGCCAGAGCGAGTTGCCGCGGTCGGCTCGTCGGTGAGCGCAGTCGAGGGTCAGTCGTTCGACGTCTTTCCCGACGGGCAGCGCCTGGTGGTCTTCGAGTCGGGGACCGGGGCCAGCGTCGAGCACCTCATCCTCGAGACGAACATCGCCGGGCGGGCCCGGAAGGCGCCGTGAGCCGAGCGGTTCGTCCAGGAGATCACCAGACCCGGGGGTGGAATCCCGGGTCGGCTGCCGCTATAATAGCATGTGCAAGTATATGCTATCATGTGCTACCAGGAGGACTCCGTGCCCACCGTCCAGATCAGCGCCCGAATCGATCAGCGGCTCAAGCAAACCCTCGACGAGGTCTGCCGCTCCCGCGGCATTGTGATGAACCATTTCATCCAGGAGGCAATTCTCGACCGGTTGGAGGAGCTCGAGGACATCGAGGACCTCAAGGCGATTCGCCACGAACCCACCCGCCCCCTCGCCGAGGTGCTCGCGGAGCTGAAGCGCGATGGCAAGGTATAAGGTCGAGATCAGCAGGACAGCCGAAAAGCAGTTTCGCAAGCTTGGGGTGCCCGATCGCCGCCGGATCGCGCACGCGCTGGCCGGGCTGGGCGACGACCCCTATCCGCCCGGGTCGAGGAAGTTGAGCGGTTACACCGATGTGTTCCGGGTTAGGGTGGGCGTCTTCCGGGTGCTCTACAGCGTGGAGGGTAGGAAGCTGATCGTGATCATCCTCAAGATCGGGCACCGCAGAGACGTGTATCGGTGAGGTCCACCACCACCCGCCTCCCGGCCTCGCTGGCCGACCGAGATCAGTAGTGGTAGCGGGCCTGGAGAAACTCGACGCGGTCAGCGAACACTTCGTAAACGAGGCGATCTGCCTCGTTGATCCGGCGCGACCAAACATGGCCTCCAAGGTGTTTGAGCGGTTCTGGCTTGCCAATGCCGGTGAAGGGATCTCGCAGAACCGCCTCGATCAGATCCAAGACGCGGAGCGCAGTCTTGCGATTGGTGCCGACCCAGTAGCGGAGATCCTCGAGGCATTCGTCCTGCAGGACCGCGGTCCGGGTGCGCTGGGCCCCCCGGCTCAGGATCCCTCCACCAACCCGAGCTCACGGCGGAGTGCGCGGAGGTCAGTCGGCTTGGTCCGCCCGCGCCGGCCCCGGGTCAACGCGGCCAGCAATCGCACCGCATTCTCTGGAGAACGGAGGAGGTAGGCAGTCTCCCGCAGACTGGCGAGTTCGTCGGCCGGGATGAGTGCCATGTCCTCATGGCCGCGCCGCTGAATGACGGCCGCCTCGCGGGAATCCTCCACCCGATCCCACAGCGAGGCCAGGTTCTGTCGGGCGTGACTGTAGCTGGTCTTGACCGCCATGTGGGGCTCCGATATCATGTACAATGAAGCTGTACAAGAACAGAATCCTTGTCAAGAGTCGCTGCCGTCTCGGCGATCCGCCGCAGGTCGCTATTCTTGGCCGCCTGCCGTAATCTTGGAGAGTCGAACCGTCGTCTCCCCGACCCCCGAGCCACCATGACCGACCCAGAGGCCCGCCTCGCCACGGCCCTCGCCGACCGATACCGGATCGAGCGGGAACTCGGCCAGGGCGGCATGGCCGCGGCGGGCTTCGGGGGTGGAGGAGCCTTGTCGGCGTAGGCTGCAAGGGCGACGATTAGCAGCACCGGGAACGAACGCATGGAAACTCCGATCCTCGGGGGAAGCCGCAGGCTAGTATAGCGCCGGGAAAATTTCGTTGCGATGATCGGTACCTGCCGCACTGTTCGAACCCACCTCCACCAGGAGCCCTGACATGTTCACCCGACCCGGACTCGCCCTCGCGGCCGCCGTCACTTTGAGCGGCGCATGGCTCGTCGCGCCGAAGAACCCCGCCCTCTCGGCCCCAGACCTGCTTGAGATCCAGTCGCTCTACACCCAGTACAATTGGTCGCTCGACACCGGCGATGCCGAAGCCTGGGCCGCCACCTTCACACCCGAGGGCGTATTCACCATCGCGGACCAAGGCGCGGCCGGCATCAACAGCGGGCGCGAAGCGCTCCTCACGTTCGCTAAGGGATTCCACACCACGCTGGGCGCCCACGTCAAGCACTGGAACACCAACTTGATGATCACCCCGTCGGCCACGGGTGCCGCCGGCCAGGTCTACTTGGTGCTGGTGGACTTCGCCACCAAGCCGGCCTCGCTCTTGGCGTCGTCGACCTACTCGGACGAACTCATCAAAACCAAGCAGGGCTGGCGGTTCACCAAACGCACGGTCAAGGGCGACGTCGTCGCGGCCAAGCCCTAGTCTCTTGCGAAGGTCGTGACCGAGCGTCACCTTTGGCCGATGCGAAACCATCAGAGCCTCGCCCTCGCCCTCCTGCTCGCCGCCACGTCGGCGTGCGGACCCCGACCCGATGCGGCCCCGGCCGCCGATCTGACCCGGGTCTCCACCTTTGGTGAATACCGCGGATACTCGGACTCGCTCTACTCGGAGTGGGTCCGCGAATCTCACTACGTGACGATGCGAGACGGCGTCAAGCTCGCGGTCGACATCATCCGGCCGGCGGTGAACGGCGTGGCCGTTGCCCAGAAACTGCCCGTGGTCTGGACTCACTCCCGCTATCACCGAGGCGCGGCGCCGGCGGCGGCGGTCCAAGCGAGCCTCGACCCAACCGCCAAACCGGTTCCCGCTTGGCGGACCGACTCGATCCCTCCCAAAGTCAATTCACAGGTGGACGGGAACTCCGCGCTCCAGCGCCTCGTCAAACACGGCTACGTGGTGGTCTCGGCCCAGGTTCGGGGTGGCGGGGCATCCTACGGCCGCTACCAGGGGCTCTTCTCCCCGGCCGAGACCCAGGACGCCTACGACCTGATGGAGTGGATGGTCAAGCAATCTTGGTGCGACGGGAATCTCGGCATGTTCGGCGGCTCCTATCTTGGCATTACGCAGTACATGGCGGCGAGCACCAAGCACCCGGCCCTCAAAGCCATCTTCCCGAACGTTGCTGGGTTCGACATGTACAACCTGCTCTACGACGGTGGGATCTACCGCCAGAACATGATCGAACACTGGGGCCGGCTGACCCATGCCCTCGATGTCGGGTTCCCCGAACCCCCCGTCGACGAGGACTCGACCGGCGCGATGTGGCGCGAGGCGCTCGGCCAGCACGCCAAGAACTGGAACGTGATTGCCGAGTGGGGCGCCGCCGAGTTCCGGGATCACCGGACCGCGAACTTCGACTTGATCCAATTCCAGCCCTCGACCTTCCTGATCGAGATGAACCAGTCCGGCACGGCCGCCTATCACTGGGGCGGCTGGTATGACATCTTCGCCCGCGACGAGATGCTCTGGTTCCGGAATTGGAGCGGCACCGACCGGGTCACCATGGGGCCGTGGTCCCACGCCCGCCCGGACAGCGCCATGGGGGTCGAGCAGGGCCGGATCATCGCGGCCGAGCAACACCGGTGGTTCGACCGGTGGCTCAAGGGAATCCAGAACGGGATCGACAAGGACGCCCCGGTCAACTTTGCCCTAATGATCGATCCGGGCCGGTGGACCTGGGAGCACGCCGACGCTTGGCCGCTCCCCACCGTCCGGAACGTCGACTATTTCTTCGGGGCCGGACCCTCGGGCAGCGTCAAGTCGCCTAACGACGGGCTCTTGACCCCGGGGACCGCCGGCGCGGCCGGCGAAGACCGGTGGAGGGTCGATCTCACCACCACGACCGGCACCGCCTCGCGGTGGGATAACGCCGTCGGCCAGGGCGCGATGAAGTACCCGGACATGACGTCGAACGACGCCAAGGCGCTCACCTACACCACTGCCCCCCTCGCGGCCGACGTCACGGTGATCGGCCATCCGGTGGTCACGATCTTTGTCGCCTCCGATCAAACCGACGGCGACTTCTACGCCTACCTCGAGGAGGTCGACTCGACCGGCTTCTCGCGCTACGTGAGCGAAGGGATGCTTCGCGCCTCGCACCGGACGCCGGCCAAGCCACCGTGGGACAACCTCGACCTGCCCTGGAACCTGGACCAGAAGGCCGACGTCACCCCGCTCGTTCCCGGGACGATGGTGGAGTTGGAGTTCGACCTGCAGCCCACCGCCACCGTGTTCAACGCCGGCCACCGGATCCGAGTGACGATCGCAGGCGCCGATGTCGACAACACCGAAAAGCCCCCGGTCCGGGGGCGCCCCACCGTGACTCTCCATCGCGGCGGGGAGATGGCGTCCCGGATTGCGCTCCCGATCCGATGACCCAGTCGTCGATTTGCTACTACAACGGCGCCTGGCACGACGGACCGACCCCGCTCATGGATTCGGATTCCAACGCCGGCTGGATGGCCAACACGGTTTTCGACGGCGCTCGAGCGTTCGGGGGCTTCGCGCCCGACCTCGATCTCCACTGCCAGCGGATCATCCGATCGGCGTTGACGCTCGAAATGCGGCCCCCGATCACCGCCCCTGAAATCGAAGCCCTGGCGCGTCAGGGCATCAAGCGGTTTCCGGCCGGCGCTGAACTCTATGTCCGGCCCATGATGTGGATTCAGGAAGGAACCACGATCATCAACCCGGATTCCACCCGATTCGCCTTGGTCATCACGCCGGCTCCCCTGCCCCCTCCCACCGGTTTCTCGGCCACCCTGGTGCCGTTCCGGCGGGCGGCCCCGGACCAAGCGCCCACGGAGGCCAAAGCCAGTTGCCTCTATCCGATGTCGATCCTGGCCATGAGTTATGCCCGGGCCCGCGGTTTCGACGCCGCGGTGATCCGCTCGCCCGACGGGACGGTGGCCGAGTTTGCCGCGCAGAATCTCTGGCTGGTGAAGGACGGCGTCTACGCCACGCCGGTGCCGAACCGGTGTTTTCTGGCTGGGATCACCCGGGCCCGGGTCATGAAGCTCCTCAAGGAGGTGGGACATCGAGTGGAAGAGCGGGTCGTCACCGTGGAAGACCTGGCGGGAGCGGACGAGATCTTCTCAACCGGCAATCAAGGCAAAGTGCTGCCGGCTACCCGATATGAAGACCGAACCTTGACGGACCATGAGGGCGCTATCGCGGCGCGATCGTTGTACTTTGAGTTCGCCAAGTCTGAGCCCGTATAGTCCGCTGGATCGATCCCTTCGTCGTTGGTCGGAAGTTGAGTCTCATGCGTTCACATCCCGGGTTCGTGTTGATCGCCGCCCTCGCGGGGGGCATCAACGCATGTGGTGGTGGCACGGACCCCGGTCCTGACCCAGTCCCAACCTTCACGCTTGGCGGCACGGTGGCCGGCCTGGCCGGAGGGGGACTCGTCCTCCAGAACAATGCCGGCAATGACCTCTCGGTCGGCGCCGGGGCCAGCAGCTTCACCTTTTCCGGCGCGGTCGGCCAAGGGGCGGCCTACAGCGTCTCGGTCAAGGTCCAGCCGAGCAATCCGGCGCAGACCTGTACGGTGACGGGCGGCACCGGCACGATCGGCGCGGCCAATGTCACCAGCGTGGCCGTGGCCTGTACCACCGCGGCGTCCGCCATCACCCTCGGCGGCACGATCACCGGGTTGTCCGGCTCGGGACTGGTCCTCAAGAACAACGGCACCGCCGACCTGACCATCGCCACGGGAGCCGCTTCGTTCACCTTCCCGGGCGAACTCGCCCCGGGTACGGCCTACAACGTGACGGCGAGTGCCCAGCCCTTCGTGCCGTGGCAAACCTGCGCCATCACCAACGGCACCGGCACGGCCACCGCGGCCGTGACCAACGTGGCAATCACCTGTGCGGTCAACCAATACACGGTGGGCGGCACGATCACCGGTCTTGGCGGAACCGGACTGACCCTCCAGCTCAACGGCGGCACCCCGCTCGTCGTGGCTGCGGCGGCCACCAGTTTTGTCTTCACGGGTGTGCCGAGCATGACGACCTACACCCTCGCCGTGGCCACCCAGCCAACCGGACCGGCGCAGATCTGCTCGGTCATTACCGGCGGCGGGGCTTCGGGGCCTGGAGCACAGGTCACCGGCGCCAACATCACGACGGCCGTGATCGATTGCGGGGCCGCCGGATCGGCGGTTGGAGGCACGGTGAGCGGCCTGACCGGTACCGGTCTCGCGCTCAAGCTGAACGGCGGGGCGGCCCTGGCCATCCCCTCGGGGGCCACGAAGTTCTCCTTTGCGGCCGGGGTTCCGACCGGCGACGAATTCGGGGTCCTCCTCGTCGGTCAGCCGGTTGGGCAGACCTGCACCCTGGTCCGGGCCGAGGGCATCAAGAGCGCCCAGATCGTTTCGAGCGTCGGGATCGAGTGCATCGCCAACGTCACCAGTCCGCTCTCCGGCACCTATTCCCGCCCCCGGGGCGGCTTTCGTGAGTACCTCACCTTCTGGCCCGACGGCACCTTCACCTATGCGGTCCGGGGCGAGGACAACAACTGTCCCGACCGGGGCAACAGCGTCGAATACGGCGTCTACCGGTACAACGCCACCACCAAAGACTTCATTTTCGTCCGGGCCACGACGGACGGGAATGGGCAGTGCGGCTACACCCACGGCAACGGCGCGAACCTGTTTGGCACCGTTACCAAATCCGCCGATACCCTGTTCCTCCACAGCAACCCCGCCGGCTTCACCCATGTCTGGATCGCGGTGCCGTCGACGCCGAGTTCGATCATCGGGAGTTTCAGCCCAGGCGGCGGGCTGTCCGACGGCACCAATGGTTCGTTTGTGGTGTTCCAGCCGGACAACACCTACCTGGTCGCCTCAACCCAGTTATCGGCGGGCGGTGACGGCCGCCC
>JANPEL010000197.1:0-1506 GCA_031431925.1 Gemmatimonadota bacterium | reverse complement strand
GTCTCTCGGTCGAGATCCTGATTCCGTCGACCAGCACGGTCCGAAAGAACTTGGCCGAAGGGATTCAGCAGATGTGGAAGCAAATTGGGGTGGCCGCCACCATCGCGGCGGTCGATTTCTCGATTTTTCAGGAGCGATCGGAAACCGGTCAGTTCGACGCCTTGATCGGCGCCTGGCTCGACGAACCGAGTCCCCGGGGCTTGGCCGACCAGTGGACCCGGCCCGGGTTCGCGATCCTGAACCAGGGGCGCTACTTCAATCCGGTCTTCGACTCGCTGGTGACCACCGCCCTCGCGGCACCAACCCCGGCCATCGCCCGGCACCGCTGGAGCAGCGCCATCGGATTGCTCAACGATGATGCCGCGGCGGTGTTTCTCTACACTCCGACCAACGTGGCCGTGGCGTCGCGCCAGCTAAGGGAGGTGACCATCGATCCGTTTTCCTGGCTTCACGAGGTCCGGCGCTGGCGCAAAGTTTCACCAGCGGAGAGCCTGACCCGTAAGGAGTAACGAACGCTCTGATCCTCGCGGTCCTCGAATTCAAGTCGGCCGCGGAAGCGACCAAGAAGATCACGGTCGAGTTTCTGAAGAAGCAGGATGAAGAGTCGCCGCCGGCTGGTGCTCAGCGGCCGGCTCCGGGGTGAGCTGCCCGGTCGCCACCAAAGCAAGAGCGACCACGGCCAGGGCATAGGTCATCTGGTTGAACGAAGCCCCGGTCACGTCGCCCGCATGATTGGCCATCAGGTGCGCCAGGATCGCGATCAGCACGCTGCCCTTCGATTTGAGAAAGAGCCAGCACGTCACGACCGACAACGAGGTGGCACCGAGCAGGAACACCGGCAGCGAGAGTTGGCTTTGACCCAAGGTGGACACGTAGAACGCCGGCAGGTGCCAGAGCCCCCAGGTCACGCCCAGGATCACGGCGGCCAGGGCCGGCTTCCACCGCCGGAGCATCCGGGGCAGCGCAAAACCCCGCCAGCCGAGCTCTTCGCCTAACGGCCCGGGGTCGCTCACCAGACTTCCAGCCAAGCCGCCCAACGCCGAGAGCTTCCACACCGGGGCCGGGCCGCCGGCCACCGAGCCGATCCAACCGGCCACTCCGGTCACGACGAGAAACCCGCCGATCGTCACCAGATACCAGATCGGGTGACAGCGCCGTGGGTCGAGCCGCGCCGCGAGCGCCCGGAGGCCGGCCCGGCCCTCGAAGAGCGCCGTCAACCCGATCGCGAGCCCCGTGGGGGCGTAAACCGCCAGGAAGAACACCGGGTTGCTCGCGTCGAGTTGGCCGAAGGTCCGGGTGAACCAGTCGGGCGCGAGAATAGCCATCCCGGCGGCCGACCAAGTGATCGCGAAGGCCAACACGAAGTAGGTCAGGAGGGGACGGGACCGCATTCGACCGGCTCCACACGAGGCTCGTTGCCGACCCTGGGTCGGTACGATAGGTTGAGATTGCCAATATACGTCCACCCAGCAAAGCCACCATGCGACTTGACCGCTGCAACAACAT
>JANPEL010000196.1:0-3513 GCA_031431925.1 Gemmatimonadota bacterium | reverse complement strand
GCGAATTCCTGGATGAGTACCTCACGCCCCTGCTCGCCACCGCCTCCGCGCTCGCGGCCGAGGCCCCCGCCGCGGAGGTGACGGTATGACGGTCGTGACCCGAAGTTCACTCCCGCTCCCGCTGCTTCGGCGCGGGAAGGTCCGGGAGGTCTACGAGGTCGGCGCCGATCGCCTGCTCTTGGTGGCGAGCGATCGGGTGAGTGCGTTCGATGTCATCATGGCCGAACCAATCCCCCGGAAGGGTGCCGTGCTGACCCAATTGTCGGCGTTCTGGTTCAAGAAACTCGGGCCCTTGGGGCCGACCCACTTTCTGACCGCCGACGCGGACGAGATCCTCCGCGACATTCCGGGCCTCCAAGGCAATCGCGCGGAGATCGCCGGCCGGGCGATGCTGGTGCGGCGCACCGACCCGATCCAGTTCGAATGCGTCATTCGGGGTTATCTCTCCGGCTCGGCCTGGAAGGAATACCGGACCGCCGGGACCCTGGCCGGGAGCCCGCTCCCAACCGGGCTTCAGGAAAGCGACCGGTTCCCCGCCCCACTGTTTTCGCCGGCGACCAAGGCGGAGACCGGCCACGACATCAACGTGACGCCCGAGACGGTCGGCCGGGCATTGGGCGAGTCGATGGCGACCGACCTGGCCCGCCGAAGCCTTGCCATCTACACGGCCGGCCTTCAATACGCCTTGAGCCGGGGCATCATCATCGCCGACACCAAGTTCGAGTTTGGCACCGACGCCAACGGCGACCTCCGGCTGATCGACGAAATCCTGACGCCGGACTCGTCGCGGTTCTGGCCCCTCGACCGATACCAGCCCGGCCGGTCACAACCGAGCTTCGACAAGCAACCGCTTCGGGACTATCTCCAGGGACTCCACGACCGCGGCGAGTGGAACATGGAAGCGCCGGGGCCCACCCTGCCCCCAGAGGTCATCGCCGCCACCAGCGCCCGCTACCTTGAGGCATATCAGCTTCTGACCGGGTCCCCCCTGCCGGAGTCCGGCCAATGACCGGGGCTTGGATCGCCAAGGAGCCGTTGAAGACCAGCCAACCCGGGATGGCCCTATGGTAGACGTACCGGTTGAAGAACGGCGGACCCGGCGGGGAATCCGCCGCGTGGTCGTCGTGGTGCCCAGTTTCTTCACGCTGGCTAATCTGTTCTTCGGGTTCTGGGCCATCGTCATGGCGACGAACGGCAACTTCAAATGGGCCGGTTTCTTTATCGTGTTTTCCGGGATCCTCGACATGTTCGACGGGCGGATTGCCCGGCTGTCGAACACCGGAACCCGGTTTGGTGCCGAGTTGGATTCGCTGGTCGACATTGTGTCGTTCGGCGTCGCACCGGCGCTCGTGATGTATTACCTGGAATTTGCGACCGCGGGCAAGTTCGGTTGGGTGGTCTGTTACCTCTACGTGGTGGCGGCCGCTCTCCGGCTGGCCCGCTATAACGTGACCTCGCACGGCGCGCCCCACTCCAACTGGTTTACCGGGCTGCCGTCGCCGGCCGCGGGCATGACCCTCGCGGCATACTACCCGTTCAGCCAGTCGTCGTGGTACAAGACGTCGGTGGCGTACCTCGACCTCCAGCACGAGGGCCTCACCGTCCTGGTGCTCCTGTTGGCGGCGTTGATGGTCAGCAATGTGAAATACCCGCGGTGGCCGCGGATCGGACTCCGGTCGTTGTCCGGTGTGGTCGGGCTCCTCATCCACCTCGGCATCATCGCCGGCGCCATCATCTCCCCGGGATCATTCTTCTTCCCCTTGGGCCTGACCTACATGGTCGGCGGCATGCTCCGAAGTTCCGTCCTCAGTCTGCTCGAGCGGGGCCAGCCGCTCGCGGAGGGGCCGGACGCCCCTTTGAAGGCCCCGGTCCATTCCCTAACCGACCGGATTCGCCGGGAGGACCGATGAAGTTCCGTATCCATGTCCGGATCATGCCTCGCCGTGGCCTGCTCGACCCGCAAGGCCAGGCCGTCGAGCATGCCCTGAAGGCGCTCCAGTTCGAACAGGCCGGCAACGTCCACGTCGGCAAGGCGATTGAATTCGATCTCGAGGCACCCACCGCCGAGGCCGCCGCCGCGGACGCCAAGGCCATGTGCGACAAACTGCTCGCCAATCCCGTCACCGAAGACTTTCAAGTCAAGGTCGAGGTCGGCTGATGCGCGTGGCGATCATCCGGTTCCCGGGCAGCAACTGTGAGCCCGATGCCTATCGAGCCGTGGAACGCGAGGGCGGGGCGGCCTACTACGTCTTCCATCGGGAGACCGATCTTCACGATGCGGACGCGGTCATCATTCCGGGTGGTTTCAGCTACGGCGACTACCTCCGCGCGGGGGCCATCGCCCGCTTCAGTCCGATCATGGCCGCCATCGAGCGTCACGCGGCCGACGGCAAGCCGCTCGCCGGCATTTGCAACGGATTCCAAGTGCTCTGCGAGGCCGGCCTCCTCCCGGGCGCCCTGATGCGCAATGCCGGCCTCCAGTTCCTCTCGCGGCCGGTGGACCTCCGGGTGGAGCGGCGGACGACGCCGTTCACCGCCGGGTATCGCGAGCATGAGATCATCCGGATTCCGATCGGCCACGGCGATGGCCGCTATACCGCCTCGGAAGACGTCATCGCGACCCTCGAGTCGGAAGGTCGGGTCGTCTTTCGGTACGTCGACACCGGGATGCCGGACAGCCCGGCCAACCCGAACGGCTCCACCGGAGACATAGCCGCGATCTCGAATCGGGAGGGCAATGTTGTCGGCATGATGCCGCACCCTGAGCGCCTCGCCGATCCATTGCTCGGGAGTACCGCCGGCACCCGAGTCTTTAGTTCCTTGGTTCGTTGGAAGCGGCCCTTGGCCGCTCATGTTTAGCCTTAACCCAAAGCCCTGCCATGACTGAGAAACCGAGTCAGAACGAGGACGAGTACTTCGCCCTTCGCGACGCCGAACTGATCAAGAAACAGCGGATGGCCCAGGACCGGGCCGCCGGCGACTCCGAGAGGCAAAGCCACCACATGCGATGCCCGAAATGCGGCGGGCACCTCGTCACCACCGACCTTCGCGGCGTGCAGATCGACCAATGCCCCGACTGCCTCGGGATCTGGTTCGACGCCGGGGAACTCGATGTGGCCACGAAGCACCGTGACCCCGGGTTCATGGGCAAGGTCTTCGGCGACCTCTTTTCGAGTCTCAAGAAGACGTGACGTCGGTGACCACGCCTCCGGCCGCCAACCCGTTTCCCGGGGAGCCTCCGGTCACCGAGGCGTTGGTGCGCGAGCATAAGCTGAACGAGCGCGAGTACGCCGCCATTCTGGCCATGCTGGGCCGGACTCCGACCATGACGGAACTCGGTGTCTTCAGTGCCCTCTGGTCGGAGCACTGCTCGTACAAGCATACCAAGCCCGTGCTCCGGACCTTCCCGACCGACGGGCCGCAGGTCGTCCAAGGCCCGGGCGAAAATGCCGGGGTCCTCCGGCTGCCGGATGGGTGGGCGGTTGCCTTCAAGATCGAGTCGCACAACCACCC
>JANPEL010000195.1:0-14304 GCA_031431925.1 Gemmatimonadota bacterium | reverse complement strand
GGCGGCTACAACTTCGCCTGGGCCTGGGCCACCGGTCGGGCCGCGGCGCTGGGCGCCGCGGCTTCCTGAAGGTCGCTACTGGCTGAGTCCGATCCGGGCCTGGTCGATGACCCTGGCCGCGGCCTCCAGCCGCCCCCCAATCCGGGCCGCCTGTTCCTCGGCCTCTTTCCAGACTCCCTGCTCAATGGCCTCCCGAACCCCGGGCATCGTCTTGACGCCGTAGCCGGTGTAGAAACCGGGGGCATAAATCTGATGACGGTACCAGGACCGCCGGGGCAGGCCATCAGGGCTGGTGAACGCCTGCTCGACTTGGATCAGGACTCGGTTGGCCGTGGTGCGAGCGGTGCCCGTCAGTTTGAATCCCGCGGCGGCCTGGTCGAACCGATCCGCGGCGAGCCGGAGGGTTCCCATCGCGTTGTCGAGCGGTGCCCAGTTGAGGTGGGGCGCGACGTCCGCTCGGCCGGGCGCTTTCCGAACCAGCCGAGGGTCCTGGGTGGCCGCGAAGACCCCTTCGTCCAACTGCCGGTTCCGCTCAATGGCTGCCTCGCGCCGGGCGGCCAGCAAGGCCTTGATCTCGTCGATGTAGGCCTGGTAGGTGTCCGTCATGTTGCCGAACTGGAACGGAAGCAGTTCGGCGCTCGCCAGCCGCATCGTGGCCGTGCCCACCGTTTGTGCCAACGCCCGGCCATACACGAAGCTGGTGTCACTGAAGCGCATGAAGTGTTCGAAATTGTCGTAGATCGAGTGATAGATCCCGTCGCCGCCTTGGCCGCCGAAGCCGAGGTTCAGCGAGGCAATGCCGGCATGCTGCAGGAACGGCGAGAAATCGGACCCAGAGCCTAACGCCTCGATCCGGAGGTCGGCCCGAGACCGGAGTTCGGCGCGGTCAGGCCCGCTCCCGGAGGCCAGCCCCGCCAGCTGGGTCCGCTTCCAGGCCGACAGGCCGGTTTCCGGGTCGGTAATATCCCGGGCCACATCGTTGATGAACCGTTCCAGCGAGTGCGAGCCGGCCATTCCGAGGAAACCGCGCCCGTTCGAATCGGTGTTGAGGTACGCAATGGCCTTATCGGAGAGTTCCGCTTTATGGGTCTCGACCCATTCGGTGCTTCCCAGGAGGCCTTGTTCCTCGCCGTCCCAGGCGGCGTAGATGATGGTGCGGCGGGGGCGCCAGCCCTGTTTGAGCAGCGTGGCCAGCCCGCGCAGTTCCTCCATCTCCGCGATCAGCCCCGACAACGGATCGGAGGCGCCGTTGACCCAGCCGTCCCGGTGGTTGCCCCGAATGATCCACTCATCGGGCCGCTCAGCGCCGGGGATTCGGACAATCACGTTATAGAGGGGGACCCGATTCCAGTTGAACGCCAGTTTGATCCGGACCCGGGCCGGTCCGGGGGCCCCGGTCTTGTACGTGATGGGCAGCGCTCCGCGCCACGACGGCGGGACCACGTCGCCGCCGAGGGCCGCCAATAACGGCTGGGCATCGCGGTACGAGATCGGGAGGACCGGAATCTTCGTGATGGTCTCGATCTGGTTCAACGGGAGCGGGGTGACACCGGGCACGGAGCCTCGGCCGGGCGTCGATGGATCACCGGGGTAGAGCGGCATATCGGCGACACTGCCCCGTTGAACGCCGTCCGAGGGCCGGTACGGTCCTTTCGGATAGACGTCACCCTGTCCGTAGCCATCATCGGCCGGATCGGAGTAGATCAAGGTGCCGATCGCCCCGTGCTCGGCCGCCACTTTGGGCTTGATACCACGCCACGAGCCGCCGTACTTGGCGATCACGATGGCGCCCTTGACCGAAATGCCGCGGCGCTCGAGTTCTTCGTAGTCGGCGGGAATGCCGTAATTCACGAAGACGAGCGGGCCGGTGACGTCCCCATCGATCGAGTACGCGTTGTAGGTCGGCAGTTGCTCTCCGAGTTGAGCGGACGAGGCGTCACCCGGCACGATCGGTTCTTTGAGCTTGGCCACGAACCGAGTCGGCGCCACCATCTCGACCATTCGCTCCTTCGGAGTCGGGAAGAGGACTTCGAAGGTCTCAATCTTCGCGTCGAGGCCCCAACTCGAAAAAAGCTTGACCAGCCACTCCGCGTTGGTCTTCCCGTAGGGCGAACCGAGATGCTGGGGCCGGGCCGCCAGCACTTTGAGGTAGGATCGGAGGCTGTCGGGGGCGGGAATAGCCTTGAACTTGGCCTCCCACTCTCGTTGGACCCGGCTGCCATCGGCCGAGAAACCCCGAATCGGGGCCGGGTCCTGGGCCGGCTGGGTGATCAGAATGCCGGGGAGGACAAAGATGGCGATGCGGGGAAGCAGGGCCTTCATGAGTAGTTCCTTAGGGAGGGTCAAGAACCGAACCGGTGCAATTTGGCGGTGACTGAAGTCGCCCGCCACTGGCCGGTTTCGACTCGGGGAAGCTTACCCTTGCCGATGGGCGAGGCGGGGTGCAACTTTCCCGTATCCATCATCCAGGGCCGCCCGGTTTGACGACGATCAGCATCACCTTTCCCGCCCGAGACGCCGAGTCCTTCGTTCGCGATGTCAAGAAGGAAGCGGATGCCTATTTCGCATCCCGTAACCTGTCGCCGAAGGCCACCCTCGGGATGGTGATCAAGTCCGTTGCCTTACTCACGCTGACCTTCGGCAGCTACGCCGCCATGTTGGTGCTCGATCCGACCTTCTGGCCGATGCTCGGCCTGATGATCTTAATGGGGATCGGGTTTGCGGGGATCGGCTTTGCCGTGACCCACGATGCCCTTCACGGCGCCTATTCGGACCGGCCCAAGGTCAACGCGGCCATCGGCTGGTTGTTCGACTTGCTCGGGGCTAACGGGTACATGTGGAAAATCACCCACAACGTCATTCACCACACCTACACCAACATCGAGGGCATTGACGAGGATCTCACCGTCTCGCCGTTGCTCCGGTTGTCCCCGACCTCGCCGCTGCTTCCGATCCATCGGTTTCAGCACTACTACGCGTTTCTCGCCTACGGCTTCTCGACGATCTTCTGGGTCTTTGTGAAGGACTTCAAGTACTTCTTCCAAAAGGATCTCGGCCCGTACAAAGACAAGAAGCATCCGGTGGGCCAATGGGTCAACCTGTTTCTGACCAAGGCGATCTACTACACCTGGGCCATTGTGGTGCCGCTGGTGGTGCTCACGAACGTGACCTGGTGGCAGTTTCTGATCGCCTTCGCCGCCCTCCATTTGGTGGCGGGGTTCATTCTCGGGGTCGTGTTTCAGTTGGCGCACGTGGTCGAGGGCACCGAGTATCCCGCGCCGGACGGCCTCGGCCGGATGGAGCATCAGTGGCTCCTTCACGAAATGGAGACGACCTCGAACTTTGCCCGGGGCAATGCGGCGCTGACGTGGTACGTGGGCGGGCTCAATTATCAGGTCGAGCACCATCTGTTTCCCAAGGTCTGCAGTGCCCACTATCCGGCTCTCAGCCGGATCGTCGAAACGGTGGCCCGTCGAAACGGGGTTCCGTATCATGAGCAGCCGACGCTAATGGCGGCGGTCCGGTCTCACTATCGGATGCTGAAGCGTCACGGCGCTGAGGCATGGCGGACGGCGCAAAGCCGAACCACCCCGCTCGCCGTCTAACGGTTCGTGTCGGTACCCGCAGTCGAGCGGTTCGAATCCAGCACTGGGGTTCGAATCTATCGGGTGTCCTGTCAGGCCTTTCCGACGCTCGTCGTTCACACCTATCTGCTCGTCGGCGCCGGTCCGATCACTCTCGTCGATACCGGGAGCGGCTACGGCGATTCCACTCCCCAGTTGATGGCCGGCCTCGACAGCATCCGGGCCGAGTTCGGTGAAGCCGTTTCCGCCCGGGATATCGGCCGGGTCATCATCACCCACGGCCACATGGATCACTTCGGCGGCCTGGCGCAGATGGCCGGTCCGATCACCGCCGAGGTGGGGATCCACGAACTCGACAAATGGGTCCTCGAGTCGTATGAGGAACGGGTCGTGGTGGCCACCAAGGGCATGGCGTTTTACTTGGAGCAAGCCGGGGTTCCGGCCGACCGCCGGGCCGGCCTGCTCGAACTCTACGGCTACGGCAAACGCCATGTGAAGAGTGTCGGCGTCGATTTCACGTTGTTCGACGGGCAGGTCTTCGACGGACTCGAGATCATCCACACTCCGGGGCATTGCCCGGGCCAAGTGTGCATCATGATCGGGGACGTTCTGCTGTCGGCAGATCACGTGCTGCCGAGGACCACGCCGCATCAGAACCCCGAGAGCATTACGGCGTGGACCGGCCTGGGCCACTATCTCGAAGCGCTCGTCAAGATCGGCAAGGTGCCGGGGGTGCGGTTGGCGTTAGGTGGCCATGAGACACCGATGACCGATTTCTATCCGCGGATCGAGGCGATCCGGGTCGATCATGAGCGAAAGCTGGACCGGATCTTCGGGATCTTGAAGGAGCCGGCCGGGCAGACGATCCAGGATCTGACCACACGGATGTATCCGATGCTTGACGGCTGGAACGTCCTGCTGGCGCTGACGGAGGTGGGGGCGCACGTGGAGTATCTCTACCAGCGGGGCTCGCTCCACGTGGCGAACATCGACCAAGTGGAGCGCGAGGTGAACCCGCCGCTTCGCTACGCCGCTCGTTAGGCGACGCCGCTTCGGACGGCCTGAATCATCATCTCGGCGAACAGGTCGACGTCATCGAGGGTGGTGAACACGTTCGGGGTGATGCGGAGGCCGCCAAATTCCGGGTGGACAATGGCGACCGTCTGGATCTTGTGCTTGTCGAGCAGCCAGGTGTGCAGCTTGACCGGGTCGACACCGTTGATCCCGACCAACGCGATGGCTCCGGCATAGGGGGTATCGAGCTGAGTCGGGATCATGACCCGGCTGCTCTCGGCCAGGAGCCGCTTGGCCCACCGATCCCGGAGATACCGCAGCCGCGCAATCTTCCGGTCGGCGCCGATCGACCGGTGAAAGGCCAGGGCCGCGGCGATGGCATTGTGATTCGCCGCCGGGTGGGTGCCGATCTCCTCGTATTTCCGAATATTCTCGTCCATCTCCTTCGGCGCCGCCATCAGCGGCCAAAGCCCCTTCTGCTTGTCCTTTTTGACATAGAGGAAGCCGGTGCCGATCGGCGCCAGCAGCCACTTGTGGAGGCTCGTCCCGTAGTAGTCGCACTTGAGGTCATCGCAGCGGAATGGAAAATGGGCGTAGGCGTGGGCGCCGTCGACGAAGACCTCGATCCCGAGGGGACGGGCCATCTCGACGATTTCCCGGACCGGCATGATCTGGCCGGTCAGGTTGGTGATGTGGGTGACTTCGATGACCCGGGTGCGCGGAGTGATGGCGGCCCGAAACTGATCGACCAGGTACTGTGGTGACGGCGGCGGCACCTTGAAGGCAATCTGCTTGACGACGATTCCATCTCGGCGGACCCGTTGGTCCCAACTGGTGAGCATCCGGCCGTAATTCTGATTGGTGACGATCACTTCGTCGCCCCGCTTGAGATCCAATCCGAAAATCATGATCTCGTTGGCCTCGGAGGCGTTCCGGGTAATGGCCATCTCCTCCGGGTCGCAACCAAAATCTCGGGCCAAATCGCGGCGGACACTTTCGATCCGCGGCTCGAGGACGGACCACATGTGGTTGACCGGGAGTTCGTTGCTGAACCGGAGATCGCGAATCATGGCCTCGAGCACGTGGGTCGGGGTCGGGCAGACCCCGCCGTTGTTCAAGTTGACCATGGTGCGGTCGGTGTCGAACGCCCGCTGAATTTCGCCCCAGTAACTCTCGTCCTCGGGGCCGCCGTCGCCCCGGTCGTTCGCCCGAAGCACCTTGCGGAAGGCGTCCGAGCGGAAGGCCGGCATGGCGGCGGACGCCCCAACGACTGTGGACACGAAATCCCGGCGACTGGCCATGGTCGGACTCTGGGTGGGAGATGCTGCAATCTCCGCATTCGAGGGGATCCCCGCAAGCGGGCACGCGACCTGCCCCCTGCCTCACTCCCATGCGAGCCTCCGAATCGAAGGTCCGAAGCGCCGATCTGAATGCCGTTGTCCCACCGCGATTTGGGCGGCCGACTGCAGTCCGCTGCATCGGCGGGATCGGGCGGTCACTCTTGCAGGTTGCCCGAACCGGCTTGGGCCTCGGCTTGGTGGCTCTCGCCGGATGCAAGGGCACCGGCACCGCCGGGCTCGATCCGGAACCGCCGAAGCCAGGGTCGGTGTTGGTCTCGGTGGCCGGGATTCCGAGCGGGGCACCGGCTGCTCTGGTCCTGTCGGGGCCGGCGGGCTACAGCCGATCGATTACCGAGTCGGGGCCGATCGCCAACCTCCCTCCGGGCACCTACACGTTGGCCGCGGCCGACGTGGTGGTCGACGGCGATGGTTATGCGGTCGCGCCGGTGACGCAAGACGTCGTCGTACGTTCCTCCGCCACCGCGCCGGTGGGCGCCACCTATGCCATCGTAACCGGCCGGTTGCTGCTGTCGATCAACGGCGTGGCCGCCGGTTCGGCCGATGTGCTCCTGACTGGACCCACCGGATTCAGCCGGACCGTGACGGGGGCCGATACCGTGAAGGGTCTCCCGAATGGCACCTATGTGGTCCGGCCGAGGCCGGTCACGATCGACGGTGACCGCTACGGGTCACCGGTCGATTCCAGCTTCGTGTTGGTGACACCGGGCACGACGCCTTCGCCGGCCTCGGCGCAATACCAGTTGGCCTCGGGCCGGCTCGACCTGTCCATCACCGGCGTCCCCGCGGGGGCCACCCCGATGATCGCGCTCGACGGCCCGAGCGGGTTCTCCCTCGCGGCCACCGGACCCCAGCTACTGAAGGGGCTCCTGCCCGGATCGTACTCACTGCACGGCGCCGTCATCAACAGCGACGGCGACCTCTACGAGGCCGACATCGTTCCCGCGGCCGTCCACGTCGTGCCCACGCCCGTCGCGCTGAGCGCGGCCGCCACCTATCGGATCAAGACGGGGGCGCTGACCGTCAATGTGACCGGGCTCCCAACCGGCGTGCTCGGTAGTGTCACGGTCACCGGCCCCGGCGGGTTTTCCGAGCCGGTCACCGGTGATCGAACCCTCCGGACGTTGGTACCGGGCACCTACACCATCACGGCGGCCCCGGTCAATGTCGGCGTTTCCTCGTACCAGGGGCAGCCCGTCAGTCAGACGGTTGCGGTCACCGCGGCCAAGCAGCCGGTGGTCCGCGGCGTGGCGTATTCGTTAGGCGTCGGCAGCCTTCGCGTCACCGTTACCGGGGTCCCGCTCGGATCCGTGGCTGCGGTGTCGGTGACCGGACCAAACGGGTTTTCCCAGAACCTTACCGCGACGACCACGCTGTCCGCGTTGGCACCCGGCAACTACGTCGTTGGGGCCGCCGGACTGGCGGCGGGTGGCCAGACGTACGCCGCCACGCCCGCGAGCCAGGCCGCCGTGGTTTCGATCAACAACATGACCACCGTCGCCGTGACCTACGCGGCGACGACCGGGAGCTTGGCGATCGGCGTCAACGGACTTCCCGGCGGGGCGCCGGCTGCCGTGACCGTGACCGGACCAGGTGGCTTCAATCAGAGCGTAACGACCGGGGCCACCCTGGTTGGTCTGACTCCGGGGACCTACACCGTGGCTGCCGCCTCGGTCAGTTCCGGGGGCACGACCTACAACCCGTCGCCCACCAGCCAAAACGCGGTCGTCACCGCCGGTGGAACGGCGACGGCAACGGTCAACTACGCCGGAAGCTCGGGCAACTTGGCCGTGACGGTCAATGGCCTTCCGGGCGGGGCCTCGGCGGCGGTGACGGTGACCGGTCCCGGCGGATTCAACCAGAGCCTGACCGGCACCCAGACCCTCACTGGGCTGACCCCGGGCTCCTACACCGTTGCCGCGGCCAACGTGACGTCTGGCGGGATTGTCTACCTCGCCGGCCCGGTCTCGCAGTCGGCGTCGGTGACCGTGGGGGCGACCACGCCGGCCACCGTGACCTACACCGCGACCGGCACGCTCACCGTGACGATCACCGGTCTGCCGGGCGGCAATCCGGCCGCCGTGACGGTGACCGGCCCGGGCGGATTCAACCGGGCGGTGACGGCGACCCAGTCCCTGACCGGTTTGACGGCCGGCACCTACACCATTGCGGCGGCCAACGTGCCCGTTGGTGGTACCACCTATCTCGGCGCGCCGGCCTCGCAGAGCGCCACGGTCACCGCCGGGTTGACCACTACCAAGACCGTGACCTATACGGCCACCGGCTCGCTCACCGTGACCGTGACCGGATTGCCAGGGGGAGCGACGGCGGCGATCACCGTGACCGGGCCGGGCGGCTACAACCAGTCCGTCACGGCAACGACCACGTTGACCGGTCTGGCAGCCGGGTCGTACCCGATCGCCGCCGGCAACACCTCATCCGGTGGCAATTCCTACGTCCCGGCTCCGGCCTCCCAGTCGGCCACCGTAACCGGCGGGGCCACGGCCTCGGCGGCGGTGGTGTACACGATCGGGGCCCCGGTACCGCTCAACTTGGTGATCGACGGGATGTACCTCACCCAGGCGATCGCGAAGTATGACGGAACCACGCCGGTCATAGCCGGTCGCGATGCCTACCTTCGCGTTTTCGTGAAGGCCAATCAGGCCAATACCTCGACGCCGGCGGTTCGGGTCCGGCTCTACTCCGGCGTGACCCTCATTCAAACCTCGACGATCACGGCACCCGGGGCGAGCGTCCCGACCGCGATCACCGAAGGGACCTGGGCGAGTTCGTGGAACCTGCTGATCCCGGCCGCGACGGTCCAGGCGAACCTCCGGGTCCTGGCCGACGTCGACCCGACGAACGCCGTGGCCGAGTCGAACGATGGCGACAACACCTTCCCGACGAACGGGACGCCGTTCTCGACCGATGTGAGGACTCTGGCCACCTGGAACGTCCGGTTCGTGCCGGTTCTCCAGTCCGTCAACGGCCTGCAGGGGAACGTGACCGCGGGGAACATGGCCACCTTCCTCGTCGATCCACTGAAGATGCTTCCGATCGGCGCGAATAGCGCCGACCTCCGGGCCGTGTACACCACGACCGCGCCGGTCTTGGAGTCGGGCAACGGCAACGGCGCGTGGGGCACCATCTTGAGCGAGGTCGCGGCGCTCCGAAGTGCCGACGCGAGCACCCGGTACTACTATGGCGTCGTCAAGACGAGCTACGGTGGCGGGGTCGCCGGGATCGGCTATGTGGGCGGGATCAAGGCATCGTTAGGCTGGGACAATCTGCCCAGCGGGTCAGGGGTCATGGCGCACGAGCTTGGCCACAACATGGGCCGGTCACATGCGCCGTGCGGCGGGGTTGCCGGACCCGATCCATCTTATCCGTATGCCGGCGGGATCATCGGCAACTACGGCCTCGACCTCGCGACGCTGACGGTCAAGGCTCCGAGCACCAACTATGACCTGATGGGGTACTGCAGCCCGGATTGGATCAGCGACTACAACTGGAACGCGATGATCACGTTCCGTCAGGCCGGGCCGACGAACGCGCCGCCCGCGGCCGCGGATGCGGTCAGCGGTTTGCTGGTGTGGGGCCGGATCGGTCGCCACGGGACGGTGCTGGAACCGGCTTTCCGGATCGCTCCGCCCACGGCTCGCGCCGTGGCCTCGAACAGCGGCTATCGGGTCGAGGGCCTGGCCGCCGACGGCCGGGTGCTGTTCTCACAATCGATAGAACTCGCCGAGGTCGTCGATCCCGACACTGAACGGCATTTCGTGGCGGTCATTCCACTCGATCAGGCAGCGGACCAGGGGCTGGCCCGGCTCCGGCTGGTCACCCCGGCCGGACCAGTCGACCGGCTGTCACCCCAAGCCATCGCCCAAGCGGGCCGGCGCCTGTTCCTCCGGGATCCGGCCGCCTCGGTGACGGTTCCGAACGCCGCCCAGGCTACGGTGATGTGGGATGCGGCCACCTATCCGATGGCGTTGGTGCGCGACGCGGCGACGGGCGACATCCTGTCGTTCGCGCGGGGCGGGGCGGCAACGATCTGGACCCGGGGCCGTCAGTTCGACGTCACCTTCTCGGACGGCGTGCGGTCGGTAGTCCAGCGGGTCGGGCGGCCCTAGGCGCCGAGTTCCTTGTACCACGCGGTGAACGCGACCTCGACGAAACTCTTGGCGAAGAGCGTCCACTCGCCGAACGAGGCGGGAACCGTGTAGGCCGCGGCCGCCGCCGCCGCCGGTTGGCCGCGTTGGTGCGCCTGCCGGGCCGCCCGCTCCACCTCGCCCAACATGGCGAGATAGCGATCGACATCGGCGGCCGCCGCCAACGGCCCGTGGCCCGGGACGTACCGCACGGCCCCGGCCTTTCGAAGGGCCCGGACAGTCTGGTTCAATTGCGACGGGACCGCGTTCACATAGTTCGGAAACATCCCATTCCACACCAAGTCGCCGGCAAAGATCACACCCGGCTCATCGAGCTCGAGCGACACATCGCTCGCGGTGTGTCCGGCGCGGGGAACCACTCGGACCGTGCGTCCGCCCAGGTCGATGGTTCCTGGCTTGGCCGGGTCGATCAACATGGCATCGGCCAGCGCCCGATCACGCGACCCGTCGCCCGGCTTGTTCTTCTCCTTGACCCAACTTCGGGTGGTGTCGGTCGTGTGGACCATGACCGGCCCGGCCGACCCCCGGTACCCCGCCAGGCCCTCCGTGTGATCGCTGTGGTAGTGGGTGACCACCACGTGACTCGGCCACTTGCCGGTCAGCTCCCTGGATTTGGTGGCCAGCCAAGTTGCGCCTGCCGGTGATCCGAACCCCTCGATGGCGAGGACCCCCCCTCGGCCGGCGATCAAACCGCCGTTGCAGATCGTGGTGAAGTCGCCTCCGAGCGGGGTCGAGATTAGCGCCCAGACGCCCTCCGCCACCTGTTCCAGTCTCCCAAACGGCTCTTCCGCAACGACCCGGCCCAGCGCGGGCCCGGGCCACCGGCCGCGGAATCCCGGCGGGAGAAGGATGGCCGCGGCCGAGAGGTGAGCGGCGCAGGAGCCGGCCTGGGCCAGAAACTGGCGGCGAGTGGGGGTCGTCATGTCAGAACGCTCCGAGTGTGGATCCCAGGATCAAGATAGCCACCAGCGCCAGCAACGGTCCGACCACCGACACCATGAAGATGTCGAGGTACGATTCCCGATGGGTGAGCCGGCAGATGCCGAGGAGGGTGATGACGGCCCCGTTGTGGGGCAGCGAATCGAGTCCGCCCGAGGCGACCGCCGCCACCCGATGGAGCAGCTCAGGGCTGATGCCGGCGGCCGTGCCCATCTCGAGATAGGTCTTGCCCAGCATCCCGAGGGCGATACTCATGCCTCCGGAGGCCGATCCCGTGATTCCCGCCATGATGTTGACGGCAATGGCTTCGGAAATGAGGGGGTTTTCCGGCGCGATCCCAACGACGAACGTCTTGATCGCCGCGAACGCCGCCAGCGACGCGATCACCGATCCATATCCGACTTCCGATGCCGTATTGAAAATCGGGAGCAGGGAACTCATGGTTCCTTGGTTCACCGAACCGACCACGTCGGACCACCGGCGCCAGTGCAGGACGATCGCCGCGATGACGGCCGCCAAGAGGGCCACGATCAGCGACCAAATTCCACGAACATCGTTCAGCGTGACGCCGCCGTACTTCGGGTCCGCGAGATACGTGGTATCCATGGCGGGAATGCCCCACTTGGTGACCGCCAAATTGACCACGATCACGAAGATGATCGGCGCCAGGGCCAACATCAGGCCGGGCTGATGCACCGAAGGACTCCCGTCCTGGTGGTCCAGCGGATGGTCGCCGTATCCTTCGCCGGCCGTCGAAGCGAACCGGCTCCGGTGGTTGATCCAGAACATCCCGAACCCGAACATGATGAGTGCCGCGATGGTCCCGATGCCCGGCGCGGCGAACGTATCGGTCCCGAAGTACGGCATCGGAATGGCGTTCTGAATGGCCGGGGTACCGGGCAGGCCGCTCATCGTGAAGGTGGCCCCGCCGAGGACGATGGCGCCAGGAATGATTCGCTTGGGGAGGTTGGCTTCCCGGAACAAGGCGACCGCCACCGGGTAGGCCGCAAACGCGACCACGAACACGGAGACCCCGCCGTAGGTCAGGATCCCGCACGCGAGCACGATGGCCAAAGGAGCCCGGCCGGCACCCAGCCGCGACACGATCCAGCGGGCAATGGTCGAGGCTGACCCTGAGTCGCTCATCAGCCGCCCGAAAATGGCCCCCAGCAGGAACAACGGAAAATACTTGACCAGAAATCCGCCAAGACTGGTCATGAACACTTGAGTATAGGTCGCGAGCAACCGGGGTTCGCCGCCAATCAGCGCGGCGAGCAGGGCCAGTACGGGCGCCAGCACCAACACGTTGATGCCCCGGTAGGCGAGGTACATCAACAAGGCCAGCGAAACGAGGATGCCGATGACACCAATCATGGGCTGAGAATGGCCCGCAGCGGCGAAAAGAGCAAGACGGTTGGGGGGCGGCTAAGTTTCCGAACCTGGCGAATCCATTCCCAACTCGAATCCTGGACCCGACTGTTGGTACTCCTCGTGGCTGTTCTTGGAGTGGCAGGCTTGGCCGCCACCCCCGATACCCTCCGGCCCCGGCTGGTCGTCGAATCCGTTACGACACCGATCCGGCTCGATGGGATCCTTGATGACGAGGTCTGGCTCCGCGCCACGCCGGTCACCGGCTTTGTTCAAAGTGAGCCCGCCGAAGGCCGCCCCGCGACCGAAGCCACCGAGGTCCGGGTAGCATCCGACGGCCGAACGATCTTTATCGCCGCCTATCTCTATGATCGGGAGCCGGGTCGGCTGATCGTCAACGACATCAAGAAGGACTTCAAGGAAGAGGATCAGGACGATTTCGAGGTGCTCCTCGATACCTTCGGCGACCGGCGGAACGGCTACGTCTTCATCACGAACCTCGTGGGGTCAAAGGCTGATCGCCAGGTGGCCAACGAGGGGCGGGAGGTCAACACCAGCTGGGACGCGGTCTGGTCGGTCAAGACCAGGGTGGCGGAGGACGGGTGGGTGGTCGAGATGGCGATTCCGCTTCGGTCCCTTCGGTTCGATCCGGCCGCGGGCCACTCGTGGGGGATCAACTTCTCCCGTCGGATTCGCCGGAAGAATGAAATTTCGTTCTGGGCCCCGGTGCCGCGGGCGTACAGTCTGGCCCGGGTTTCATTGGCCGGTGACCTGACTGGCCTGGCGATCGAAGGGGCCGGAAAGAATCTTCGGATCAAGCCGTACGTCCTCGGTCGGGTGGTCCGGGAAATTGGCGGGGCCGCGTTCGATAAGCAGGTGGATGCCGGCGCCGATCTCAAGGTCGGCTTGGGCTCAGGGCTGACCCTCGACGCCACGGTCAATCCAGATTTTGCCCAGGTCGAGACGGATGAGCAACAGGTCAACTTGACCCAGTTCAGCCAGTTCTTTCCGGAAAAACGGGAGTTCTTCCTCGAGAATTCCGGGATCTTCTATGTTGGTGACGCCGCCCGCAACAACCGGGTGGTCCTCAATCCGACGCCTGACGAGGATCTGTTGCTCTTCTTCAGCCGGCGCATTGGGCTCGACAAAACCGGACGGGAAGTTCCCATTCCCGCGGGGCTTCGGCTCACCGGGAAGCTCGGCGGCTTTTCCCTTGGCGCCGTTTCGATGCAGACCCGGGCCAATGCCGGCTCCCGGGCCACCAACTACGGAGTCTTCCGGCTTCGGAAGAACGTGCTCAAGGGATCGGACGTCGGGTTTCTGTTCATGAATCGGCAGGCGACTGACACCACCGGGGACTACAACCGGGTCTACGGCGTGGACGGGAATATCCGGTTCTTCGGGAAAGTCGATTGGAATTCCTATCTGATCGGCAGTGCTGCTCCCGGCAAGAGCGACGGTCAGTACGCGGCCCGGACCTCGGTGAACTACGAGGGAAACTTTGTCCACGCCAAGGGCGGGGTGCTTCAGATCGGCGATGGGTTCCAAGATGACCTCGGCTACTACCGGCGGACCGGGGTTCGAAAATATTTCCTCGATGTCGGGCTTCGGCCCCGGCCGGACTGGCTCAAACGCCGCGGCGTCCGGGAAGCTCACCCGCATGTCGTGTGGGATTTCTATACCAATCTTGCGGGCCGGCTGATCGCCAAGAAACTCCACACCGGCAATACCTTCTTCTTCAGCAACGGGGCCTATGCCGAACTGTCCTGGAACCCCGCACTCCAGGAAATCACGACCCCTTTCAAGATTAGCCCGGACATCGCCGCAATTCCGGCCGGTCGCTATGCGTGGATCGAGCATCAGCTATTCATG
>JANPEL010000194.1:0-24699 GCA_031431925.1 Gemmatimonadota bacterium | reverse complement strand
ATATATATATATACCGACGGCTACGAGGGATTCGGCTTCCGACGTAAGGCCGCGGTGCGCGACCTCGGGAACGGTGCGATCCGGGTCGAGATCGCGGTGGACTATCGCGGCGGCACCTGGGGTACGATCCCCGTCGACCTGGCTCGCTTCGAGTCAGGTCGAACCGAGGTCGACCTCGTCGAAGCAATGCCGCTCGACCAATTCGGTCTGGCGGGACCCCGTCAGCTTCCCTGCCTGGCGCTGCGCTACCATATCGCCCACAAAATCCATGGAATGACCCGGCCCTCCGTGGCAGAGTGGACGAATGACCGGGAGCGGGACCTGATCGACTTGCTGCTGCTGGAGGAACTAGTGTCGGATTACGAAGCGCTCAACGAAGCGTGCGTCGAGGTCTTCGGCGTGAGGGGCCAGCACCAGTGGCCTCCGGCCGGACCACTCCCGCCGGAATGGGCCCTGCCGGTCATCACCTTGGCGCGCGAGTACGATATCCCAGTGGACGACTACGACGAGGCTACGGGGCGGGTCCTCTCTTTCATCCGCCGGATTGCGGCAGCCGGCCCGATGCGCGCTCCTCCCAACCCCGATAACTTTGGGCGTGCCTTGGTCTGATCCCCCTCTAATTCGGGCTTCTGCGCCGGCCCGGCTCGACTTTGCCGGGGCCTGGACCGACGTGGCCCCGTTCGCGACCGAACGACGGGGTGTCGTGGTCAACGCCGCCATCGAACTCCGCGCAGAAGCCGAACTGCTCGTTAACGGTGACCGCTACCGGCTCGAGGCCAAAGATCTCGGCCAAGTGCTCGAAGCCGACTGGGAACGACTCCAAGAGCGAGATGGCCGGCTCGATCTGCTCAAGGCCGCCGTCCGGATGCATCACCTGCCGCCCTGTCGACTGAGCACCCGTTCCGCGGCGCCGCCCGGATCGGGCCTCGGTAGCTCAGGGGCGATGGATGTGGCGTTGGTGCGGGCCTGTGCCGCCGCGGTTGGCCAGGAGTTGCCGCCCGCCGCCCTCGCCGAACGGGCCTGGGAGCTCGAGGCGGTCGAGGCCGCGCTGCCGGGCGGCAAGCAAGACCAATATGCCGCCGCACTCGGTGGGTTTCATCGGTTAGACTTCTCGGCCGCCGGGGTTCTGGTCCGCCCGTTGGCGGTGCCGCCGGCCTTCGCGGACTGGCTGGCCCGTCACATCATCGTCTGCTACACCGGGCAGTCGAGGGTATCGTCGGCCACGATCGGGCGGGTCATGACCCGGTTCGTCGCGCGCGAGGCCGGGGTGGTGGCGGCGCTCGAGGGCCTGGCCGCACTTGGTATCAGGATGGCCGAAGCCCTCGAAGCGGGCGATGCCGGGGAGGTCGGCGGCCTGTTGTCGGCCAATTGGCAACTCCAACAGCGGCTCGACCCCGGGATGCAAACGCCGGTCATGGCCCGGCTCGAGCAGGCGATGGCCGACTGCGGATCGTTAGGCGGCAAAGCGGCGGGGGCGGGCGCCGGCGGGACGATGTTCTTCGTCATCGGGGACGATCCGGCCCGGGCCGCCCGGGTGGCGGCGGAGCAGGGGTCGACCGTTTTACCACTGCAATGGGCATGGGAAGGGGTGCGGGTGTGGTAACGATCGAGGAGATCGAGGCGCGGCGGCCGTTGCTCGGGCGGGGCGACCTGGCGGCGTTGCTGGCTCGCCAACTGGCGCGGGCCGGGCGGCTGTTGGAGCAGGCGCCGGTAGTGCCCGATCAAAAAGCCATGCTCTCGACCGACGGCGGAATCTGTCCCAAGTGCGGGACGATTCTGGCCTTCGATCCCTGGAGTCCGACCGTCCACACCTGCGGGGCATGTCAGGCCACCGTCACCGGCCCCCGCCACGACGGGCACTGGGCCCGGGCCCAGCACCTCTGGATCGCCGAACGGGCCGCCGAGCTGGCCGCCGTCGCGGTACTGACGGATGATCAGCGGTGTGCCGAACGGGCCTGTCAGTTGCTGGCGGCCTACTACGAGTTGTATCACGCCCTGCCCAATGACGACAATGTGCTCGGCCCCACCCACCTCTTCTTCTCGACCTACCTCGAGTCGATCTGGATCACCAATTATCTCGCCGCCGCCCATCTCCTCCGGGAGCGGGGCTGGCTCAACGAAGCCGACGTCGAAGCGATCAACGCCATCGCCGACGAAGCGGCTCAGTTGATCGGCGAGTTCGACGAGGGGATGAGCAATCGGCAAACCTGGAACGCGGCGGCGTTGACGGCCATCGCGGTCTGGTTCGATGATGACGACCTGGCCCAATCGGCCATCGAGGGCCGGACCGGTCTGCTCGGCCACCTGACCGAAGGGTTCGGGGACGACGGGATGTGGGCTGAGGGTGAGAACTATCACTTGTTCGCGATTCGGGGGCTGGTGACCGGCATCACCTGGGCCCGGGTGGCGGGGGCCGACCTGCTCGCTGATCCGGTTTTGGTCCAAACGTTAGGCAGGGCTCTGATGGCGCCGGCCAGGACCGCGCTGCCGGATTTCACGTTCCCGGCCCGGAAGGACTCCCGGTTCGGCGTCTCCCTGGCTCACCCGGCGTACCTCGAGGTATGGGAGTGGGCGCTAGCCCGATTGGGCGACGACGCCCCGGACGACTTGGTCTCCTGGCTGGCCGCGCTCTACCGCCAACCGGCCCGGGGCGAACTGACCTACGACGCCTACCTCCACGATGCCGGCGAAACCGCTCGCGCGACGACGACCCGCGCCGACCTCTCGTGGTGGATGCTGTTCGCCATGGCCGAGTCGCTGCCCGAGGCGGAACCCTTCGCCTGGAACAGCGAGCTGTTGGTGACCCAGGGCGTGGCGGTACTCCGGCGGGGTACTCGGTACCTGAGCCTCGAGTGCGGCGGGTACGGCGGTGGCCATGGGCATCCCGATCGGCTGCAGTTGACCCTCCATGCCGGCGGGGTTCACTGGCTGGCCGATCCCGGCGCCGGCTCCTACGTGTCGCGCGATTTGTTCTGGTACCGGTCGACCCTCGCCCACAATGCGCCGATGCCGGGGGGCCGTTCGCAAACAATGGAAGACGCCCGGTGTTTGGCCTTCGAGGAGGCGGGTGACTGGGCCTGGGTAGTGGGTGAATTTTCCTCGTTCAAGCGGACCGTCATTACCGGGCCCGATTGGATCCTCGACCTCGTCGATGGCGATCCGGGGTTCGAATTGCCGTGGCACCTCGACGGCGCGGTCGTCGTCGAAACCGCCGGTCGGTGGGAATCGGCCGTGTTGGACCATGAGTTTGCCACGGGGGCCGAGCAGTTCATGGCTGACGGCGGCGATGTGGTGCTCGCGGCGCGGAAAGGGGAAGCCACGGTGCGTCTCCACCTCGTGGGCGGCACCGTCCTCCGGGCCACCGGGCTCGGGCGGCCGGGCGACGCTGAACGTCCGTTCTACGTCGTTCGTTCCGGGCCGCTCCGCCGACTGGCGGCGGTGCTTGATTTGTCCGGCGGCGTCAGTGAGGTGGTGGTCCAGGCTGATCGCGTCACGGTGGGTCGGGTCGAGGTTCGGCTAGGGCAGGGGACGGCCACGGTGGTGACGCCGGAGGGCCAGATTGCGTTGGGTGGGGCCCGGGCGGTTCCGGCGGTTCGGAAGGCGCTGCTGGCCGAGCGGCCGATTCGAACCGAGGGGCGGGCGCTCCGGGTGGACCAGCATCCGGCACTCGACGGCTCGCTCGACGGATTCGACGACCGGGCGCCGCTCGAGATGGCCGATGAGGGACACTATTACCGGAGCGAGGAGCCGTATGCCGGCCCCGACGACTTCGCGGCCACGGCCTTCGTCAATTGGGACGTGGGCCATCTCTATCTGGCGGTGCAGGTCCAGAAGCCCGAGGTGGTGGTCTCGCCGGCGGGTACGGCGCCACTTCGGCTCGACAACGAACCCGACGATATCCACTCCGACGGGATTCAGGTCTACTACCAGATCGGCGAGGGCGAACCGCGAGCGTTCGTCATTCGCCCCGACGAGGCCGGAGGCATTCTGGTCCGGGCCATCGACGAGAAAGACCAGGCTTTGGTGGCCGAGGTCCGGGGAGGCTCGGCCTGGCTCGAGTTGGGCTACTCCCTGACCGTCATGCTCCCCGGTCCGGAACTCGGCCAAACCTCGGGCCAAACTCTGGTGCTGTTCGATGTGGCGGTCAACGAGGCCCGGCCAGGGCGGATTCGGCGGGCCGGGCAGTTGGCATGGGGCGGCGGGAACGGCTGGATCTATCTCCGGGGCGATCGGCGGGATCCCCGTCAGTGGGGCTCGCTCAAACTCCTGGGATGACGATTCCGGGCGGGACCTCGACCGGCAGCAAGCGCCCCGAGTCTCTGTTTGGGCCGGGCGACCTTAGCGGGCTGCCGACGAGGATGATGCGGAGCGCGGGGTCCCGGCTTTGGGACGCCGAGGGGCGCGAGTACCTCGATTATGTGATGGCGTTAGGCGCTGTGACCCTTGGGTACGGGCATCCGGCGGTGTCGGAGGCCGCCCGCGAAGCAATCGACCGGGGCGGGATCGGGTCGCTGGCCCCCGTCGAGGAGGAGCGGTTGGCGAGCCGGTTGGCGGCGTTGTTGCCCTGGGTCGAACAGGTCCGGTTCCTGAAGACCGGCGCCGAAGCCGTCGCGGCTGCGGTGCGAATCGCCCGGGCCGCGACCGGTCGCGACCCGGTGTTAGGCTGTGGCTATCACGGTTGGCTTGACCTGGCCGGTACCGAACTGGGCGTCCCGAAGGCTGTGGCGGGGCTCTACGGCACGGTGCCGTTCAACGATTGTGATGGAACCCTTCAAGCGATTCGGGAGGTGGGCGATGGGTTGGCTCTCGTCATTATCGAGCCGGTCGTGGACGGGCCTCCGTCTCTCGAGTGGCTTCGGCTCCTCAGGACCGAAACGGAGCGCGTGGGCGCCGCTTTGGTCTTCGATGAAATCAAAACCGGATTCCGCCTCGCGGTGGGAGGCGCGGTCGAGCGCTACGGCGTCAGGCCCGACCTGGTCGTCTATGGGAAAGCGCTCGGCAACGGCTTCCCGCTCGCGGCCGTGGGGGGAAGCCGCCGGTTCATGGACGTCGTCACCCGGACCTGGATCTCTTCGACCCTCGCCACCGAGTTCGTGGCCTTGGCGGCCGCTCACGCCGCGGTCGACGCGACCGTCCAGCTTCGGGTTCCCGAGCACCTCGGCCGGGTGGGGGGCGCGTTCTACGCTGGGCTTGGGGCGATCGCGGCGCGGCATGCTGGGTTGGTGACCGGCGTGGCCGGGGTTCCGGAAATGTGCCACCTCCGGTTTCAGGACGAGAGTGTTGGGGCCCTGGTGGCTCGCGGGGCGGCGCGTCGCGGAGTGTTGTTCAAACGAACCGGCTACAATTTCGTGTCGCTGGCCCACGACCTGTCCGACAACGACCGGTGCTTGGCCGTGGTATCGGAGGTTCTTTCGGAACTCGAGGCCTGATGCTGATCGACGCCCACGCCCACTTCTATCACCCCGGCGGCAACCGGCCGGATTGGGCCGAACGGAATGCGAGTCGTCTCGAAGCGGGCGACCGAATGGGGATCCGGTGGCATGTTGCCTCGATCTTGGGTTCTTGGGGCCGGACCTCGCCGACCTATCTTCCCCTCGCCGGCCGATCTGACCGTGGCCAACGACGCCTTGCTCGAGCTGATCCTGGCCCACCCCGACCGGATCAAGGGGTACGTGGCGGTCAGCCCGAACTTCACCGACCACGCGTTAGGCGAAATCGACCGATGTCTGGCCGTCGGAATGATCGGGGTCAAGCTGGCGGCCAGCCGTCGGTGCACCGATCCGCTGCTCGATCCGGTGGTGGAACGGGCCGGCCGGGGTGGAGTGCCGGTGCTCCACCACATCTGGCAGAATCGCCGCCGGGAGTGGCCGGGCCAGGAGGCGTCCGATGCCGCCGAACTTTGCGTTCTGGCCAAACGCCATCCGGCGGTGCCGTTCCTGCTCGCGCATATCGGCGGCGGCGGCGATTGGCTTCACTCGCTCCATGTCGCGCGGCTTCAGCCGAATGTGTTCGTCGAGCTCTCCGGAAGCGGGGTTGACGGCGGAATGCTCGAAGCTTGCGTCGATCAGATCGGGGTCGACCGGCTGATTTGGGGCGCCGATCTCACCCTCTGCACCGGTTGGGCCAAGCTCCGGTATCTCGAACATCTGCTACCCGCTGATGCGGTCGAGAAGATCGCTTGGCGGAATGCGGCCGGGATTTTTCCTCGTGGCGCGTTCGGAGCGGCCTGATGCGAATCGACGTCAATGCCTTTCTCGGACATTACCCGTTCCGAAAAATCGAAGGCGGGTCGCCCGCGCTGTTGCTCGAGGCCATGAAACGAACCGGGATCGACCAAGCCTGGGTCTCGAATCTCCCGGCAATGTTCTGGCGCGATCCGACCGAGGGCAACGCGATGCTCTACCGGGTGGCCGAGACTCAGCCCGCCTTGCGACCGGTGCCGGCGGTGCACCCGGGGCTCGCCAATTGGGAGGCGGTGTTGGACCAAGCGGCCACCCGGGCGCCGGCGGTACGGGTCGATGCGACGTTTCTCGGGATCAACCCGCTCGGCGCCGAGATGGGGGCGGTGGTGTCGGGGGCCGTGCAACGGGGTCTTCCGATCATGATGGCGGTCAAACTGGAGGACGGCCGCCAGCGTCATCCTCACGACCGGATTCCGGATCTCTCGCCCGCGGAAGTTCGGGGGCTGCTCCGGGCGGACTCGGCGGTCCGGTTGATCGTGACCCATGCCGACCGCGACTTCATCGAACAGGTCCACTTTGGTTCGACCCCCGCGGAGGCGGCCCGGGTGCTCTGGGATATCTGCTGGCTCTGGGGCCCGCCGATGGATGACATCGACCACTTGGTGGCCACGATCGGCGCCACCCGGTTCTGCTTCGGCACCGGGATGCCGCTTCGGATTCCCGAGAGCAGCGTGGCGAAACTCGAGTTGCTTCGATGCTCGGCGGCCGAGCGGGCCGCCATCGAGGCCCTCAACGCCAGTGGCTGCTCCGCCTAACGCTTTGTCAGGCGATTGACGACCAGTCGACCCACGTCGGTGGTTGAATCGACCGACGAGGTGACCACCAGACCGCGAGCCGGAAAGCCGAGAGGAGTCCCAATCCCGTTGAAGGTGCCGAGGTAGTCTCCGGTGGCCGAAAAAAGGTCGGCCCTGGAGGGTTCGTCTGGAAAGGTGTAACGCCCGACCCAGAGGCGCCCCTCTTCGTCAAGCGCTACGCCTTGAATCGCGGGTACCAGGTCGGCCGCCCCGACATCGCGTTCGATCTGGTCGGCGGACACGAGGCACTCCTTTCCCCCGTACATCCGGCCTCCCGGATAGAGACGCCTGATCATTGCGGAGGTCGCCGGGACCAGGGCGACGGTCCGCCGAATTCGCCGGACCAAACGCTTGGCTCGATAGATGTCGACCTCATAGGCGGCCGTGGTGTTGACCACCACCGAACCACGGGCCGTGGTCCAATTCATTTGAGGGGCGAAGATCCGTGGAAGGCCTCGCATCCGGTACCGATTACAGGCGGTCAGCTCCCCGTTTGGCGGGACCCGAACGAGTGAAGCCAAGGTGGTGGTGTCCGTCGGGGTAATCGCCAGGAGCTTTTCCGGTGGGTTTGGCGTCAGCTCGCTCTGGCTGTGGAGCAGCAACGTGTCGCCCGCGAATCGGATCACCCCATAGAGCAGGCCCAGTAGCCGCGTCAGGGGCACGTCGGGTCTGATGCCGCCGTCGAGTCCGAGCCGGACCACAGCCATCTTCCCGTAATCCTGAATGGCCACGCCTCCGGTGGGCTCGACGAACATGCTCCCGACTCCCTGGATCTCGCCGGGGCCCCCGCCTTTGTGCCCGATGGTTCTGACGTACCGGCCGGCCGAGTCAAACACCACAACGCGCGCTTCCGCTTCGCTCACGATGTAGACGTGGCCGAGCGTGTCGGCGCCGACGGTGGAATAATCGAGTCGGCCGAAATTCTCGACGCCGGTATCCGCCCCGCCGATGGTCGCGATCGACTCCATACGCCAGGGGGCGGGCCGATCGACGCCCTCGTTGTCGACCAAGACGATGCCGGCGCTGTCCCGTACCGAAATGGCGGACTCGGCGGGCGGGTTGGCCCGGCAGGCTCCGCCGGCCAGGGTGAATCCGGCGATCAGCACGACTACCCGGTGCATGCCGCTACCTCGTGGCTTGGGTTTTAGGCTCTGAGCCACCGGTCGACCCGTTCCCGGACGAACTCATCATCCGTCAGGTGCGGATAAGCATGGCAGACCCGGGAGATCTCCGCCGCCTGCCCCGGCGACAGCGACTCCGCCGGATCGAGGCACCACCGTCCCCCCAGCAATCCCTGGCGTCTCAACACCTCATTGATCCCTGGAATGCACCCGCGGAACCGGTTGGCGGCGTCGAACACGGCGGCATTGGCGTCGGTCGTCTCGGTGCCGAGGGTGACGAGCGCCTGGGGAACCGGGCCGCGGCCGAGCGACCGGCATCGCCGAACCAGCTCGACCGCTCGCTTGGTCCAGAAGGCCCAATGACCGAGTAACCCGCCGACGAACCGCACCGTGGCCGTTGGGAATCGATACCGGGTGGTGAGATCAGCGACGATGGCGTCGTCGTTCCCAGTGTAGAGCGCGATCTCTCCGGCCCGCCCCGACTCCGCCACCGCCCGGAGCACGTCGATGGTCTGGTAGCGATTGAACGGGGCGACCTTGATTGCCACCACGGACTCGATCTCGGCGAATCGCCGCCAGAAACCGTAGCTCAAGGGCCGGCCGCCGACCGCAGGCTGGAGGTAGAATCCCATCACCGGCATGATCCCGCCCACGGCCCGGGCATGCTCGAGCAGCCGGTGATCGGACCACGAGGCGAGCCCGCCTAACGACAGCAGAGCGGCGTCATAGCCTAGCTCCCGGGCCAGCCGGGCTTCGCGGACCGCCTGAGGGGTGCCCCCGATAACCCCCGCGATCGCCACGGTTCGCCGGGCGGCGGCGCGGATCGTCTCGATCCCCAATGCCAGCACCGGCGGATAGAGCCCGGCCCGCCGGATCGCGAATTGGGTCGTGTGGACTCCGATCGCGACACCAGCCACGCCGGCGTCGAGATAGTAGCGCGTCAGCGCCCGTTGCCGCCGCTCGTCGAGGCGCCGAGCCCGGGTCAAGGCGAGCGGATGTGCCGGGATGACCCCGCCGGCCGCGAGCAGCGATCGCACCGTCACCCTAGAACTGTCCTTCCCGTTCGGCAAAATGAGTTGGCTTGGCGAGCGAACGCCCGCCGGCTTCGATCCAGGTGGCGACGTGGTCGATCATCTGATTGAGGCTCGTGGCCGCCGGGCCGAAGCGCCGGTCAGATTTTTCGGCATTCGACAGCAGTGCCGTCGGTTCCGGAGTGCCGCTGAATATCGGCTCGATGTCCCACCGGCGGCCAAACGCCTCGGCGATCGACCGAACCGATACGGCCGGGCGCCCGGTGACATTCACGACCCACGGCGCCACGGCGGCGTGCGCCAGGGATTGGATCGCGATCGCATTGGCGTCTCGCTGCCAGATCACGTTGACGTGGCCCGTCCGAAGATCGACCGGCTCCCGAACCCGAACTCGATCGGCGATATCGCGGACCACACCGTAGCGTGGCTCGATCGCGTAATTGATCCGGAGAATGGAAACCGGGGTCTGATTCCGCTCGGAAAAGAACCCGAAGATCCGTTCCCGGCCGAGCGCCGATTGGGCGTACTCGCCGACCGGATCGGTGGGATCGGTTTCGGTCGGCCCGTTGGAATCGGTGGGCCAGAATGGATAGACGTTGCCGGTTGAGAACACCGCGATCCGGGACGCGGGGTACCGGGCCGCTACCAGGCCCGGCAGATAGGCGTTGACCGCCCAAGTCCGCGCCGCATCCTGGCCGGTGCCGAACTTCTGCCCGACCATATAGATCACGTTAGGCGCATCGGGCAACCGCTCGACGGCGCCGGCCTCGAACAGATCGGTCGGGCAGAGCGTGGCGCCGGCCGCCTCGGTCAGAGCGCGGGCTGCCGGATCGGAGAACCGGGCCACCGCCGTCACCCGCCGATCCCAGCCGGCGGCCGCACTCGCCCGGCAGAGGAGGCCAACCAGACTCGGGCCCATCTTGCCGCCGGCGCCCAGGACGACGACGTCCCCGGGAAGCTCCCGGAGCGTTGCCACCAGAGCGTCGGTTGGCGTGGACAAGATGTGGTCGAGCGCGGCTTCATCGGCCATATTCAACGATAGCCTGGAAGCAGGCCAAATCTCCATTCGCCGGGGTCATGCCATGCGCCGTTCCGTCCTGCTCTTAGTCGGAGTCCTCGTTGCCCTGCCAGGGACCTCGCCGGGGCAGGACCAGCCCAGGGCGCCCTCGTTAGCGGGCCGCTCGACTGTCTATGCCCCAAAGGGTGCCATCGCAACCAGCCAGCCCCTCGCCACCGCGGCGGGACTCGCGGTCCTGGAGCGCGGTGGCAACGCGATTGACGCGGCGGTCACCGCCGCGGCGGTGCTCAATGTGGTCGAACCGATGATGACCGGCGCGGGCGGCGATCTCTTTGCACTGCTCTGGTCAGCCAAGGAAAACAAACTGGTGGGCTTGAACGGGAGTGGCCGGTCCGGCTCGCTCATCTCGCGCGAGCTCCTCGTCAAGCGGGGCCACCGGACCATGCCATCCTCCGGCCCGGAGTCGATCACCGTGCCCGGCGCGCTGGCCGCGTGGAACGACCTCCTGGTCAAATACGGCACCATCACCTTGGCCGAGGCGCTGGGTCCGGCCATCAAGTTGGCGGAAGCGGGATTTCCGCTGACCCCGGTGATCGCGAACGACTGGCGGATTACCGGGGCCGTGTTGCGGAACGACGCTGGTGGCCGGGCCACGTATTTCGTGGACGACAAGTTCCCAGTCACCGGCGACTGGATTACCAACCGCGATCTTGCCGCCACCTTTCGGATCGTGGCGAAGGAAGGCGTTGGTGCATTCTATGGCGGCTCGCTCGGTGCTCGGATCGCCAAACGGGTGCAAGAGCTCGGCGGCTTCATTACCCAGGCCGATCTGGCGGCGCATCGCTCCGACTGGGTGACGCCGATGTCGGTGCCGTTCAAGGGTTACCGGCTCTACGAACTGCCGCCGAACGGCCAGGGTATTGCCGCGCTCGAAATGCTCCGGATCCTCGAGCCCTTCGATCTCAAATCCATGGGCCACAACTCGGCGCCGTACCTCCATCACCTGATCGAGGCCAAAAAGCTCGCCTTTGCCGACCTGGAGCGGTTTGTCGGTGACCCGGCTGCGATGAAGACGCCGGCCGAGCACCTGCTTTCTGACGGCTTCATCGCGGACCGCCGGTCGAAGCTCGACCCGGCCAAGGCCACCCCCCGCGCCGAGCCGGGGCCGGCCTTGACGGCCAGCGAGACGATTTACCTGACGGCCGCCGATCAGTTCGGCAACATGGTGTCGCTCATCAACAGTCTGGCCGGCGGGTTCGGCTCAGGCGTGGTGGTGCCCGGCACCGGACTCGCCCTCCAAAATCGCGGCGCCGCCTTCACCATGACCGAGGGCCTGCCGAACACCGTCGCCCCGGGGAAGCGCCCGTTCCACACCATCATTCCGGCCTTCGTCACCAAGATCGACGCGAGGGGCGTCGAGTCACCGTGGATGAGCTATGGCGTGATGGGCGGCGCGATGCAGCCCCAGGGCCACGTCCAAGTCCTCATGAACCTGTTGGTGTTCGGGATGGACCTGCAGGAAGCCCTCGACCAAGCCCGGTTTCGGCATCTGTCCGGAAGCCGGGTCGGTCTGGAGTGGCCGATCGGCGAATCGGTCCGCACCACGTTGCGAGCCCTTGGTCACGACGTGGCCGACTTGATTCCGAGTTCGGCCGGGGGAGCCCAGGCCATCATGAAACTGGTCAAGGGTTACGCCGCCGCCTCCGATCCCCGGAAGGACGGGATGGCCGCCGGCCATTAGCGCCGCTCTCAAGGTCTTTCCGCCGCCGCCGATACCTACCGGGAGGTCAGGCAACCGGTCCTTTCGGCGGGTATTCCATGGGCGATCGTCCCGACAGCAATCGGCAGGAACTTCAAAGCGCGCTCGATGCCGTGACGACGACGTTCGCGGTCGGGCGCCCGGTGTCGCCAGGGAGTACCCCGGCCCCGGTCGGCCCTCCCGGTCCGGTTGACGGCAAGCAGGAGCTGGCAACGGCCTACGACAAACTGGTCGAGCACGAGGCGGCCAAGCCGACCGCCCTCATTCCCCCGCCGATTCCGATCTGGAAACGGTACCTCCGGCCCGCGATCATCGTCGTCTGTCTGACACTGGCGGTCTATCTGACAGTTACCGAACCGGCCTGGCTCTACCCGACGTTCGACCCCCCGGAAGCCCCTTCCACTGAGGCATCGGCCGAGCAGGTGATGATTGCCACGTCGTTGCTGGTGGATCTGTATCAACAAGAGCACGGCCGGCTCCCGGCATCCCTGAGTGATCTCGGAGGCTCGTTTCCGTCGGTCTCGATGATCGACACCGGGGCGGGGAGTTACCAGCTCTTGTCCACGATCGGTGGTCGTTCCCTGGTGATGACGGTTACGCCGGGCCAGGACGCGACATTTGAAGGTGGGAGCCGATGAACCGCCGGGGCTTTACGCTCGTTGAGCTGTTAACGACGCTGTCGATCATCGGCCTGCTCGCCTCGATCGCGCTTCCGAAGTACCAGAACCTCCGCCAGAAAGCGGTTGGCGCCGAGATCGTGGCCAACCTCCGCACCCTCCGCCTTGGCGCCTTCCAATACAACGAAGCCTCCGGTGCCTGGCCGAGAACCGCCCCCCTGGGGAGGGTACCGACCGGCGTTGGGCCGTACCTGTCGGGCAACGGGCAGGCCGTCATGCAGGGGGCGAACTACCGGATGCGGTGGTCATCAACCGGGGTCAACCGCCGGAACCGGCGGAGCGTCCAAACGATCCAGGTCCGGTTGACGGACGGGGTCCTGTGCCAATCGGCCTACGGGTTGATGGGCGGCAGTCGAAACCTGGAACTCCGCGGCAGCTGCAACCGGCGGGGGGGCAACCTCTTTTTGACGGTGGATCGCTAACTGGGTCGGTGATATACTGAGGGTCGACTCCAGCGAAATGCCCCCGTGGCGCAGCTCGATCTGTCCGACGTTTCCCTCTACTACGAAGATCACGGCGCCGGCGAGCCGATCCTGTTTCTTCACGGCCTCGGTGGCGCCACCCGGGACTGGGAGCCCCAGCGCCGCTGCTTCGAATCATCCTACCGGGTGCTGGTCCATGATGTCTGCGGCCACGGCCAAACCTCCAAGCCCCGAGGCCCCTACTCGCTGGCGCAGTTCGGGCGTCAGAGCGCCGAGCTGATTCGCCGGGTGGTCGGCGGGCCGGTCCATGTCGTCGGCCTTTCGATGGGCGGGATGATCGCGTTCCAACTCGCGGTCGACGCCCCGGACCTGATTCGGACCCTGACCATCGTCAACAGCGGACCCGAGTTGGTCCCGCGGAACCTGACCGAGAAGATCGGGCTGTGGAGCCGAGTGGCGATCGTCCGGTGGCTGGGCCTCCGGAAGATGGGGGAGGTGCTGGCGCCCCGGCTCTTCCCCAATCCGGACCAGGGCCCGGAACGGGCCCGGTTCCTCGAACGGTTCCTGACCAACGATCGCGACGGCTACCTTGCCTCGTTGCGGGCCCTGATCGGCTGGCGGGTCACCCCCCGCATCGGGGCGATCCGGGTCCCGACGTTGGTGGTGGTTTCGGAACTCGATTACACCCCGCCCGAGCGCAAAGAGGAGTACGTCCGGCTGATGCCTAACGCCAAGATGGTGGTCGTGCCGGATGCTCATCACGGATTACCGATGGAAGATCCCGATACCTTCAACGAGGTGCTGGCCGAGTTCTTGTCGGTGCACCGAGCAGGGAGCGAACGATGATTCGGTTCTGGTCGATCCTGGCCGCGATGGTTCTGGGCTCGGCGCCCGGGCCCACCTACGAGGTCTACGCGGTCGAGTATGCCCGGTTGGTCGGATTCGGCGCCGACAACCTGATTCTCGGGGCCGACCCGGCTCGGAAAATTGACGGATCGATGATGATCTGGGTCATCAAAGGCGAAGGCCGGGTCATCTTGGTCGACGCCGGCTTCTACCGCCAGGAGTTTCTGGATTCATGGAAGGCCAACGTGGCCGATTTCGTGAAGCCGTCGGCGGCCGTGGCCAAGCTCGGCATCAAACCCGAAGATGTCACCGACATCGTCATTTCCCACCTGCACTGGGATCATGCCGACGGCGCGGACCTGTTCCCCAAGGCCCGGGTCTGGGTCCAGCGGGCCGAATACGAGCATTATCGGGTTCCGGCCAACCTGCCCCGAACCGGGGTATTCCAATCCGACATCGACATGTTCGGCCGGATTGCCGCCGACGGGCGGCTTCAGTTGGTCGACGGCGACGGACAGATGATTGCCAAGGGCATCACGGTGTATATCGGCGGCCGTCACACCAAGGAATCGCAGTATGTCAGTGTCCCGGTCAAATCGGGCGTCGCGGTGCTCGCTTCCGACAATCTCTACCTCTATGAAAATCTCGAGCGTCATCGGCCGATCGCGGCCACTTGGGATACCGTCTCCAATCTCGCGGCCCAGTCCCGGATGGTCACGATTGCCGGCGGCGCGCGCCTCGTGGTCCCGGGTCACGACCCGGCCGTGTTCAAGCGTTTTCCGCTGGTCCAACCGGCCATCGCCAGGATTGAGTAACCGATGATTTCATCTTTGCTGCTGCTCCTGCAGGCCGCCCAGCCGTTCAACGTGGATTCGGTTCGCGGTCCGACCAAGCGACTCGAGTTCACGGCCACCGAGGGCACCTGGCTGTCGGTCGACGTGTCGCCGGACGGACAAAAGGTCGTTTTCGATCTGCTGGGCACGTTGTATGAAATGCCGTTGGCCGGCGGGGCCGCGATGCCGCTGACCAAGGGACGATCCTACAACCACCTGCCGCGGTACAGTCCCGATGGGACCCGAATCCTCTTCACCTCGGACCGAAGCGGCCGGGAAGAGGTTTGGGTGTTATATCGCGGCACGGACTCGGTGGCCAAGTATTCGAAGTTCGACAATCGGGCCTTCCAGGGCTCCTGGTCCCGCGACGGCCGGGCCGTCTACCTCAGCACAATGGACCTCGGCGCCCGGTTTGCCGGACACCGGGTCGACGCCTACGGCTCGGCTACCGAGATCGTCAAGAACGGCGTCTTCGGCGCGGCCACCCATTTCAACGAGCATCCGTCCAACGGCAAGGTCTATTTCTCCGAGCCCGCCGGCCCGATCTATCAGTCAGGGTTTCGGATCCGGACCTACGACCTCAAGACCGGCGAGCTGGCCACCTACCTCGAACGCACCGGTGGCGCGGCCGATCCCCAGTTGTCGCCGAACGGTGAGTGGCTTGCCTACGTTCACCGTGACGACACCCGGACCGTGCTGGTGCTCCATGAGTTGGCGACTCAGCGGGAACGGGTCCTCGTTCCGAATCTTGACCGGGACCGGCAGGAGTCCGGGGCGGGCACCACTTTCGGGATCTACCCCAACATCGCATGGACGCCAAACAGCCAGGACATCGTGGTGTTCTTCGGAGGCAAGCTGCACGCGGTGTCCGCCGCCTCGGGCGCGGTCCGGGAGATCCCGTTCCGGGCGCCGGTCAGCCGGGTGCTGGCCGAAACGATCCGGTTTCCGGTGCCGCTCGCCGGCGCCGGGAAGGCCCGGAGCACCGCGCACCGGTTTGGCCAGCGGACCGATCAAGGTGTCCTCTACGAGGCGTTAGGCGACATCTACCTCAAGGGCGCCGCGGCGGCCGTCAATTTGACCCAGTCCCGCGCCTTCGAGTCGAGTCCGGTCTACGATCCGGCCAGCCGGACCGTGTATTACGCCTCCTGGGCCGATGACAGCCTGGGTGCGGTATGGTCTCAGGTGCTCGGCGGGGCCGCCCGCCGCGCCCCGCCGGTCCGATTGACCACCAAACCGGTCCAGTACGGCTCGCTCCGGCTCTCAGAGGATGGCCGGACCCTGGCCTATCTCCGGGGTGGCGATGACGTGCACCGGGGAGTCGACCTCGCCGACCAGACCGAGTTCGGTCTCATGGTGCTCGGCCCCGACCGGAAAGAACGCGAAGTCACCACGCTCGAGTGGAAGCCGAGCTATCCCCATGCGTCCCGCCGGCCCCCCGCCATCAGTTTCTCGCCCGATGGCTCGACCCTCTTCTTCACCGAGATGGTCCGCGACACGATGTTTCTCCGCTCGATCCGGTCCGATGGCTTCGACCGCCGGACCCTCTACGCCTTCCCGCACGCGGTCCGGGCGGTCATGTCCCCCGATGGGCGGTGGATGGCGGTGCAGGAATACCTCCGGAGCTATGTGGTTCCGGTGGCATTTGCCGGCAAGATAATGACGGTGAGTCCCTACGATAAGCAGGGCGTTGCCTATCGCATCAACGCGGAGGATGGCGACTATCTCGACTGGACGGCGGACAGCAAGGGACTGACCTGGACCCGCGGCCCGGAGTTCGACGAGAAGGCGCTGACCGACGTCTTGGCCGGCGCGGCAACTGTCAAAAGAACCGATTTAACAGTTGAGTATGAGATCGCGGCGCCCACTGGTGTCATCGCGCTGATCAACGCCCGGGTCATCACCGTCGATCCCGCCCGCCGGGTCCTCGACCGCGCCACCATCATCGTGAATCGGAACAAGATCGAAGCCGTCGGCGTTGGCCTGACGCCCCCGGCGGGCGCTCACATTGTCGATCTGGCGGGGAAGACGGTCATGCCCGGTATGATCGACGCCCATGGGCACTACAACATGGACTTGTCATCGCTCAACGTCGTCGAGCAAGACCAACTCGGCCTCGTTGCGAACCTGGCCTACGGGACGACGACGCTCTATGAGGTGTACGGCAATCACGTCAAAGACCACCTCGTGATCGACCTCCAGCGGAAAGGTGAGATCCGCGGGGCCAGGCTCCTCACGGTGGGTCAGCCGATTTACGGGCTTCGGAACTACCGGCCCAAGCTGTTCCGGCCAATCACCTCACAGGCCGATGCCGACGAAGTGGTCGGATTCAATAAATCCTATGGCGCGACGGCGCTGAAGGATTACGTCCAGTTCAACCGATCCGCCCGGATCCAGATGTACGACGCGGCCCGGCGGATGGGCGTGAACGTCGTCGCCGAGACGGCGGTCGATTTCCAGATGAACTGGACCATGCTGATGGACGGCGTGTCGGGCCTCGAACACACGGTGGGACTGACCCCTCTCTACGACGATGTGCGCCGGCTTTGGGCCGCTACCGCTGCGGGCAATACCCCGACCCTCATCGTCTCGTACAACGGCCCCCAGGGGGAGTCCGCCTTTCATCAGGACGAGCGACTCTGGGAGGACCCGAAGCTTCTGACGTTTTTCCCGAAGGACTATCTGATCACCTTTCGCCGGCCCACTCGCTATTTTGCCGACGACATCTACGCGGTGTCGATGGCGGAGGAAGTCCGGAAGCTGGCGGCGGCCGGGGTGTCGATCCAGGTCAGCGGCCACGGCCAGATGCACGGGCTCGACAAACATTGGGAAATGGAGCTGTTGAGCCGGGGCGGATTTACCCCGGCGGAGATCATCGCCATCGCGACGATCAACGGCGCCAAGTATCTCGGCCTCGACACTCAAATCGGCTCGATCGAACCGGGCAAGCTGGCCGATCTGGTCATTCTGAACGCCAATCCGCTCGATGACATCAAAAACACCCGGAAGATCGAGTCCGTCATGCAGAACGGGTTCCTCTATCGGGGGGCGGACGCCACCCGGCTCTATCCCAATCCCGAGCCGGCCGGCCGCCGGCTCCCGGGCCGGGGGCCGTTCCGGGGCGACCTGGGCCATGAGCGCTGAGCCGCGTCACGCGGAGGTCACGCCGGTCCGCCATGTTGCAGCCTCAATTTGACGAGGGAGTGATCCAGTGAAGCGTCCGATATTGAGCGGTTTGGTTGCCATCGCGATCTTGGGGTCCATGGCCGCGCCGATGGTGGCTCAGATCAAGGGCCAGCGGTTTCTCCGGGTGCCTGACAGTAGCGCGGTCCAGGTGGTCCGGTTGGCCGACGGCTCGAGTTTGGTGGGCCGGTTCGTCGACGTCACCGGTGACCCGGTCCGGTTCGAAACCGGAAGCGGGATTGTCGCCATCCGCCGGGCCGATCTCCGGGACATCAAGGAGATGTCGCGCGGGGCGGTCAAAGGAGGGCAACTCTGGTTCGATGACCCCAACCCGACCCGGCTCTTCTTCGGGCCCACCGCCCGGAGTCTCCCGAAGGGCGAAGGCGACTTCTCCAGCACCTACCTCTTCTTCGTCAGCGGGGGCTACGGCGTCGGCGGCAACTCCCAGATCGGTGCCGGGTTTTCGATCTTCCCGTTCGATAACTTCACCGACAACGTCTTCTTCCTCACCGCGAAGGCCGGGATCGACCTCGGTGAGAATGCCAAACTGGCCGTTGGAGGGTTGGTGGGCTGGGCGGGGGGGATCGCCGACGACGATTTCGACAACAACGGCGTCGGCGCGCTCTACAGTGTGGGGACGTTCGGTTCCAAGGACCACGCTCTGACACTCGGCGCGGTGGTGCCGTTTGCCGGCGGCGATTTTGCCGACGACCCGCTGCTCATGTTCGGCGGCGAAACCCGAATCGCCCGGCGGCTCAAGCTGATTACCGAGAATTACGTCTCCACCGGCGGCGGTGAGGTGGGCTTGAGTTACGGCCTTCGGATTTTCGGCGAAAAGATGTCGGTGTCGCTAGGGTTCCTCAATGCGACCGACGGTGGGGTGTTCCCCGGGGTTCCCTACGTGGATTTCGTGATCCGCTTCTGATCCTTTTTGCCGAGACACCATGGCTTTCGATGACTATCACCGCTACGACGGGCGTGGCCTCGCCGACCTGATTCGGACCCGGCAGGTCTCGGCTCGCGAGGTGCTCGAGGCCGCGCTGGCCCGAGCCGACCACCTGAACCCCAGACTCAACGCCATCATTCACCGGATGGATGACGCGGCCCGCGCCACCCCGGTCAGCACCGGGCCCCTCGGCGGGGTGCCATTTCTGGTCAAAGACCTGGTCCAATTGGTGAAGGGCGAGCCGTATCGGGCCGGCAGCCGTTTCCTCGGCGACTACCGTCCCGATCACGATACCGAGTTGGTGACCCGGTTCCGGCGGGCCGGGCTGGTTCCGTTCGGCAAGACCAACACCCCGGAATTCGGCCTCACCCCGTACACCGAGCCGGAACGGTTTGGACCGAGCCGGAATCCCTGGAATCTCGACCGCACGACCGGCGGCTCGAGTGGTGGCTCCGCCGCGGCGGTGGCCGCCCGGATCGTGCCCATCGCTGGCGGCGGGGATGGCGGCGGCTCGATCCGGATTCCGGCGTCCTGCTGCGGCGCGTTCGGCTTGAAGCCCAGCCGGGGCCGGAATCCCACCGGCCCGGATGTCGGCCAGCTCTGGCACGGCGCGGTGGTCGATCACGTGATAACTCGGAGCGTCCGCGATAGCGCTGCCGTGCTCGACGCCACCGCCGGCGCCGACCCCGGAGCGCCCTATGCGTGCCCGGCCCAGGAACGGCCCTACCTCGAGGAAGTAACCCGAGAGCCGGGGAGGCTCCGGATTGCCTTCACCACCCGGTCCTTCCTCGGCCAAGCCTCGCATCCGGACTGCGTGACCGCGGTGACCAACGCGGCCACGCTGCTGGAATCGTTAGGCCACCACGTCGTCGAGGCGGCGCCGGTCTTCGACGGCGCCGGATTCGCCAAGGCATTCGTGACGATGGTCAGCTCCGAGTGCGCTGCCGATATTTACGATGCCGGCCTGATTCTCGGGAAGAAACCGTCCCGGACCGAGTTCGAGGCCGCTACCTGGGCTGTCCGTCTGCTCGGCAAGGCCCTCTCCGCCGAGGATTTGGCCATTGCGCTCCGGGTGGTCGGACAGGTCGGGCGGAAGGTCGGGGCGTTCTTCGAGCAGTACGATGCCTTGCTCACACCGACCCTGGCCGTGCCGCCATTTCCGATCGGCGCCCTCCAGCCGAAACCGGCCGAGCGCGCCGCCCTCGAGATCGTTGGCCGGATCGGGTCGGGCCGGTTGCTCAAACTGGCTGGCCTCCTCGACCAGATGGCCGATCAGATCTTCGAAACGATTCCTTTCACGCCCCTGTTCAACGCCACCGGCCAACCGGCCATGAGCGTGCCGCTCGATTGGAACGCCGAGGGCCTTCCGATCGGAGTTCATTTCGTCACGAAATTGGGTGATGAAGCCACGCTGTTCCGCCTGGCGGGTCAGCTCGAACGGGCCCGGCCCTGGGCTGACCGGACGCCGCCCCTCGGAGATCGGACCCATGGCTAAGCCTGCCCCGTTCAAGCTCCTCAAGCGCCCTCCAACGGAGCGCCATGGTAAGACCCTTCGGCCCGGTCCGGTCAAGAAGGAACTCGACCGGATCGAGGTGGCCAGCCGCGATGAAATCGCGGGCCTCCAGCTCGAACGCCTCCGGTGGTCGTTGAACCATGCCTACGACAACGTCCCCCGCTATCGCGAGAAGTTCGAGCAGCAGGGCGTCCACCCGAGCGATCTCACCACGCTCGAGGACCTGGCCCGGTTTCCGTTTTCGGCCAAGGAAGACCTCCGGGAGACCTTTCCGTACGGGATGTTTGCCGTGCCTCGCGAACAAGTGATGCGGGTCCACGCCTCATCGGGCACCACCGGGAAACCCACCGTGGTCGGCTATACGGCCAAGGACCTCGAGACCTGGTCCAAGCTGGTGGCCCGTTCGATCCGCGCCGCGGGGGGCCGGAAGGGCGACACCGTGCAGGTGACCTATGGCTACGGGCTCTTTACCGGGGGCCTCGGCGCTCACTACGGCGCCGAGCGGCTGGGGTGTACGGTCATCCCGATGTCCGGGGGACAGACCGACAAACAGATCCAGATGATCCAGGATCTTCGCCCCGACGTGATCATGTGCACGCCGTCGTACCTGCTGGTCATCGGCGACGAGTGCCAGCGGTTGGGGATCGATGCCCGGATGCTTTCGCTCAAGGTTGGGATCCACGGAGCCGAACCCTGGACCGAAGAGATGCGGCGGGAAATCGAAGACCGGTTCGCGATCGACGCGGTCGATATCTACGGCTTGTCGGAAGTCATGGGCCCCGGCGTTGCCAGCGAATGCCTCGAAACCAAAGATGGCCTGACCCTGTGGGAAGACCACTTCTACCCCGAGATCATCGACCCCCACACCGGGACGACGTTGCCCGACGGCAGCCCCGGCGAGCTGGTCCTCACCTCACTGACCAAGGAAGCCCTCCCGGTCATCCGGTACCGGACCCGCGACCTGACGACGCTCCTCCCCGGCACCGCTCGCACGATGCGCCGCCTGGCCCGGATCACCGGCCGGAGCGACGACATGCTGATTATCCGGGGAATCAACGTGTTTCCGTCGCAGGTCGAGGAGTACATCCTCAAGATCGGCCTCTACTGCCCCCACTATTTGCTGGAGGTCCGCCGCGAGGGCCGCCTCGACACCCTCGACGTCGTGGTCGAACCGAAGGACGACACCATCTCCTCCCACGCCGCCCACCAAGGCGCCCAGATCCTGGCCCACGACATCAAGACCTTCATCGGCGTCGCCACCACCGTCCGGGTCGAACCCCCCGGCACCATCGCCCGCTCCCAAGGCAAAGCCCGCCGCGTCCTCGATCTTCGCTAACAGGCTCGGCACTCGGCACTCGGCGTTCGGCGAAAAAAAACGGGGCCGGAGACGTCCGGCCCCTCGTGATACCCGCGGAAATCGCGGTTAGCTCAGGTGCTTGTTCACCAATTTGGTCATCTCGAACATGTTGACCGTCGCCTTGCCACCGAACACGGGCTTGAGCGCGGCATCGGCATTGATGTTCCGCCGGTTTTTCTTGTCCTGCAGATCGTTCTTCTTGATGTAGGCCCAGAGCTTCTTGGTGACTTCGGTCCGGGGCAACGGCTTCGAACCAAGCACCGCGGCGAGCTTCTCGCTCAGGTTCATCGGCTTCATGAATGCAGCAGACGGCTTCCGTTTGGCGGCCGGCTTCTTCGCTGCCTTCTTCGGAGCTGCCTTCTTCGGGGCCGCCTTCTTGGCGGGTTTCTTCTTGGCTGCCATGCTTTCTCCTCTGAAAAGGGACACGATCCAACTACTACGGGGTTCGACTTCCGAGAGAAAATCTAAGGAGCCCTCCCGGGAACACAATAGGGAAAAGGCCTTTTTCCCCCTAAATTCCCCTCGGAAACCCCTCGGAGCCCCCTATGACAGCCCTTTCGTACGTCTCCGGCCCCTCGACGGCCCCGCTGCTTGGCCGCACCATCGGGGCGGAATTGGACCGCGTGGCCCGGGAAACCCCCGAGGCATTGGCCGTCGTCAGCCGTCACCAAGGGGTCCGTTTCTCCTATGGCGAGCTCCACGAAACGGTGGAACGGGCCGCCCGGGCGTTCCTTTCTCTCGGGGTGGAAAAGGGCGACCGAGTCGGGATCTGGGCCGGCAACTGCGTCGAATGGCTGATCGTCCAGTACGCCACCGCCAAGGTCGGTGCCGTGCTGGTGAACGTGAACCCCGCCTACCGCCGCCACGAACTCGAGTACGCCCTGGGGAAATCGGCCGTCACGGCGTTGGTGGCTGCCCGGAGTTTCCGGCAAACCGACTACCTCGAAATGCTCCGGGCCGTGACCCCCGAGCTCCCCTCGCTCCGGGCCACCGTGCTCCTCGGCGAGGGCTCTGCTGGCATGCTGGGGTGGGAGGAGTTCCTCGAGGGCGGCGGGCCGGCCCTCGCGGCCAAGCTCCGCGATCGGGAGTCGGAACTCGACTTCGACGATCCGATCAACATCCAGTACACCTCAGGGACGACCGGGTTTCCGAAGGGCGCCACCCTCTCCCATCACAACATTCTCAACAATGGGTTCTTCGTCGGGGAGGGCTGCGGCTACACGGCGGCCGATCGGATCTGCGTGCCGGTGCCGCTCTACCACTGTTTCGGCATGGTCATGGGCAATCTTGGCGCCCTGACCCACGGGGCGGCGGTGGTTTATCCCGACGTCGCGTTCGACGCCAAGGCCACCCTCGAGGCCATCCAGGCCGAGCGGTGCACGTCGCTGTACGGGGTGCCGACGATGTTCATCGCCGAGCTGCAGCATCCGGATTTTGCCGGCTACGACCTCTCGAGCCTCCGGACCGGGATCATGGCGGGCTCACCCTGTCCGGTCGAGGTGATGAAGGCAACCATCGCCCGGATGCACCTCCGGGACGTCACCATTTGCTATGGCATGACCGAGACCTCCCCGGTCTCGTTCCAAAGTGGCAAGGCCGACGACCTCGAGCACCGGACCGCCACCGTCGGCGCCGTTCATCCCCACGTCGAGTGCAAGATCATCGACCCCGACACCGGGCGAGCGGTACCCCGCGGCACTCCGGGAGAACTCCTCAGCCGGGGCTACCTCGTGATGTTGGGCTACTGGGGCGACGAACTCGCCACCTCGGCCGCGATCGACCGGGCTGGCTGGATGCACACCGGCGATCTGGCCGTGATGCGAGACGACGGCTACGTCAACATCATCGGGCGGATCAAGGACATGGTCATCCGCGGGGGTGAAAACATCTTTCCCCGGGAAATCGAGGAGTTCCTCTATCGCCATCCGAAAGTCCAAGATGTTCAGATCGTCGGGGTACCGGATCAGAAATACGGCGAGGAACTCTGCGCCTGGGTCAAACTGAAAGACGGCCACACCGCCACCGAGGAGGAGATCAGAGCGTTTTGCAAAGGCCAGATCGCCACCTTCAAGATTCCCCGCTACATCCGATTTTCCGAGGGGTTTCCGATGACCGTCACCGGCAAGATCCGGAAGATCGAAATGCGCGAAGTGTCGGTTCGGGAGTTGGGACTCGAACTGGCGGCCTCGGTCAAGACGGCCTGAGGCCCGCCGAATCGCGGAACCCTGATTTTGTTGGTATTCTCCACCTCATGAGAATGCCCTCGTTCCAGGAGGCGATGCTCGTCGTCGCCCTGACCACTCCAGTCGCGGCCCAACCCCGACCCACGCTGTCGCCCCTGACCCGGCAGTTCGTGGTCGAAGACGCGCCCGTCATAGCCCTTCGGCACGTCCGGGTAATCGACGGCACCGGCGCACCGGTTCGCGACAACCAAACCGTGGTCCTCACCGACGGCCGGATCACCGCGGTCGGTGACGACGCATTGGTCACCGTGCCCCCTGGCGCCAAGGTCCATGATCTCACGGGGACGACGGTGATTCCCGGACTCTACGACCTCCACGCCCACCAATATTTCTTTTCGAGCGCCGGCCTGACCCAGATGGCGGTTTCGGCCCCCCGGCTCTATCTCGGCGGCGGCATCACCACCGTCCGCACCGCCGGCGCCCAGATGCCCTACGACGAGATCAACACCAAGCGCGACATCGACCGTGGCTTGGCCCCCGGACCGCGGATGCACTTGAGCGGACCCTATCTCGACGGCCCCGACCCCGGGCCCGGCCGCGAGCGCCGGCTCGAAAGCCCCGAAGAAGCCCGCCGGGTGGTGGCCTACCTCGCCAGCGAAGGCGTCACCTGGCTCAAGTTCCAGGGCGGGGTCAGCCGCGCCGTATTAGGCGCCGCCATCGAGGAAGCCCATAAGCACGGGATGGGAGTCACCGGCCATCTCTGCTCGGTCAGCTTCC
>JANPEL010000193.1:0-1763 GCA_031431925.1 Gemmatimonadota bacterium | reverse complement strand
ACGACGACCAGATCTCCTATCTCGAGATCACCCAGCCGGCCAACTCGTTTCTCGAGGAAGGCCGGTCGGTGACCATTCGGGTGGTGGCCCGAAACGCCAAGGGCGACAGCGTCCCCGCGGCCCTGACCTGGCGAACCGTCGACACGGCCGCGATCGCGATTGACACCGTCCGGGGCATCGTCACCGCCCGGAAGGCCGTCGGCACCGCCGACGTCCAGATCGGCGTGTTCGGCAAAGACACGCTGGTCTCCACCCCGGCTGCCGTCAAATTCACCCTCACGGCGCGGGTTGATACCCTTCGGCTCGACGGCGTCGATTCGCTGAACGTCACCCGGGACACCATCGGGATTCAGATCCGGGTGGCGCTCGAAGGCGGGGCCCCCCGGGTCGGCGTCATTGGCCGGCCGGTGGCGCTTCACCTGATCGAACCGGCGCCCGTGGACTCGCCGGCCGTCGGATTTCTGTCCGGGCGAACGGCCGATTCGTTGACCACCGGCACCAACGGCCTCGCCACCGCCACCGTCCGGGGCGTCAAGGGGCGGGTCGTGCCCGACCGCGCCGTCGTCGAGATCAACGCGTACCGGGCCTCCGGCGAGAAGATCCCCGGCTCGGGCCGCCGCGTCGTCATCAGGTTCCTCCACCAGTGAGCCAGCCGAGACCCGGCCCACCGACGCTGACGGCGCTCTATTTCGGAGCGATCGACCGGTTCCCGCCGGAACGGATCGCGCTCCGGGCCAAGCAGGAGGGCCGGTGGCGGGAGTACCCCTACGCCGAGGTAGCCCGAACCATCGAGGCAATCAGCCAGGGCTTGTTGGCGTTAGGCATTCAGCCGGGCGACCGGGTGGCCATCCTGTCGGAAAATCGGCCCGAGTGGGCGTTCGTCGACTTCGCCTGCCTGGCCGCTCGGGCCGCCGATGTGCCGATCTATCCCACCCTGACCGGCAAGCAAACCCAGTACCTGCTCGCCGACTCCGGGGCCCGGGTCTTGTTCGTGTCGAGCGCCGGCCAGTACGCCAAGCTCGCGGAGTTCTTGCCCACCCTGCCGGCCCTCGAGTGGATCGTGGCGTTCGACCCCGCCGTCACCGGCCCGCGGGTCCAGTCGCTCGATCAATTGGCGGCGGCTGGACAGGCGGCGGCCCCCCAGTGGCCGGGTTGGCGCGAGGAGGCGCTCCGGGCCGGCCCCGAGGACCTCGCGACGATCATCTACACCTCGGGCACCACCGGCGAGCCCAAGGGCGTGATGCTGACCCACGGCAACATCGCCTCCAACGTGCGGGCCGGGATGTCGGTGCTTCCGGTATCGGACACCGACGAATGCCTCTCGCTGCTCCCGCTCTCCCACATCTTCGAGCGGATGACCGGTCACTACAGCATGTTCAGTGCGGGGGTGACGATCAACTACGCCGAAAGCCTCGAGGCGGTCCCGGCCAACCTGGCCGAACTCCGCCCGACGGTCGTGGCCGCCGTGCCCCGGCTGTATGAGAAGATCTACGCCCGGGCCCTCGAAACCGCGATCCGGGGCTCGCCCCTGGCCCGCTGGATCTTCTTCTGGGCCAAGGGCGTCGGCGAGCGGGCCGCCGACCTCGCCGTGGCCCACCGGCCGATCCCGCTCTGGCTTCGGATCCAGCGATCCCTGGCCGACCGGCTGGTCTTTCGGCGAATCCGGGCGCGAGTGGGCGGTCGGCTCAAGTTCTTTCTTTCCGGGGGCGCCCCGCTTTCGGCGGAGATCGCCAAATTTTTCTACGCCGCCGGCCTCCCGATCC
>JANPEL010000192.1:0-32432 GCA_031431925.1 Gemmatimonadota bacterium | reverse complement strand
CCACCTTGTCACCGAAGGCGCCTTCGGCCTTGGCGACCTGGATGGCGCCTTGCGGCGTGGTCACGTGCAGCCCGGTTTGTTGGGGTCGATCGTCGGATTGAAGAGGTTGGGCATGACAAGCTGCTCCGCTGTGGTTGACAGGGGCGAGCTTGGGCGCGGGGTGGCCGGCAGGTCGCGCGCGTTTCAGCAGCCTGCCTATCAGAACGTTCACTCCGTTGGCCTCGACGATCACATCGCCATGATCCAGGCGATGGCCGCGAAATATCACTGGATGGATACCTCCCGCGTCGGCCTCTACGGTTACTCCGCGGGGGGCTACGACGTGGTCCGGGCGCTCACGGAGCGGCCGGACTTCTACAAGGTCGGCCTGACCGGGGCCGGCGTCCAGGACAACCGGCTCGACAAGGCGTGGTGGAACGAACAATGGATGGGCAAAGAAATGGGGCCGATCTGGGATGCCAACTCCAACATTACCTGGGCGTCGAAGCTCGTCGGCAAGTTGATGATCGTGCATGGCGAGCTGGACGACAATGTGCCGCCCGCCAATTCGCTCCGACTGGTCGATGCGTTGATCAAGGCGAATAAGGATTTCGAGTTCCTGATCATTCCCAATGCCAATCATTCCGTGATGGCGGTTCCCTACTTTTGGCGGCGGCAATGGGATTTCTTCGTTCGGGAGTTGCTTGGCAAGGTGCCCCCGGCCTATCAGATGAAGCCGTACCCATAGGGTCGCCGCCGAACGTCGGACGCGGCGGTCCGGATCGGCAGGTACTCGATTGGCCGCGGCCCGTCCAACAGGCCCGAGCGCCCGCAGGGAGCAAGCCGTTGCCACCCTCGACGTCCCGAAGGACCTCCTCCTGCAGCAGGCGCCGGCCCTCCGTTTGACAACTCGGCCACACCCCGGAGCTCTTGTTCTAAGGTGTGGAAATAAACAGAAGGCGGTGACGCCTTCTCGGGTGAGACCAATCACCCCCGGGAGAAATTCCCGGCTACGAAAGGAGCCACGACCCGGTGACGAAGCCCACCGCCCCTTCGACCACCCGACCGGTCCGGGCGCTGTCGAGAGCCGCCCAGGCGTGCGCGGGCTTGACGTGCTCGCCATTGGCGTCGTTGAGGAAATCGAAGGTCTCCGCCACCAGCGGATGTTTCGGGTCGATCGGCGGGGGGCCCGCCAAACGATCCAATGGGTTCGACCGGCCCCGCTCCGGGAAGTCCCACCCGCGTGCGTCAGCGATCTTACCGACGCCCGAAGGGAAGACAGAAGACAACAGATGCCAGTGTCGCTAATGTCTCGCATAAGAGTTATTAGTGTCATTTGATTCTGCCGCCGGCTTTCGCTAGCTTGTCCGCTGTGCCGCCCGGACCCACCAGCGCGCGGCTTCACCCGATTGGGGTGACGTGGCGGCTTCAGAAGAGGTTAGGAGAAAATACGGTGCTGCAATTGAAGGGTGTTGAGCATGTCTATCCGAATGGTACCCGGGCGCTGGACGGGGTAACCATCTCGATCGGTAAGGGCATGTTCGGGTTGCTCGGCCCCAACGGCGCCGGAAAATCCTCGCTGATGCGGACGATCGCGACGTTGCAGACGCCGACCGCGGGCGAGATCACGTTCGGCGATATCGACGTGCTTCGAGAACCTGCTCGCCTGCGGGCCACGCTCGGCTATCTGCCCCAGGATTTCGGCGTCTATCCGCGGGTCTCGGCCTACGACATGCTCGATCACATGGCTTCGCTGAAAGGCGTGGTGTCCGCCGCCGACCGCCGTGCCACAGTGGAAACGTTACTGGTCCAGACCAACTTGTGGTCGGTTCGCACGAAGGCGATCGCCGGTTTCTCGGGTGGCATGCGGCAGCGCTTCGGCATCGCCCAGGCCCTGATCGGAAATCCCGAACTGATCATCGTGGACGAGCCGACCGCCGGCCTCGACCCCGAAGAGCGCAACCGCTTTTACAATCTGCTGGTGGCAATCGGCGAAAATGTCGTGGTCATCCTCTCGACCCATATCGTCGAGGATATTGTCGACCTTTGCCCTCGGATGGCGGTGCTGGCGGCGGGACGGATCCAGCTCGACGGCGCGCCGGGCGACCTGATCGCCCAAAGCCGCGGAAGCATCTGGGCCAAGACGATCGAGCGCGACAGCCTGGAAGAGGTCAAGGCGGCGTATGAGGTGATCTCGACCCGTCTGTTCGCGGGCCGTACCATGGTCCACGTCTTGTCCGAACAGGATCCGGGCAACGGCTTTTCGCTGGTCGACGGCGGATTGGAAGACGTCTATCTGTCGGCCTTGACGCGCGCCCGCCGCACCGCCGCAGAGCCAGCCGCATAATGGACGGCCCGATGTTCAGAACGATTGCGCGCTTCGAGCTCCGTTACCAGCTCCGCAATCCGGTCTTCTGGGTCGCGGCCATCCTGTTCTTCCTGCTGACGTTCGGAGCGACGACGGTGGCATCGATCCGTCTCGGGAGCGGCGGCAACGTGCATACCAACGCGCCGGTCGCGGTCGCGCAGATCCAGCTGATCATGTCGATCTTCTTCATGTTCGTGACGACCGCGTTCGTCGCTAACGTGGTCGTGCGCGATGATGAAACCGGCTTCGGCAGCATCATCCGATCGACCAAAGTCGATAAATTCTCCTACATGTTCGGCCGCTTTAGCGGCGCGTTTCTCGGCGCCGCGGTGTCGTTTCTCGCGGTGCCGCTGGCGATCTGGGTGGGCACGTGGATGCCCTGGGTCAACCCCGAGGTACTGGGTCCGAACCGGATCCCGGACTACCTGTTCGGCTACTTCGTGATCGCCCTGCCCAATCTCCTGGTGACCTCGGCGATCTTCTTTGCCATCGCCTGCTGGACGCGGTCGGTCACCTACAGCTATCTGGCGGCTATTCTCTTCTTAGTCCTCAACTTCTCGTTCGGCACGATGGTGAGGAAGTGGCCGGACTTCACGCTCGCGGCGTGTATCGAACCGTTCGGCGCGCAAGCCTTCAACATGGCCACGCGCTATCTCAGCCCAATCGAGGCGAACTCGCAGCCGCTGCAGGTCAGCCCGCTGCTGCTCACCAATCGCCTGCTATGGCTGGCGCTTTCCGTGGCGATCGTCGCCCTGGCGGTGTGGCGCTTCCGGTTCGCCGAGCGCGGTGCCTCCGCGCGGGGCGTAAAGCGGCAGGTGGCACAACAGAAGACGCTGGCCGCCGTAAAGCCAGTAGTGGTCGATCGGCTGCCGGCGGCCACGCCAGAGCGCGCCGCCTGGTGGCAACTTCGCACCCGAACGCTGTTCGAGATGGCGCTGGTCTTCAAGAGCCCGGCCTTCTGGGTGCTCGCGGTCGTCAGTGCGCTGTACCTGTTCAGCACGCTGAACATCGCGGGGCGTTTCTATGGCATCCCGATCTGGCCGCGCACCTTCTCGATTATCGAGGTGGTTCAGGGTACGTCCAGCTTGTTCGGCTTGTTGATGGCGATCTATTTCTCCGGCGAGATCGTCTGGCGCGAGCGGGAACGCCGGATCAACGAAATCATCGATGCGACACCGCTGCCCAACTGGGTCTTTATCGTCTCCAAACTGGCCGGGGTCTCGGGCGCCCTGCTGACGCTCGGGGTGGTGATCACGCTGGTGGAGGCGGTCCTGTTCCAATTTGCGCGCGGTGTCACCGATATCATGCCCGGGCAGTGGCTGGCCTGGTTTGTCCTGCCAAATGCCATCTATCTGATCCTGATATCCGTGCTGTCGATCGTGGTCCAGGCCGTCAGTCCCAGCAAGTTCGTCGGCTGGGGCCTCATGCTGCTGTACCTCGTCAGCACGTTGGTCTTTGCCGGCATGGGACTGGATCATCCGCTGATCAACTATGCCACCGTGCCGATGACGTTTTCCGAGCTGAACGGCACGTCATATGGCGGTGCCGTCGGCTGGTGGCTTCGGTTCTATTGGCTGGCCTTTGCGGCGATCCTGATCGTGATCGGCCATCTGATGTGGCGTCGCGGCACCGCGGTGCCGCTGAAAGGGCAGTGGCGTACCCTGCCGAGCCGGCTGCGTGGCAGGCCGCTGGCGTCTCTCGCGGTAGCGGTGGTGACCACCGTTGGACTGGGAGGTGTTCTCTTCTACAACATGAACATCAAGAACCGGTATCTGAGCGTTGACGACATAAACCACGATCTCGCGCAGATAGAGCACCAATATGCCCGCCATATCGGACTTCCGCAGCCGACATTGACCGACGTCACGCTCGACGTCGATCTCTCTCCGTCGCGCAACACGATGCGGGTTGACGGCACCTATCGCTATATCAATGCGACATCGACGCCGATTGCGGCGTTGCATGTCCGCACCTTGCCTGGCGCCGCGTCGTTGCGCGCAGTGTCGGTGCCGGGCGCGAAGCTGGTGCACGATGACCACCAACTCAACTACCACATCTTCCAATTCGACCAGCCGCTCTTGCCGGGCGTGAGTGGAACGTTGTCGTTCCGGACCATTCTCGCAAAGCGTGGCCTGGCTGCCTTGCCGAGCGACCGGCAATCGTACGAGGGCGATGCGCAGCCGGCCGCAAACGGCACCTATGCCGTCGGTCAACTGTTCGCCCCTGTTCTGGGCATGAACCGCCTGGGATTTCTGCAGGGCAACAGCCAGCGACGGAAGTACGGCCTTGCGCCCGCGGTGCCGGCGCCGAAGCTCGATGACCTAGCGGCGCTGGCCAATAATTACGCGGGGGTGACGCGGGTCAATACCGATATCACGGTCACGACGGACGCGGATCAAACGCTGGTGGTGACAGGTGCGCGGGTGTCGGACACCGTGGCCAACGGACGCCGGACCGCGCGGTTCGTGTCGCCCATCCCCACGCTCAACTTCATCACGATCCAGTCGGCGCGCTACCAGGTCAAATCGGCCGACGCGGGGGGCGTGGCGTTGAGCGTCTACTACGATGCCAAGCATCCGATGAACATCGATCGGATCCTGGATGTGATGCGGAGCGCGCTCGACTATTATCGGACGAATTTCGGGCCGTATCAATACGCTTATGCCCGAGTCATCGAGCGGCCGGGCTATGGTGGCGGCGCGAACTCCGCTCCGGGCACGATCGGCTATTCCGAGAATGTCGGGTTCACCATGGATCTCAGCGATCCCAAGCAGCTCGATTTCCTGGCCTATGTCACCGCGCACGAGCTGGCGCACCAGTATTGGTTCCACCAATTGATGCCCGCCGACATGGAGGGTGCCGAGCTGCTGACCGAAGGCTTGGCGCAGTATTCGGCCCTGATGGTCATGAAGCACCGGTACGGCGTTGATGAGATGCGCATCTTGATGAAGTACGAGCTCGATCAGTATCTCCAGGGACGCCGATTGGAAGCAACGGAGGAGAGCCCGCTCGCCCGCACCCGCAATCAGGGCTATATCCACTACCAAAAGGCGTCGCTCGTGATGTACTTGCTCCAGGATCGCCTGGGCGAGGACCGGGTCAATGGCATGCTTCGCACGCTGCTCGACCGGTATCGCTTCAAGGAGGCCCCCTACGCGCGGTCGGTCGATCTGGTGGACGGCTTCCTGTCGCTAGCTCGGACGCCGGCGGAGCGCGAATTGGTTCACGACCAATTCTATCGCATCACGCTTTATGAACTGAAGGCGAAGGAGGCCACGGTCCGCCGGATGGCCGACGGCCAGTTCGAAACGACGCTGACCGTCGATGCCGGCAAAGTCTATGCGGATGGCAAGGGGAACGAGCGTCCGGCCGCATTCGATGAATTGGTCGATGTCGGGGTCTTCACCGCACGGCCTGGCGACGCCGGCTCCGGTGCCGCCGATGTGGTGGCGATTCAGCGTGTCCGGATCGGGGCGGGCGAACAACAGGTTCGCGTCGTGAGCCGACAGAAGCCGGTGTATGCGGGGATCGATCCCTATATCAGTTTCATCGATCGCAATTCGAATGACAACATCGTGCAAATAGTGGATTCCACGCGCACCCTTCACTGATGCCCATCACTGCCTCGATTGGGGCAGATATGGGCGGGGCGCCGAGGCCGCCGAGTCCCTGAAGTCGCGACCGTGGGTCGCCTTCGAGCCCGGGCCGAGGCGTTACAGGTCGAGTTTCTTCTTCCAGTACCAGGCCAGGCCGTGGTAGCTAGCCCGAAAGTTGGAGAACTCGCGAGCGGCGCGGATGGCCTCGGGGTCTGCCTTGTCGGCGAACCAATTGGCGACATATTCGTCGAACCGGTCGGCCCGGACTGCGTCGGGTAGATCTTCCGCCAGCAAACGACGGGCTGCCTCGGTCCAGTCGTGGAGCCCTTGGCGGAGGTCGGCGAAATGGGTCGTGGGATCGTCGTCAAAGCCGTAGTGGGTGCTGAAGAGCCGGCGAGGTGCCCACGCGTCGATTCGGTCGAGGCTCGCGAGCCAGTCGTCGAGGTGGAAATCGGGCGGCGGCGTAACCGGCATGGTCACCGGCAGCTCCGGTAAACGGATCCCGCCGTTGTCGCCGACATAGGCCGTGCGGTCGGCGACGTCGTAGTAGGCGACGTGATGCACGGCGTGCCCGGGGGTATGGAGCACGTCGAACCGCCGGCTCCCGAACCAAATGGTCTCGCCGCCCACCAGGGGGCGGACCTGGGCCGCCGGCACGGGCAAGAACCGGCCCCACAATCGGTCCATGTCGTCGCCAAACACTCGGGTGGCACTGGCCACCAACTTGGCGGGATTGATGAGATGTTTGGCCCCGAACTCGTGGACATAGACCACGATGTTGGGGTTTTCGTCCACCAAAAGGCCGGTGGCGCCGGCGTGGTCGAAGTGAATGTGCGAGAGTAAAATGGCGTGAAGGTCTTTGACCCCGACGCCGAGGCGGCCGAGTTCAGCGGTGAGCGTCCCGAGGGTTGATCCGGGCCCGGTATCGAGGAGCACCGGGCCGGCATCGGTGGCCAAGAGCCGGGAGGCGACGTACGTTACCCGGCCAAGGTGACGAACGTCGATGGTGGTGTCGGTGAGGGTCATTCGGGGAATCTAAGGAGTCGACAACGATGGCGCAGCGAGTTCTGATTACGGCGGCCGCATCAGGAATTGGACTGGCGATTGCCCGGCGATTTGTGGCCGACGGACACCGGGTCCACATCTGTGACGTGAACCCGGAGGCGGTCGAATCCGCCCGGAGCACGCTGCCGGGCGCGGGCGCGACCGTGACCGATGTCGGCCAGCCCCAACAGGTCGAGGCTCTGTTTGCGGAAGCCCTCGCCTGGATGGGCGGCCTTGACGTCCTGATCAACAATCACGGCGTGGCGGGTCCGCGGGGCTACATCGAGGATCTCGACTACGAGGAATGGGACCACTGCATCCGGGTCAACCTGGGCGGGATGTTCTACACCATCAAGAACGCCGTGCCGCACATGAAAAAGCAGCGGAGCGGTTGCATCATCAACCTCTCAACGAGTTCGGCCCGGACCATGCTCCCGAAGCGCGCGGCCTACGTGGCCGGCAAGGTGGCGGTGTTGGGGCTGACCAAAAATTGCGCCCGGGAACTCGGTCCCTGGAACATTCGGTGCAATACGGTGCTGCCGGGGTTCATGAACAATGCCCGGGGCCGGGGCGTGCTGGCGAAGGTGGCGGCGGACAAGGGCATTCCGGCGGCGCAATTGGAACAGGAAGCCCTCCAATACGTTTCGATGCGGACCTGGATTGAGATGGACGAAATCGCCGATCTCTGCGCCTTTCTGGCCAGCGATCAGGCGAAACACATCTCGGGCCAAGAGATCGCCGTCGACGGCAACGCGGAATGGGAGGAGTGATGAAGCGGGTCGCGCTGGTGACTGGCTGGCTGGTCGCGTCGGCGGCTGCCGGGGCCGGAGCCCAGACGCCGATCGACTCGGCGCTCTTCGCCTATGTTCGCGGTCTCAGGGCCATCGACAATCACGCCCATCCGGTGTCGACCGCGCCGGGCGACCGGGATTTCGATGCCTTGCCGATCGACGGCTTTCCGCCGTTTGCCTTTCCGCTCCGCTTGTCGGCGGACAATCCTGAGTTGGTCGAGGCCTGGCGGGACCTCTACGGCTACCGCTATACCGACCGATCGGAGTCCCATCTGGCCGAGCTCAAGGCCCTGAAGAGCAAGGCGAAAGCGGAGCAGGGCGACAACTACCCGGCTTGGGTGCTCGACCGGCTCGGGATCGGGGTCCAATTGGCTAACCGCATGGCGCTCGGCCGGGGCGTGACGTCGAGCCGATTCCGGTGGGTGTCGTTTGTCGACCCGTTGCTGTTCCCGCTCGAGACCAAGGCCCTTCAGACCACGCCGGACCGAGCCGACCTGTTTCCGAAAACCGAGAAACACCTCCGGCGCTACCTCGGGGATCTTGGCGTCAAGTCGCTGCCGGCCACGTTCGGGGCGTATCTCAGCCGGGTGGTGACCCCGACGCTTGAACGGATGGCGGCGGGCGGCGCGGTGGCGGTGAAGTTCGAGGCGGCCTATCTCCGGAAACTCGATTTTGGCGCGGCGTCCGCCACGGACGCGGGGGCGGTGTATCACCGCTACCGGTCCGGCGGGGCGCCGTCGCCGGCGCGGTACCGGCCGCTGCAGGACTACCTGTTCCGGTACATCGGCCGCGAGGCCGGGCGGCTCGGGATGGCGGTGCATATCCACTCCGCGGACGGCGCGGGGGGATACTTCGAGGCCGCCGGCAGCGATCCGCTGTTGCTCGAACCGGCGCTCAACGACTCCTCGCTTCGGCGCACCAACTTCGTGATCGTCCACGGTGGCTGGCCGAATACCCGGAACACGATGTCGCTGTTTGCCAGGCCTAACGTGTACGCGGATTTCTCGTTTCTGAGCAACATGCTGACCGCGCATACCTTGGCGGGGGTGCTCCGCGAATGGCTGAGTGCCTATCCCGACCGGATCCTGTTTGGGTCCGATGCGTATCCGAACGACGAGGTGGTCGGGTGGGAGGAGTGGGGTTGGCTCGGGAGTGTGGCCGGCCGGAAGGGGCTCGCCATGGCCCTCTCCGGCATGATGGCCGACGGGGAGATTTCCCGCGACCGGGCGTACGAAATCGCCCGCCTGGTCATGCGGGACAACGCGGCGCGGCTCTATCGAATCACCCTCGACTAGCTCCTGGTCGAATCTGCCTAACGGCGAGTCGAGTCGTCGGGAGGCGGGGCCCGGGAATGGCCCGGGGTGGGAGCCGGGCCCCGACGGGGTTAGATTATCTCCGTGGCTTTGATGTGGATGGACCGACACCGGCTTTTCCGGGGCTGGTCGCCGCAGGACTCCCATTGAGATTGCCGATGTCCCAATTCAAATCCGAACAGCGCCGGATCCGGCACCATGGTCGAGATTTCCATTTCGTGGCCTATGAGGGCCGGCTCGCCAACGACCGCCGGGGCGAAACCGAACTGCCCGCCATGTGGTTCTTGATGAACGAGGGCAAACGGACGGCGGTGTTGCCGCACGAGCTCGGGCAGCCCCCGGAGTCGATCGACGCCCAATTGGTCGGATGGCTCGATGACAACGTGTTTACGGCGGGGGCCACGCAGGTGGTGGGGCCGTCGCTCCCGACGGCGGAGAAGCCTCATTCCTGGCGCCGGAGCCGGGTCAGAGGTGGCTCCGAGGAGTAGTCCCCCGCCGGTCATTGCCCAGCGACCCCGCCTCAATCGCGGGGTTTTTCCACCCCACCCCCAGGCCCGTTAATCTCCAGACTGCCCACCCCGTTGCCAACTCGCGAAGGGGCACACGCTCGGGGCTGGTGCCAATCCGTTCGGGAGGGAACATGAAGGCAAGAACGTGGGTAATTGGTGCGGTGCTCCTTGGCACCCAACCGGGAGGCCTCTCGGGGCAGGAGTCGAAGGTGGCCCTGTTCGGGTCGATGCTCAAGGGGGAAGTGCTCGGGACCACCGGGGTGCAGGCGGTGCGCTGGCTACCGGGGTCTCTGGGTTACCTCGATGAGGCGTCCGGCCAGGGCGGTTTCGTTGCGATAAACCCCCGGACTGGGGCCCGGGCGCCGGTGTTCACGGCCGCGGTCGTGGCCAAGCTCGGGGCGGAGTTTCCGGGCCCCGACTTGCCGTTCACCCGGTTTGACCTCGAACGAAACGGTACGGCGATCCGCTTCGAATCCGGCGGCCGGCCGTACCTGTTTGCCACCGACTCCCTGCGGCTTCACCGCCTGGCCGTGCCCGCGAAAGTCGGTCCGTTCGATTTGGCCACCGCCGAGCCAGGCAAGTATTCGCCGACCTGGCGACACTACGCCTTCATCCGCGACTACGACAATCTCTTTCTGCTCGACACCGAGACCGGGGCCGAGGAGCAGATCGCCCGAGGGACCTCGGAGGACAACCTGATCGGGTTCCTGGGGGCGGGGCCGTGGTTCGTCTGGTCGCCCGATGGACGGCGGATTACCTACCTCAAGGCCGATCAACGGGGCTTCCACCAGTATCCGATCCTCCGCGACCTCGATCGGAAGGCCACGGTCGAACGGTTTCGGTATCCGTTTACGGTGGACCCCGACCCCCCGCTGGAGCTTCACGTCTACGATGTCGGAACGAAACGAGATGTCGTCGTAGCCCAGGGGAATCCGGCCATGCCGTTCCTTCGCGATCTCGAGTGGGTGCCGGACGGATCCGAGTTGACCTACCAGGTGGTCAGCCGGTTCGAGAACCGGCTCGAGCTCACCGGTTTCGATCCTCGGACCGGGGTGACCCGCACCTGGCTGGTCGACACCAGCGCGACCTATCTCGATCCGCCCAATAATTTTCGAGTCCTCGCCGACGGACGATTTCTCTGGAGCTCTGAAGCTTCCGGATGGCGTCACCTCGCGCTCTACGACCGGCAGGGCCGGAAGCTCCGGCAGTTGACCTCGGGCGAATGGGTGGTCGGCGAGGTGCTGGGCATCGATGAAAAAGCCGGGATCGTCTTTTTCACGGGCGTTACCAACCTCGGACTCGAGCAGCACCTGTTCCGGGTTCGACTTGATGGGACCGGCCTCACCCAAGTGACCCGGGACTCGGGCTGGCACGAGGTGTCGCTCAGTCCCGATCAGGTCGCGTTCGTCGACCGGCACTCCTCGCTCCGTACGCCGCCCTCCGTCACGATGCGGGCCATTGACGGCACGGCGCTCCGCCCGATGGCGACGTCGGATCCGGCCCGGCTCACGGCACTCGGACTCACGCCCCCGGAACTCCTGACCCTTCGGGGGGCCGATGGCGTCACCCCGATCCAGGGGATCTTGTTTCGGCCGGCCGACTTCGATCCGGCCAGGCGCTACCCGGTCATCGTGTCGGTTTACGGCGGCCCCCATACCAAGGCCATTCGCGATCGATTCGAGACCGCCGATTTTCGGGCGGCACTCGCGCAGCTTGGCTTTCTGGTCTTCGAGGTCGACGCCCGGGGCACCCTTGGCCGGGGCAAGGCGTTCCAGTCGGGCAACTACCTTCGGATGGGACAGGTCGATGTCGATGACCAAGCGGCCGCCGTCCGCCAGTTGGGGCGGCGCCCCTACGTCGACTCGACGCGGGTTGGCGTGACCGGGATTTCGCACGGCGGGTATTTGACCCTGATGATGGTGCTTCGGTATCCTGACGTGTTCCAGGTGGGCGTGACCGGGGCGCCGATTACCGATCTTCGGAACGGACCCCGACAGTACATCGGCCGGATCATGCGGACGCCGGACGCCAACGCCGAAGGCTACGAGAAGGGTGATGTGTTGGGCCTGGCTGCAACCCTCCGGAGCCGGCTCCTGATCTTCTATGGCACCAACGATCACAATGCCGTGGTCGCCAATACGATGCAGCTGGCCCGAAAACTGATCGACGCGGGACGGCCGTTTGACATGGCGGTCTATCCGAACGGCGACCACGTGCTCGGTGGTGCGGACGGGATCCACGGGCTCAAGACGACGGTCAGTTATTTCCTGGAACACTTGCGGCCGGAAGGCTGGGAGGCGAGTCGTGCGGCACTGTGGCAATAGCATCTGGGGTGGGATTCTTGTCGCGGCGAGTCTCGGCCTTGGCGCTGAACCAGCCGCGACGCAAACGATCAATCGATTTGGGGTCCCGATTCCGATGCGGGACGGCGTTCGATTGGTGGCCAATGTGTGGGTCCCGGATGGTCGCGGCCGGTTTCCGACCATCCTGCTCCGAACGCCCTACGACAAGACGTCTCAGTTCACCCGGTATCGGCTGACCAACTACGTCAAGGCGGGTTACGCCGTTGTCGTCCAGGATACCAGGGGGCGCGGCGACTCCGAGGGCCAGTTCGATTTCTATTTCCCGGAGGGGCGAGACGGATTCGATACCATCGAGTGGATCGCGGCCCAGGCCTGGTCCAACGGCCGAGTCGGTACCGACGGCGGATCGTACCTGGGCACGGTCCAGTGGCTGGCCGCTCGGGAACGGCCCCCTCATTTGTCCTGCATGATCCCCTCGGTGTCCTCGGGGCGCCTCTTCGATGAAATCCCCTATCAGGGCGGCGCCTTCCGATTGGATTGGGCCCTTTCGTGGCTCAATATGACGTCGGGCCGGGTTGAACAGGGCGCCCTGAACGGCCTGATCCACTGGGGTTCTCTGCTCGTCCAGCGGCCGCTGGTTCGTCTCGATTCGTTGCTGGGCCGGCCGATGCCGCTCTATCAACAATTCCTGGCCCACGGAACCCTCGATGCGTATTGGAAGCGAATCCATTTCACCGATCAAGACTTTGCGAGAATCACGATTCCAACCCTCACCTTCACCGGCTGGTTCGACGGCGATCAGAGCGGCGCGCTGTCGTATTGGGATGGGATGTCTCGACGTCCCGGCGGGGCGGGGGACAACTTCCTCGTCATCGGCCCCTGGACCCATGTCGGGAGTTACTTGGGCGGCGGCCTGAGCGTGGGGGCGTTCCGGTTTGACTCCGCCGCGATCATCAAGACCCAGGAGCTCCGGATCAAGTTCTTCGATTGGTGCCTCAAACAGACTCGCCCGCGGTTCGATGAGCCCCGAGTTCGGGTCTATGTCATGGGTAGCAACCAGTGGGTCGAGAGCGACCGCTACCCGCTGGAGCGGACCGAAACGCGGTCGTACTATTTCCGGAGCGGCGGGCGGGCCAACAGTCTCGAGGGCGACGGGGCCCTGTCGATCGAGGCGCCGAGCGATGACCCGCCCGACCGGTTCGAGTACGATCCGAGACGCCCGGTGCCGAGTAGCGAGCCGGCCACCGATCAACGGGAGATCGAGCGGCGTTCCGATGTCTTGGTGTATACCACTCCGGCCCTTGACCATCCCGTGCATGTGCTCGGGCGCGTGTTCGTCGAACTGACGATTGCGTCCGACGCGCTCGATACGGACTTCACGGCCAAACTGGTGGACGTGGCTCCCGACGGGCAGGCAGTGCTCTTGGGCCCAGTAGCCACCGGGGTGATCCGGACCCGGTACCGGAACGGCCCCGAGCGGCAGGATCTGTTGGTACCCGGCAAAGCCACGCCGGTGCGGATCGAGTTGGCCGATGTCGGGCACAGTTTCCTTGTGGGCCATCGGATTCGGGTCGAGATCTCGAGTAGCGCCTTCCCCTACATCGATGCCAATCCCAATACCGGCCGACCGATCGCGACGGACACGACTTGGCGGGTTGCTACGCAATCCGTCTACCACGACCGGGCTCGGCCGTCACGACTCTTACTCCCGGTAGTCTCTTTGACGAGGTAGGCATGAAAGGCAGCGATGCAGGACGGGCCGCCTTGGCGGCTTGGTTGCTCGGTTCGATCCTCGTGCTGGTGCCGGGCGCGCTCGACGCCCAGGCCCCGATCCGGCGGCGCGATGCCGTCGGAGTTCCGATGCGCGACGGAACCAAGCTGATCGCCGATCTGTGGTTGCCGGCTGCCCCCGGCCGGTACCCGGTCATTACCATCAGGACGCCGTACTCCCGCCGGGCCGACTGGCTGGATGCCAAGGGGCTCGGCGAGTATTTCGCCGGTCGGGGGTATGCGGTGCTGGTCCAAGATGTCCGGGGTACCGGCGACTCGGAGGGCACCTTCGGGTTCCTGTTCCAGGAAATCAACGACGGCTACGACACCATTGAATGGAGCGCCGCGCAACCGTGGGCCAATGGCAAGGTGGCGAGCATGGGGCTCTCGTACTCGGGCGCAGCGCAATGGGTAACCGCCCGGACCAAGCCGCCCCATTTGGTGTGTATGGCGCCGACCGCCGCGGGCGGACTCTACTTCAACGAGCTCCCCTATGTCGGCGGGGCGTTCGGTGTCGACTGGGTCTTGAGTTGGCTCAACCGGTTCGGCAAGGAGCGAATCGATCCGGCCTCGATTGATTGGGCCAAGCTCGCCAAGCACCGGCCCTTGCGAACCCTCGATTCCGTGATGGGCCGGAGCTTGCCGATTTATCGGGATTTCCTGGACCATTCCACGCTCGACGCCTACTGGCAGAGACTCCAGTATTTCGACCTCGATTTTGCGGCTGCGACCGTGCCGACGCTCACGATTACCGGATGGTTCGACGCGAACCAGCCCGGGGCGCTGTTCTACTGGCGGGGGATGCGAACCAAGTCGGGCGTCAAAGACCAGCAGTACCTCCTGGTCGGGCCGTGGAACCATGAGCAGACCTGGACCGGCGGCGCCGAGAAGATCGGAGCGTTGGAGTGGGGCCCGGCGGGCGTGGTGGACTACCGGCCAATTCAGTTGGCATGGTTTGAGTATTGCCTGAAGGGCGCCACCCCGACCTTCGACTATCCGAGGGCCAGGGTTTTCATCACCGGCTCCAATCAGTGGGCGGATTTTTCTGAATACCCGCCGACCCGGCCCCGGCCGCGCGCGATGTACCTCCGGAGCGGCGGCAACGCCAACTCCGGCCGAGGTGATGGACGGCTCGACTGGCGGCCGCCTGGGCTCGAACCACCGGATCGCTATAGCTACGACCCTCGGAACCCGACCCCCGGATCCACTCAGCAGGCCGGGTTTGACCAGAGGGCCACCCATGGCCGGAACGATGTGTTGGTGTATACGTCGGAGGTGTTGGACCGGCCTTTAAACGTCCTGGGCCGGGTGAAACTCGAGCTCTACATGGCGACGGACGCCCTGGATACCGATTTCACCGCCAAACTGATCGACGTGTTTCCGGATGGTCGCTCCATCATGATCGGACCCAGAACCGCGATCTTCCGGGCTCGGTACCGCTATGGGTTCGACCGCGAGGTGCCGCTGATTCCGGGCAAACCAACCAAGCTCGAACTCGACCTCTATGACATCGGGCATACCTTTCTGCCCGGTCACCGGGTGCAACTCGAGGTGGCGAGCGCCGCCGTTCCGGAGTTCAACCCCAATCAAAACACCGGTAACCCGGTCGCAACCGATACCGGGTTTCGAGTCGCCCGCCAACTGGTCCTGCATGAGGGCCAGCGGGCGTCCCGGCTGCTGCTCCCGGTGGTCGGCCCGGACATTCTCCGATCGAGGCGCCCATGAAACCGCTGCTTCTGCTGGTGCTCCTCTGGTGGACGCTGCCTGTGGCGGCCCAATCAACCCAGCCGACTGCGGCCGAGCGGGGCCGGTGGCGCCAGCGGGTCAGTCGGGTCACCATCTATCGCGATACCTACGGCGTCCCGCACGTCCAAGGCAAGACCGACGCGGATGTAATGTTCGGGATGGCCTACGCCCGGTCGGAGGATCGGTTCCAGGAAACCGAAGCCGCCTACATCCAGTCGCTCGGCCGCCAGGCTGAGCAGAGCGGTGAGGACGGGGTCGGGTGGGACGTGTTCTTCCGGGCGTTCGAGTTCGAACGGCTGGGCCAGGAGGAATACGCGGCGGCTACCCCGGCCATCCGGGCGCTGGCTGACGCCTGGGCCGACGGCACCAATTATTTTCTGTTCAAGCACCCTGAGATCACGCCGAAGGTCTCGATCCGCTATCAGGGTTGGATGCTGTTCACCATGTATCGGTCCTTCGCGGTTTCGCCGGAGGCAGCCGATGTTGACCTCCGATCGCTGGCCAAGATCGTCCTGCCGGCCGCCCGACCCGAGGGGGAGGGGTCCAACATGTGGGCGGTCAGCGCCGCCAAGAGCGCCTCGGGGTATCCGATGCTGTTCGTGAACCCCCATACGCCATTGCTGCCCGTGTACGAGAGCCACTGGATCAGCGACGAAGGCTGGAACCTGAGCGGCTTGACCGCCTACGCCCAGACCGCGATTCCGGTGAAGGGCCACAACGAGCATCTGGGTTGGGCCCTCACAGTCAACAGCTCGGACATGGCCGACGTCTGGGAGGAGGTCTTCGATGACCCGGCCCGTCCCCTGGCGTACCGGCAGGGGAGCGGACACCGCTTGGCCATCGGGTGGCGCGACTCCCTCCGGGTCAAGACCGCAGCCGGCTTCGAAACCCGAGCGGTTACCCTCCGGAAGACCCACCACGGGCCGATCCTCGGCGAGCGGAACGGCAAACAGTTGGCGGTCAATTTCGGGAACGTCGACCACGGCGGCTTGTTCCAGCAATGGTATGCCATGGGAAAGGCCCGGAACCTCACCGAGTTCAAGCGGGCCCTCGACATCAACGGGCTGACCTACCACAACGTGATGTACGCCGATACGGCGGGCAACATCTTCTTCATTCATGCCGGGACCGTGCCGAAGCGGAACCCGACCTTCGATTGGTCGAAACCGGTCGATGGCACCGATCCCCGGACCGACTGGCAGGGATACCACACGCCGGCCGACATGCCGCAAGTGCTGAACCCGCCCTCCGGGTGGATGCAGAACACCAACTCGACACCCTTCCTTACGACTACCGAGGACGCCAACCCGAAACGGAACGACTACCCCCGCTACATCGCCCTGCATCCGGACAACTGGCGAGCCCGGGCCTCCCGCCGCCTGTTGACGCAACCGGGGCGATTTACGTTCGACCAGTGGGCAGCCATGGCGTTTGATACCTATTTCTACGCGGCCGAGCGGGAGGTGCCGCTGCTGGTCCACGAGTGGCAGCAGCTGGTTGCGGTCGACCCCGCCCGGGCCGCGGCGATCCAGTCGATGGTGACCGGACTCGGTGGGTGGGACCGGTACGGGCGGGTCGAGTCGGTCCCCGCGCTGTGGTTTACGCTCTACCAGCGAGTGGCTGCTCCTCGCGCGGCCCGAGCCGACACGACCACCTGGTTTCGGATCGCCGCGCTCGAGGCCGTCCGGGCGGGCTTGGTCCGTGACTTCGGCTCGGCCGAGGTCCCGATGGGCGAGGTCCAGCGTCTCCAGCGTCCTCGGGAGCGAGACGGCGAATCGTACCGCGACGACCGGCCGAGTCTGGGGTTGCCCTCAGCCGACGGCGGGCTGGTCGGGACAATCTTCGCGATCGGCACCCAGCAGCCGGCCGGCATGAAGCGGCGCTATGCCGTCAATGGCTCGGCCTATGTTTCCGTGGTCGAGTTTGGACCGAAGGTCCGGTCCCGGTCGATCACCCCGTTTGGGCAAAGCGGCGACGCTCGATCGACGCACTTTTTCGACCAGGCCCCGCTCTTCGCCAAGGGCCAGTTCAAACCTGCGTGGTTTTCAATGGAAGACATTCAATCCAATCTGGAACGGGCCTACCGGCCCGGCGAGGAGAAACGATGATGCGTCACCGGACAGTATGGGCCCTGATCGGCGGGTTGGTCGGTATGACGGCCGGACCCGGCGCGGCGCAGGGCGGGCTCCGATTCGAGGTGTCGGTACCTGCCGGGGTTCGCAGCGAACCGCTGACCGGGCGGCTCTTCATCGGGCTCGCGGCAAGTGCGGACCCCGAGCCCCGGATCGCCGCGTACAACTCGGCCCGGCAGCGGGACGGGCGGGTGCCGTTCTTCGCGATCGACCTCGAACAACTCGCCCCGGGGCGGGCCGCCGTCGTCGATGCCCGCGCCATTGGGTTTCCCTACCAGAGCCTGAAGCAGCTGCCGGCCGGCGAGTACTGGGTCCAGGCCATCGTCAACGTCTACACCAAGTTTGCCCGGGCCGATGGCCACACCATCTGGGCCCATATGGATCAATGGGAAGGCCAACGCTGGGCGTTCTCGCCGGGGAACCTCTACAGCGAAGCAATCCGGATCCGGGTCGACCCCAAGAGCCCTCGGCCGATTCGGCTCAGCTTGACCAAGACTGTCGGTCCGATCGCCGAGCCGCCGGATAACGAATGGGTCAAGCACGTCAAGATCAAGAGCGAGATCCTGTCTCGGTGGTGGGGACATCCGATCTACCTCGGCGCTACCGTTCTGCTCCCGCGCGGGTATGACCGGAACCCCAGCGCCCGGTATCCGGTGGTGTTTCACCAGGACCACTTCAGCCTGGATCCGCCGTTTGGATTTACGACCGAGCCGCCCAAGCCCGGACCCCAGTTGTTTGCCCAGATGGGTCGCGAGGCCGGGGGCAAGCGGGAGAGCGGATACGACTTCGGCCGAGCCTGGCGGGCCGACAGTTTTCCCCGACTGATTGCCGTCAAGCTCAATCATCCCACGCCGTTCTTCGATGATTCCTACGGCGTCAACTCGGCCAACAACGGCCCCTACGGCGATGCGATCCACCAGGAGTTGATTCCGTACTTGGAGCGGAGCTTCCGGATGATCGGCCAACCGTTTGCCCGCGTGATGACCGGGGGATCGACCGGCGGTTGGATCTCGTTGGCGCTTCAAGTGCACTATCCCGAGTTTTATGGCGGGACCTGGACGCTCTATCCCGATCCGGTCGATTTCCGGCGGTATCAGCTGGCCAATATCTATGAGGACACCAGTGCGTTCCGGGTCCCCAACACGCCGTATGGCTTGCCCGAACGCCCGTTTCAGATGAATCCGCTCGGGCAGCCGATGGGCAACGTCCGCGAGCTCTCGCGGATGGAGCAGACCCAAGGCACCAAGGGTCGTTCCGCCGGGCAGATTGACGCCTGGAATGTGACCTACGGTCCGGTCGGAACGGACGGCTATCCGCGCCGGCTCTGGGACATGTCGACCGGTGACCTCGACCGGGAGGTTGCTCACTATATGCGGGACAACGGGTACGACCTCGGCTACTACTTGAAGCAGAACTGGGGCAAAATCGGGCCGAGTCTGGTGGGCAAACTCCACGTCTACACCGGTGACATGGACCACTTCTACCTGGCCCCGTCGGTCTATCTCTTGGAGGAGTTCCTCGAGAGTACCACAAACCCCTACTACGGCGGCGCCTTTGGGTATGGGCGGCCGATGAAGGGGCATGGCTGGCAGCCTTGGAGCAATGCGGACCTGATGGGCATCATGGCCGAACACATCGCCACTCGGGCGCCGGCGGGGACCGATTTGTCGTGGCGGCGGTAGGCGGGGCGGGTCGCGCGAAGCCGAGTATTTGGATACATTCTCGTCTCCCGATTCCTGTCAGCGTGAGCCGCCTCCCAATGAAGAAACTAAGCATCAAAACTGTTGCGGTCGTCGGCACCGGTGTCATCGGCCGGAGTTGGATCCAGGTGTTTGCCCGGGCCGGCTGCACGGTCCGGGTGTTCGATTCCAACCCGGAGATGATCGCGTCGGCCATGGCCTGGTTCCGCCAGGATCTCAAGTCGCTCCGGGCGCGGGGGGCCATCAAAAAGAAGGAAGCCAAGGCCCGGTGGGATCGGGTCACGGTGGCCGAGAACCTCGCGGCGGCGTTGAAAGGGGTTGGCTATGTCCAGGAGAGCGGCCCGGAGCGGCTCGATGTGAAGCAGGAGATGTATCGCGAGTTGGACCGATATGCCCCGGCCAAGGCCATCCTGGGTAGCAGCACGTCAGCCATGGATATGACGGCCATTGCCGAGGGTGTACCGGGGGCCCGTCGCTGCATCGTGGCGCATCCGGTCAATCCTCCGCACGTGGTACCCGCAGTGGAAATCCTGGGTGGTGCGGCCACCGAGAAGAAAGTGGTGACCCGGACCATCAAGTTCATGGCCGAGGTGGGGCAGACCCCCATCCTGTTGAAGAAGTTCGTCGGTGGCTTCGTTCTGAATCGAATGCAGGCGGCCCTGGTTCGCGAAGCGGTCGATTTGGTGGCTTCGGGCGTGTGTGATGTCCGGGCCGTCGATGATGCCATCCGCGATGGATTGGGGCTCCGCTGGGCGCTGATGGGCCCGTGCGGGGTGGCCAATACCAATGCGGATGAAGGCATCCGGCAGTATTTCACCAAGTACGGGAGCGCCTACGAGGGCATTTGGGCTTCGCTCAATACCAATGTTCAGTTCGACGACGGGCTGATCGACCGGTTGGGTAGGGAAACTGACTCGGTGATGAACGCGACGCTCGCCGCCCAACGCGAGTGGCGGGATCGGCTCGTGCTCGGAATTCGGGAACTCAAAGCCGCGACTCCGCTCGCGGCCAAACGGAAGCAGCAACGGTAACCCCAACATTCACCTGGATCGTTCACATGGCAAACAAATTCGACTACCTCTGGCGCTACGCCGACGCTTACGAATACATGGAGCGGGTCGGCAAGATGCCGCCGGTCATCATCGTCTGCGCCTGCAACGGGGGTGTTCAGGGCAAAGAAGCCAACGAGAACTTGCCGGAGACCGCCGACGAAATCGCCGACTCGGTCTTGGGGGCCTATCAAGCCGGCGCGACGATGGTTCATGTCCATGCCCGCGACCCAAAGAACCACACCCGGCCGGCCACCACGACCGAGGCGTGGCATGACGTGAACCAGAAGATTCGGGAGCGGTGCCCCGACATCATCATCAACAATACGACGGGCGGCGGGCCCGACATGACGATGGAGGAGCGGCTCCGATGCCTGCCGGCGCGCCCGGAAGTGGCCTCGCTCAACTTGACGCCCGATATGAGCAAGTTCAAGATGGCGGCCCGGAAGGCCCCGTTGCCGTTCCCGCGGGAGGAGCAGGAGTTCGACGAGTGTTTGCCGTTCACGTACGGGTTGGTCAATCGGTTTGCCGCCGAGATGAAGAAGTACGGCGTCAAGCCGGAGATGGAGACCTATCATACGGGCGGTGGCTGGGTCATGCGGGACCTGATCAAGAACGGCGTCGTCGAGGCGCCCTACTGGATCCAGACCGTCATGGGTTACCAGACCGCCAGTTGGCCCACGTTCGAGAATGTGGTCCACTTGGTCCGCGAGATGCCGGAGAACACGCTGTGGCTGACGTCGGGGGTCGGGCCGAACCAACTCCCGATCACCACATTCGCCATGCTCCTGGGCGGGCACGTCCGGGTCGGACTCGAGGACAACGTCTACTTCCGGCGGGGCGAGAAGGCGCAGAGTAATACGCAGCTGGTGGAGCGGGCGGCACGGCTGGCCAACGAACTCAACCGCGGGGTGGCAACCGTGGCGCAGGCCCGCCAGATGCTTGGCCTTTCGGCGACGCCGACCAAGTATTGACCGCGCCCGCGATGGTGGTCGACCTCCTCAAACGGATGGTCGGGGTCGACTCGCGACTTCCGGCGGAGGAGCGGCTCGCTCACCTCGTGGCCGACGAGATCCGGGGGCTCGGGCTCGACCCGGTATGGCAGGTGGTTGCGCCGGGCCGCCCCAACGTCTGGGTGGTCGCCAAGCTCGGGCCCCGGCCCGGCCTGGTAACCCTCACCGGGCACCTCGACACCGTGCACGCGGCGGAAGGGTGGGCCACCGATCCGTTCGGGGCCACCGAGCGCGGGGGCCGGCTCTACGGACTCGGGGCGCTCGATATGAAGTCCGGGTTGGCTTGTGCGTTCGCGGCCTTCAAGCGTCTGCTCGAAGAACGGGTCCACCATGACGAACTCGGATCGGTCGGGTTCGCAGCCACGGTCGACGAAGAGGCCTTCGGGACCGGGGCCCGGGCGGTGTTGGGTACCGAGATCGGTCGGAGCGAACTGATCCTGCTGACGGAGCCGTTCCACGGGTCCGGTCCCGACGATCCCGTGCCGTTCGTGATGCCCGGGAAGATCCTCTATCGGGTGGTCGTCACCGGCCGGACGTCCCATGCCTTGTGTCACCCCGAGCGCGGCATCAACGCGGTCGATGATGCGGCGAGAATCGTGTCGGCTCTCGACCGCTTGCCCCTCGGCTCGCACCCGGTGCTCGGCCGGATGAATTACTCAACCCTCAAGATCGACGGCGGGTATCGCGAGTACTCAGTGGTGGTGCCCGAGCATTGCGAGATCATCATCACCAGGCTCCTCGCGCCAGGAGAAACCCGGTCCGGCGCCGTGGCGGAGTTGGAGTCGCTGGTGGCGTCGCTGAATCTGGCATCGGCAGTGATGGTGGAGGCGGCGCCCCCTTCGTACGAACCGTTCGCGATTGACCCGGACCACCGCGGCATGAGCGCCTTCGAGGCGGCCTATCGGGTCCGGATGGGGCGCGATCCCTCGGTCGGCGGGATGCTCGGCATCACCGATGCCAACATCTATCAAGGTGAAGGCGGGATCCCGACGATCATCTTCGGGCCCCGGGGTCGGGGCCTTCATGAAAAGGATGAATATGTCGAACTCGACACACTCGGCCCGGTGGTGGACGTCCTGGTCGACACGACGCACCGTTTCTTTCGCTGACCTTCAAACGGAACAACCATAATGCGCAATCGACTGGTCGTGGGCTTTGGCCTGATGACGCTCGCCACCGCACCGCTCGCGGCCCAGCGGCCGATCAAGGTGTTCATCTCGGCCGATATGGAGGGCATTACCGGGGTCGTGACCGGGGAACAACTGAGCCCGGCCGGGTTCGAATACGCCCGGTTTCGGGAGTTCATGACGGCTGATGTGTTGGCGGCTATTCAAGGCGCCCGGGAGGCTGGGGCAACCCAGTTCGTGGTGGCCGATGCCCACGGCAACATGCAGAACTTGCTGATCGACCGGTTCTCGCCCGACGTGACGATCGTCCGCGGGAGCCCCCGGCCGCTCGAGATGATGGACGGAATCGATTCGACCTTCAGCGCGGCGATCTTGATCGGCTATCACTCGGCAACGACCAATGCCCGAGGAGTGCGGGCCCACACCATTTCGAGCGCGACCTTTGCCGCCGTCGAGGTCAACGGGGTGCCGATGGCCGAGTCGGGGATCAACGCGGCCATCGCCGGTTACTTCGGGGTGCCGGTGGTCCTGGTGAGCGGGGACGACCAAGCGGTGGCCGAAGTGACCCAACTGCTTGGCAACGTCGAGGGAGCGGTGGTCAAACAGTCGATTGGATTTCACGCGGCCGCCACGATGACCCCGGAAGCCGGGCAGGCGCTGATTCGGGCCCGGGCCAAAGCGGCGATCACCCGGCTCAAGGACTTCAAGCCTCACGTCCTCCGGGGACCGTTCGCGCTGGATCTCACCTACAAGAGCTACACACCCGCGGAAGCCATGGCGATGCTGCCAGGGATTGAACGACGGACTGCGCACACGGTTCGGTATCAAGCCCGAACCATCCCCGACCTCGTTCGTTTCCTGGTGTTTGCGACGACGTACCGGTCGGACTTGACGCCCTGACCGTCTCTAGGCAGGCGTCAGAGCGGTTCTGCTTGCGGCGGCCTTGACCACCAGGGCCAATTCGGCCACATGAAAAGGTTTTTGGAGCCCTCGGCACCCGGTTCGGGTGAGGAGGGCTTCGGTTTTATCGTTGCAGAGGTCGCCGCTCGTCAGAATGATCCGGCCGCGAAGGGCCGGGTCATGGGCGAGCAGCCGTTCGATCAGCTCGGCCCCGGTCATGGTCGGCATGTTGTGATCGGTGACCACGACATCGAACCGCTCTCCGGCCACCGCGGCGAGGGCCGCCTCTGCCGATTCCACTGCGGTGACCTTGAACCCGACCTTGGTCAGGCAGCGATCCATGGTGCGCAGGACCATCCCATCGTCGTCGACGAACAGGACGGAGATCTGGGTGATAGCGGTTTGCATCCGGGATCAGCTCCGGTCCACGAAGTCTGAGTCGTTGGCCACGCCGCGGGCGACTTCGGCAATGACCTCGGGGCGGTCGTAGAATCCGCTCTCGAGCCGGGCGCTGATTTCCTTGAGGCGGTCCGCCGGCAAGGAGGAGCGGGTGGCTGGCGACCCCTGCCGCTCGGCCAGCGCCCTCGCCTCATCCGACACATCGGCCGAATCAGCTCGGCTGCGGTTCCGGTCGGCGTCGATGGCGGTCTTCGGCGCACTGCCTTCGCTCTTCCGAGCCTCGGCGGTCCGGGCGCTGTCGAGCGCGGCGGCGTCTGCCGGGCCCCGCGGGCTGTTCGGTGACGATGGATTGATCTTCATGCCGTTCCTTGCCTTCCCACCAAAGTGCGGTCTCTCAACCGGTAGTATCGACCGGTGGTCGATGTGACTTGACCCGCGGTCTCGGGACCCCCCTGTGCAGGGTTTGTGCCCTGGAAGAATCCACCGGTTCGAACTTGCCGACCGTCAGGGCCATTTGGAGCCCGAATCGGTCATCCCGGCGTGCCGGCCGAGGCCAGCCATCTCTCGTTACTGCAACGGAGTATCGGCTCGGCTGCTCGAAAACTTAAGGGGGTGTGCCACGAGTGGCGTACCTCTTGCCTTTCCTACCCACCGCGGCCCACGGACCGGAAAATCCTGCCTTGTGGCCGCGGCGCATTCGACCGCCTTCAGCCGAGACAACGGAAGCAACGACCATCCATGGCGACGGACGTCCTACCAGCGATAAGGGTTTCGGGCCCCGCGAAGTTCGCGGCGGACCTCAAGCAGTTGCTCCGCCGCGGCCTGACCCACCACCAGGCCGGCGAGTGGTCGCGGGCGTTCCAATGCTACCAGGAGGCGCTCGCGATCGACCCGGGCCAGCCCGACGCCCTCAACTTGACCGGGGTGTTGGCTCATCAGACCGGTGATCATCGTCTGGCCGTCACGCTGCTGGAACGGGCGTCGGCCTTGGATCCGAGGGCCCCCGACTTTGCGATCAATCTCGGCTTGGCCCGGCAAGCCACCGGTGATCTCGACCGGGCAAAGGCAGCGTTTGAACGAGCGGTGCTGCTTCGCCCCGCCTCCAAAGAGGGCCATGTCCACCTCGGTACCTGCCGCCGTCTCCTGGGCGACCTGACCGGCGCCGTCCACGCCTACGACCGGGCGCTGGCCCTTGATGGTGAGTTTGCCGAGGCCCATGCCACCCGGGGCGCCGCGCTCCATGCGTTAGGGCGCCAGAGCGAGGCGGAACGAGCCCTCCGGCGCGCGATCGAGCTCCGGCCCGGGTTCGCCGAAGCCCATTCGGACCTCGGCACGTTGCTTCAGGCTGAGGATCGGACGGCCGAAGCGGTGGAGTCCTATCGGCGCGCCATCGAGATCAAACCCGACTTTGCCGATGCCTACGCCAACCTGGGCACGGCGCTTGGGGCCGCGGGGCAGACCGACGAGGCGATTACCGCCTATCGCGCCGCCCTCGGTCTGATCCCGTCCCACTTTGAGAGCCTGTTCAATCTCGGCTTGGCGCTTCGCTCCTTGGGCCGGCGCGATGAAGCCGCCGCGTCGATCGAGGCGGCCCGGGTTGTCCGGCCGACGGCGGTTGAACCGTACTTGCAACTCGCCGCCATTCAGACCGACGAGAGCCGGCCCGATCTCGGGTTGGCCATCCTCGACCAGGGTCTCAGCCGACTGCCCGAGGAGCCGAGGCTCCACGCGGTCCGAGGGGCCACGCTCAAGGACCTCGGACGGCTTGACGAAGCGGCGGTCAGTTATCGGCGGGCCGTTGATCTCGATCCGGGCTCGGCCCGGGTTGCCACCAACCTCGGGAACGTGCTGACGGCGCTCGGCGAGTTCGATGACGCCGAACGGATCCTGGATCGCGCGACCGCGCTCGATCCGGACCTGGCGGAGGCGCACTTGAGTCTCGGCACCGCCCGGAAGGGCCTGGCCCAGTTCGAGGCGGCCGTGGCGGCGTATGGCCAGGCCCTCCGATGCCGGCCCGACTATCCCGAGGCGGCCTACAACATCGGCAACGCCTGGCGGGACGCCGGCCGGTTCCCCGAGGCGATTGCGGCATACGACGAGGCGATCCGGCTTCGGCCCGGCTACGGCGACGCGCTCTGGAATCAATCCCTGGCCCTGTTAGGCAACGGCCAGCTGACTCGGGGGTGGACTCAATACGAGTGGCGGTGGCGCGATGGCGACCGGCTTGCCGCGCCAGATCGCCTCGGGGCGCCGCAGTGGAACGGTGAGCCGGTGACGGGCGCTCGGGTCCTGGTGTGGCGGGAGCAAGGCCTCGGCGATGAACTCATGTTCCTGACCTGCCTGCCCGATCTGATCGCGGCCGGGGCCCGGGTGACGGTCCTGGTCAGTCCCCGGCTCGTCTCGCTGGTCCAGCGGGCCCTGCCCACGGTCGAGGTGATCGGGGACGGGCCCCAAGCGTTGGGCAACGACCGCCGGTTTGACTGGCAGATTCCGATGGGCAGCCTCCCGAAGGTGCTCCGGAGCAGCGCGAACGACTTCGGGTCCGGCGCTCCGCTCCTGATCCCCGATCCCGACCAAGTGGCCAAGTGGGGAGAGCGTCTGTCGCTGCTCCCACCCGCCAAACGGATCGGTCTCTGTTGGCGAAGCGGGTTGGTTACGGCGGTGCGGCAGCGAAACTACGCGCCGTGGCCCGCGTGGACGTCGCTCTGGCAGATCCCGGGTGTGGAGTGGATCAACCTGCAGTACGATGACTGTGAGGCCGAACTCGCGGAGGTCGAACGGGAGCACGGGGTTCGGGTTCGGCGGTGGGCCGGCGAGGACCTCAGGAACGACCTCGAGAGTGTGACTGGGCTGCTCGCGTCGCTCGACTTGGTGATAACGGCCCCGACGGCGGTGAGTACGTTCGCGGGAGCGGTCGGCGCTCCGACCTGGCAAGTCGATAGCGGAAGCGACTGGACCCCGTTCGGCGCTGGCCGATCGCCGTGGTTCCCGAGCCTCCGGTTGTTCCGGAAACAGCCCGCGGAGCGGACCTGGCAGCCGGTCCTCGAACGCGTTGCGGCCGCGGTGAAGGTATGGGCCCATGGCGACTGACCGACTGCGGCCCCCGTCGTCGCCGGTCCGGCCCAGCCGGTACTCGGTGCCCGGCGTCCAAGCGCTCGAGCGCGGGTTGGCGGCTCAACAGGCCGGCCGCCTCGACGAGGCGATCCGGGCGTATCGGCGGGCGGTCGACCAGAATCCGGGCCTGGCCCCCGCCCACTTCAACCTGGGGCAGTTGCTCCGGGAGCAAGGGGATTATGCCGGCGCCGCGTTGAGCTTCGAGGGGGCGGCGCGGCTTCGCCCCCATGCCGCGGATGCGTGGCTCAATCTGGGGGCCATGCTCGAGCGGGTCGAGCGGTTCCAGGATGCGGTCACCGCCTACCAACGGGCCGCCGAGTGCCATCCGGACGATCCGAGCCCGACCTACAACTTGGGTAACACGCTCCTGGCGTTAGGCGACTTCGGCGGCGCGGCGGCGGCGTATCGCACCGTCATCGACCTCAAGCCCGATCATGCGGACGCGCACTGGAACTTGGCCACCGCGCTGCTGGCCTCGGGCGACTTGGTGGGCGGGTGGCGGCAGTACGAATGGCGGTGGGCCAAGCAGGGGCTCGATCAGGCGGCACGGTTTTCGTGGCCGCTCTGGAAAGGCGAGACCGTCGCTGGGAAGCGGATCTTGGTGTGGCGCGAGCAGGGCCTCGGCGATGAGATCCTCTTCGCGACCTGCATTCGGGAGTTGGTGGCCCTCGGCGCGGTGGTGACCGTGGCGGCGTCGAGCCGTCTCGTCTCCCTCTTTGCCCGGGCCTTTCCAGGGGTGGAGGTCATCGCCGATGGCGCGTGGGGCGCGGGCCCCTTCGACTACCACTGTCCGCTCGCGGGCTTGCCGAAGCACCTCAGGCGGACTCGAACCGCCTTCGTCGGCGACGGAAAATTCCTGGTGCCAGACTCCCAGCACGCCACCCGATGGGCCACCCGGCTCGACCAGCTGGGACCCGGCCTTCGGATCGGGATCTGCTGGCGGAGCGGCCTCTCCACCGACCGGCGGGCCCGCGCCTATTCCGGGCTCGAGGCGTGGACGCCGCTGTTCGCGCTTCCCGGGATTCAGTGGATCAATCTCCAGTACGATGAATGCGAGGCGGAGCTCGACGCGGTCTCGGCCGAGCACGGGATCCAGGTCCACCGATGGAAAACCGAGGATCTCAAGAACGACCTCGAGAGCGTCGTGGGGCTGCTCTGGAACCTGGACCTGGTGATCACGGCGCCAACCGCGGTGAGCTCGCTCGCGGGGGCGACCGGGGTTGCCACCTTGGAAATCGACAACGGCAGCGACTGGACCACCCATGGCGAGGAGCGGTCTCCGTGGTTTCCGTCGATTCACGTGGTGCGGCGGTCGTTCGGAACGACGGACTGGCGTCCGGTGCTCGCCCGAATTGCCGCCCAGGTGAGTTCCCTCGGGGCGGGGCGGGCGGCGGCCGAATGACCGGACCGGCGAAAACCCGGCCTGGCCGGTCGGTGAAGGCCACCCTTCAGGCCGCCTTGGCTCATCACCGGAGCGGCCGGGCTGCCGATGCCCAGGTCCTCTACCGTGAGGTGCTGGCGGCCGAGCCGAACAACCCGGACGCCCACCATCTCATGGGGCTTCTCGCCCTTGGGCGGCATGATGTGTTGACGGCGCGGACCCACTTCGAGCGGGCCGCCGCGTTGCGTCCGACGGTCGCGGAATACCGGTCAAATTTCGGTCACGCGCTTCGGTTGCTGGGCGAATGCAACCGAGCCGAGGACGAACTCCGGCGCTGCACGGTGGTCGGACCGTCCTATGCCGACGGGTGGATCAATCTGGGTTTGGTACTGCTCGATCTTGGTCGGGTGGAGGAGGCGGTTGGGGTCCTCGAGACGGCGGTCGAGCGGGCCCCTCGGTCGGCGTTGGCCCACCTCAACCTCGGCGGAGCGCTGCTCCGGGCGGGCCGCCCTGCCATGGCCATCGCCAGTGCCGAAGCGGCCATCGCGTTGGCGCCTGACCTCGCGGCGGCCCACCGGAATCTCGGCGTGGCGGCGCACCAGGCGGGGCAGTTCGAGGTGGCCAAACAGGCCTACGTTCAGGCGCTCAGACTCGGACCGCATGATGCGGATGTCCTGACCAATCTCGGCGTGATCCTCCACGCGGAAGGTGACCTGGCGGGCGCGGTCGCGGTCCATGACCGGGCGGTGGCCGTGGCTCCGGACTTGGCGGCGGCCTGGCTCAACCGGGGCACGGCGCTCCAATCCGCCGGCCGGCTCGAAGAGGCCCGGGCCAGCTTCGGGCGCTCCGTCGCCCTGGCGCCGGGCGCTCAGGCCCATACGGCGTTAGGGAGTGTCGCCGCCGAGCGGGGCGATTTCCAGCAAGCGGCCGCCGATCACGAGCGCGCGCTCGGGTGCGATCCCCATTTTGCCGACGGTCATTGGAACCTGGCGCTCGCGCTGCTCGGCGGCGGGCACCTGGCCCGCGGGTGGGACGAGTACGAATGGCGATGGCGGGCCTCGAGCCGCCCGGCGGACATCCGAACCTACCCCTGGCCGGTCTGGGCGGGCGAGCCGCTCGACGGAGCTCGGATTCTGATCTGGCGGGAACAGGGGCTCGGAGATGAGCTGCTGTTCCTGACCTGCCTCGCCGATTTGGTGGCGCTCGGCGCCATCGTGACCGTGGCCGTCAGTCCCCGGCTGGTCGGACTGATTCAGCGGGCCTTCCCGGCCGTCAAGGTGGTGCCGGATGGCGCCGATTGTCCCGCGGACCTCGCGGTGGACTATCACCTGCCGGCCGGAAGTCTTCCCCACCGGCTCCGCCGGTTGCGCTCGGCGTTTCACGGAGGCAGCTACCTCCGGCCGAGCGGGGATCGCGTTGCCACCTGGCAGAAGCGGCTGGCTTTGCTTCCGGCAGGAAAACGAGTCGGGATCTGCTGGCGCAGCGGGTTGAAAACCGCGGAGCGCCGGCGGCATTACCCGGCGTTGGAAGATTGGGCGGCGGTCTGGTCGGTGCCTGGGATCGTCTGGGTCAACCTCCAGTACGACGACTGCGAGGCGGAACTCGCCGAGCTGGAGGCCGGCCGTGGGGTCACGGTGCACCGTTGGGCCGGCACTGACCTCCGGAACGATCTCGAAGGGATCGCGGCATTGATCGCGGGGCTCGACGCCGTGGTCACGGCCCCGACGGCGGTGAGTTCCCTCGCGGGGGCCCTCGGGGCCCGCACCTGGCAAGTCGATAGCGGCAGCGATTGGACCGCCTTCAGTGAGCCGCGGTCGCCCTGGTTCCCGTCCATTACGGTCAATCGAAAAGCCCCTGACGAACGGAGCTTCGGCCCCGTTCTCCAGCGGCTGGCGCTGGAGCTCGCCGAGTGGGCGAGCGGGGGGGCACGATGACCGCAGGTCTCGCAAGGTTCGAAGGGGGCCTGGCGGCTCACCGCGCCGGCCGGGCATCCGAAGCCATCGAGGCCTACCGGGCCGCCGCAGCAGAGAACCCGGCGCTGGCACCGGCGCAGTTCAACCTGGGCCAACTGCTGCGGGACCAGGGTGACTTCGCGGGCGCCGCAGTGGCGTTCGAGAGCGCGGCTCGGCTCCGGCCCCAAGCGGGGGACGCCTGGGTCAACCTCGGCATCTGTCGGGAACACCTCGACGACTTGGACCGGGCGCTGGCGAGTTATCTCGAAGCCATCCGTCTCGATCCGCGCTCCGCGGTGGCCCAGTTCAACGCCGGCAACGCGCTCCGAAAACTCGGCCGACTCCCGGCCGCGGAAGCGGCGTTCGCCGCCGCGGCCAAGGAAGCCCCGGATGCGGCGGAGGTCTGGCTTAACCTCGGCAATGTGCAGCGGGAACTCGGCCGGTTGGCGGACGCGATGGACTCGCTCGAGCGGGCGCAGGCGATCCGGCCCGACTGGCCCGAGCCCCGATTGAACTGGGCGCTGGCATGTTTGGCCGCCGGCCAACTCGACCGGGGCTGGGAGGCCTACGACGCCCGCTGGCTCGGGTCGGGTCTCTCGCCGGAACGGGGCTTCCCCTGGCCGCTCTGGACCGGCGGGAGCTTGGCCGGCAAGCGGATTTTGGTGTGGCGGGAGCAGGGTTTGGGCGACGAGATCCTCTTTGCCACCTGCGTACCGGACCTGGTGGCGTTAGGCGCGGAGGTCTGTCTTGCGGTCGACCCCCGGCTGGCCGGCCTCTACCGACGCGCGCTCCCCGAGGTCCGGGTCATCGACGATGGCCACTGGGGCGACGGGCCGTTCGACGTCCACGTCCCGATCGGCAATCTGCCGGGCCTCCTCCGCCGGACCCGGTCGGACTTTCGGCCCCGGTGGAGCTATCTGGTGCCGGCCCGGGAACAGGTCGCTTTGTGGGGCGACCGGCTCCGGTCGGTCGGACCCGGACTCCGCGTCGGGATCTGCTGGCGGAGCGGGCTCCGGACCGTCGACCGGCGGCGCTACTACGCCGAGCTCGAGCAGTGGCGGCCGGTGTTGGCGCTTCCGGGCGCGGTCTTCGTCAACCTCCAGTATGACGAGTGCGAGGCCGAACTGGTGGCGGTGGAAGCGGCCCTCGGGATCCGGATCCACCGGTGGCCCCAAGCGGACCTCCGGGAGGATCTCGAGAGCGTGGCCGGCCTGTTGTGGCACCTGGATGTCGTCATTTCCGCTCCCACGGCGGTCACCTCGCTGTCGGGCGCGGTTGGCACGGTAACCTGGCAGCTCGATCCGGGCACCGATTGGACCGTGTTCGGTGAGGATCGGTCGCCGTGGTTGCCGGCTGTTCAGCTGTTTCGCCGTCGGGCGGGCGAGTCCGATTGGTCGGGGGCCATCGGAGCGGCGGCAGAAGCACTTTCCCGTCGGATCGCCGAGTCGGCGCCGACACCCATGAACCGAGGGGAGTAATCGCGTGTTTCTCGAAGGCCAATCCATTCTGATCACCGGGGGCACCGGCTCGTTCGGCCGAGCGTTGGCCAAGACGCTGATTGAACGGTATGACCCGCGCCGGGTGATCATCTACAGCCGAGATGAACTGAAACAGTACGAGATGGCGGAGCAACAGAAGGATAAGCGGCTCCGCTTCTTCCTCGGCGATGTTCGGGATCTGCCCCGGTTGCAGCGCGCCTGCACCGGGGTCCAGGTCGTGATTCACGCCGCGGCGTTGAAGCAGGTCCCGGCCGCGGAGTACAACCCGTTCGAGTGTATCAAGACCAACGTCCTCGGCGCCCAGAACGTCATCGAGGCCGCGCTCAATACCGGCGTGGAGAAGGTGCTGGCCCTTTCCACCGACAAAGCCGCCAACCCGATCAACCTCTACGGGGCAACGAAACTCTGCTCCGACAAACTGTTCGTCGCGGCCAACGCCTATGCCGGCGGCCGCGGACCCCAGATGGCCGTGGTCCGCTATGGCAATGTGGTCGGCAGCCGCGGATCCGTGGTGCCGTTCTTCCTCAACGCCCGAAAGAACGGGGTCCTGCCGATCACCGATCCGCGGATGACCCGGTTCTGGATCACCCTGGACCAAGGGGTTGACTTCGTCCTCGATTCCGTGCGCCGGATGCAGGGCGGCGAGCTGTTCGTTCCGAAGATCCCCTCGACCGACATCATGACGCTGGTGGAAGCGTTGGCGCCGGGCTGCCGGACGGAGATCGTCGGCATTCGGCCCGGGGAAAA
>JANPEL010000191.1:0-21534 GCA_031431925.1 Gemmatimonadota bacterium | reverse complement strand
AGTATCGTCGTCGGCCTCGGCCTCGAGGCCAGCGGCCAGGCCGATGTCTTCGTCTCGGCCGGCAACACCGGGGCCATGCTGGCGGCGTCGACCATGATTCTCGGCCTCCATCCGGGGGTCGAGCGGGCCACCGTCGGCGCCCTCCTGCCGACGGCCGACGGCCCCGTTTTGATGTTGGATGCGGGCGCCAACCTCGACTGCTCGCCCCGAGAGCTGCTTGGCTTCGCGTACCTCGGTACCATCTACATGCGGGACATCCAGCGCCGGCCGACCCCGACCATCGGACTCCTCAACGTCGGGGAGGAAGAGGGCAAGGGCAACGCCATCGTCAAGGAAGCCCACCTGTTGCTGAAGCAGGCTCCGGGCATCAACTACGCCGGCAACATCGAGGGCCGGGACATCCTGGGCGAGCATCACCGGATCGGCCGCCTCGACGTCGTCGTGTGCGACGGGTTCGTCGGCAACGTAGTGCTCAAGTTCTACGAATCGGTCCTGGGCTTGGTCCGCCTGCTGGCCACTCGGGAGGGCATCTGGGACCAGCCCTCGACTCGAAAAGCGTTCCGGATGCTCGACTACTCCCAGTACGGCGGATCACCGCTCCTCGGGGTCAAGGGTAATCCCATCATCTGTCATGGAAGTTCGAACGCCAACGCCATCAAAAATGCTATTCGGGTGGCGGTCCAAGCGGTCGAGAGCGAGCTATCCCAGCATATCGGCACCGAGTTCGCGTCCCACGCCCCGCCGGCAGAACCGGCGTAGATGCGAAAACCCATCGCCAGGATTGCCGGCATTGGGGCGGCGGCCCCGTCGACGGTCATCACCAATGCCGACCTCGAGAAGACCCTCGACACCTCCAACGACTGGATCGTCGAGCGGACCGGAATTCGCGAGCGCCGGGTGCTGCAGCCGAACGAGGCCCTGTCCGACCTCTTCGTGGCGGCCTCCCGCGACGCGCTGGCCGCGGCGGGGCTCGAGATGGCCGCCATCGACACCATCATCTGCGGCACCTGTACGCCCGACCGGCGCCTGCCGTCGGCCGCCTGCGATGTCCAAGCCAAGCTGGGCGGCGGGACCGCAGCCGCGTTTGATGTCGTCGCGGCGTGTCCGGGGTGGCTCTACTCGTTGACCGTGGCCGAAGGATTGATTGCCAGTGGGGCGAGCCAACGGGTCCTCGCCATGGGCGGCGACCGGCTGTCGTCGATCGTCGATTGGCAGGACCGCAACACCGCCGTGCTGTTCGGCGACGGCGCGGGGGCCGCGGTTCTGGTTCCCTCCGTCGACAACCGGGGCATCCTCGCCACCTCGTTAGGTGCCGACGGCACCCTGGCCGATCTGCTGTACATCCCCGCCGGAGGTTCAACCGAGCCGCCGACCGAGGCCATCATTCGGGACCGGCGGCTCTTCGTCAAGATGGCGGGCCGGGAAGTCTTCAAAGTGGCGGTCCGCCGGATGGCGCAGGCCTGCCACCAAGCGCTCGGCAAGGCCGGTCTTCGGCCCCAGGATATCGACCTCGTCGTCCCCCACCAGGCCAATCTCCGGATCATCAACTCGACCGCCGGCGAGGTGGGGGTCCCGATCGAGAAGGTCGTCATCAACATCGATCGGTACGGGAATACCTCCGCCGGGACGATTCCGATGGCCTTGGTCGAGGCCGAGCAGAGTGGCCGCCTCAAGCCTGGGATGGTGGTGCTGCTGGTCAGCTTCGGCGCCGGGTTCACCTGGGGAGCCGTGGTGGTGCGATGGTAACCGTCCTGCTATTCCCCGGGCAGGGCGCCCAGAAAGTCGGGATGGCCAAGGATTTGGCCGACCGGTTTCCGGCCGCCCGCCAAACCCTCGAGTCCATCGATCAAGCGTTAGGCTTTCCGCTTAGCCGGATCATGACCGAAGGCCCCGAGGATGCGCTCCAACAAACCAGCAACACCCAGCCCGCCATTCTCGCCCATTCCGCGGCCGTATTGACCCTGGTGGCCGGCCGGCTCGGGCCCGTCAGCGGCGCCGCCGGCCACAGCCTCGGCGAATACTCGGCCTACGTAGCCGCGGGGGCCCTGTCCGCCGTCGATGCCGCCCGGCTGGTCCGGCGCCGCGGCGAACTCATGCAAGAAGCCGGAAGCCAGCGGCCCGGCGCGATGGCGGCCGTCTTGGGAATGGCCAGCGACGAGGTCGTGGCGCAGTGTTCCGCGGTGTCAACGCCGGGCGACGTGGCCGTTGCGGCCAATCTCAACGCCCCGGACCAAACCGTCATCTCCGGCGATCCGGGCGCGGTCGACCGGGCCGGCACCGCCTGCAAAGCGGCCGGGGCAAAGCGGGTCCTCCCGCTCAAGGTCAGTGGCGCCTTCCACTCGCCGTTGATGGCCCCGGCGGTTCCGGGCTTGGCCGCCGCGCTGGCGGCCGTGCCGTTTGCCGACCCGGCCTTCCCGATCATGGCCAATGCCAGCGCCGCCGCAGTCACGACGGCCGCGCTGGCCAAACGCCGGCTCGAGGAGCAACTCACCGCCCCCGTGCGGTGGATCGAGTGCGTTCGCGCGCTCGCCGCCCTGGCCCCGGTGGTTCGGTTCGTTGAGATCGGTCCCGGCAAGGTCCTCGGCGGATTGGTCAAGCGGATCGTCGATGACGCCGAGTATGTCGGTTTGGGGACGGCCGACGAGGTCGAGGCGTTCCTCGGATGACCGTCGCAATCGACCTCACCGGCCAGGTGGCTTTTGTCACCGGCAGCACCCGTGGAATCGGGCGGGGCATTGCGGCCGCGCTTCACCAAGCAGGCGCCTCCGTCGCGGTAGTAGGCCGAAACCCGGACCAAGCCGCCGCCGTGGCCTCGGAATTGGGGCCCCGGACGGTCGGGGTGGCCTGCGACGTGGCCGACCGCCGAGCGGTCGAGGCCGCGATCGCCGCGGCGGAAAAGGCCCTCGGGCCGATCTCGATCCTGGTGAACAACGCCGGGCTCACCCGGGACAACCTGCTGATCCGGCTGGCCGACGACGATTGGAACCAGGTGCTGGACGCCAACCTCAAGGGCGCCTTCTACACCACCAAAACCGTGATCCGCGGGATGATGAAACGCCGGGCCGGCCGGATCATCAACATCACCAGCATCGTCGGCATCACGGGCAACAAGGGCCAAGCCAACTACGCGGCCAGCAAGGCCGGGTTGATCGGCTTCACGAAGTCCGTCGCCAAGGAATACGCCAGCCGGGGGGTCACCGCCAATTGTGTCGCCCCCGGCTTCATCGAGACCGACATGACCGCCGCCTTGCCTCAAGAGGCCAGGGACGCGTTATTATCTCAAATCGCGCTCGGCCGGCTGGGGCAACCCGCCGACATTGCCGGTGCGGTGCTCTTCCTCGCTTCCGATCTTGCCCGCTACGTCACCGGTCAGGTGCTCGTCGTGGACGGAGGCATGGTCATTTAACGTAGGGGATGACATGAGCGACATGGTCGAGAAGGTGAAGGACATCATTGCCGAAGAACTCGGCGTCGAACGGGAGAAGCTCACCGACGGGGCGAGCTTCATGGAAGATCTTGGGGCCGATTCGCTCGACACCGTCGAGCTGGTCATGGCGTTCGAGAAAGAATTCGACATCGACATCCCGGACGAGGAGGCTGAAAAGCTCAAGACCGTCGGCGATGCGTTGACGTATCTCCAGGAGAAGATGGGGAGCAAGTAAGTGAAGCCAGCACGCGTCGTGGTGACCGGGCTGGGGGCATTGACCCCAGTCGGTCTGACGATGGACGACACCTGGACCAATTTGCTGGCCGGAAAATCCGGGGCCGGGCCGATCACCAAGTTCGATCCGAGCCGGCTCCAGGTCCGGTTTGCCTGCGAAGTCAAAGGGTTTGATCCGCTCGTCTACATCGATCGGAAAGAAGCCCGCCGGTACGATTTGTTCCTCCAGTTGGCCCTCGGAACCGCCCATCAGGCCATTACCCAGGCCGGGCTGGAGGGCAAGTTCCCCGACCCGCTGCGAACCGGCGTCATCATCGGGAGCGGGATCGGCGGGATGATGACGTTCGAAGAGCAGTGCCGGGCGTATATCGAGAAAGGGCCGGACCGGGTCTCCCCCTTCTTCGTCCCGATGTTCATTCCCGACATCGCCGCCGGCATGGTGTCGATCCGCTACGGCCTCAAAGGGCCAAACTTCTGCACGGTGTCGGCCTGCGCCTCGTCGGCGCATGCCATCGGCGAAGCCTACGACCTGATTAAACACGGCAAGGCCGTGTGCATCGTCGCCGGCGGCGCCGAAGCGGCAATCACCGGGTTAGCCATTGCCGGATTCCAGAACATGAAGGCGCTCTCCACCAGGAACGAGGCGCCCGAATTGGCCAGCCGGCCCTTCGACCAAGGCCGCGACGGCTTCGTGCTCGGCGACGGCAGTGCCTCGGTCGTCCTGGAAAGCCTCGAGCACGCCATGTCGCGCGGCGCCACGATCCTCGGTGAGGTCGTCGGGTACGGCATGAGCGGCGATGCGCATCATATGACCGCCCCCGCCCCCGACGGCGAAGGGGCCCAGCGGGCCATGCGAGACTGTCTGGCCGATGGCGGGATTGACCCCTCCATGGTCGGGTACGTCAATGCCCACGGCACCTCCACGCCGTTGGGCGACGTCGCCGAGACCACGGCCGTCAAGACCGTCTTTGGCGACCATGCCTCCAAACTGGTGTTCGGGTCGACCAAATCGATGACCGGCCACCTGTTGGGCGCGGCCGGGGCGCTCGAGTTTGCCGTCTCGCTGAAGGTGGCAACCACCGGCAAAGTCCCGCCGACGATCAACCAGGTCACCCCCGACCCGAACTGCGACCTGTTTTCGGCCCCGAACGTCATGATCGACCGCGAGGTCGATGTCGCCATTTCCAATTCCTTCGGCTTCGGCGGTCATAACGTGACGTTGGCGGTCCGGCGATTCCATCCCTGATTCGCCGGACCAAGGTCCAGCGCTCCCTCTCTGCCGCAAGAACGACTAGATTGCTATCCGCCTCACGTAAGTGTATTTCCTCAACGGAGATAGCATGTTTGCCGCGCCCGATCCGGCCCGCTTTAAAGACCCAGCGTTGCGGCCCATCGCTGACAAGGTGTTCGCCGGCCGCCGGCTTGATCCCGCCGATGGGATCGCCCTGTACCAGACCCATGACATCTTGAGTTTGGGGGCGCTGGCCGAGTGGGCCAATCACCAGAAGAACGGCGATCGGGTGTTCTTCTCGGCCAATCAGCACCTCAACCCGACCAACGTCTGTATCCTCCGGAACACCTGCGTGTTTTGTTCCTTTGCCCGGATGCCGAAAGAGGAAGGGAGCTACACCCGGAGCCTCGAAGAGGTCTACCACGAAGCCGAGGCGGCCAGCGGGGGCGTGACCCGCGAGTTCCATATCGTTGGCGGACTCCATCCCAAGCTGCCCCTGAGTTACTACGCCGATATGTTCCGCGGCCTCAAGGAGCGCCATCCGCACGTGCACATCAAGGCGCTCACGGCGGTCGAGATTGCCCACTTGGCCCGGATCGAAAAGACGACCGTGGCGGACGTCCTGATCCGGCTCCGGGAAGCCGGCCTCGACACCATGCCGGGTGGTGGCGCCGAAGTATTCAGCACCGCGGTCCGGGCCACCATCGCCGAGCGAAAGCTCACTGGCGACGAGTGGATCACGGTACACCGGACGGCCCACGGGCTCGGCATTCGGACCAATTGCACCATGCTCTACGGCCACGTCGAGACCGCCGCCGATCGGATCGAGCACCTGACGATGCTCCGGGAGCTCCAGGCGGAGACCGGCGGTTTTCTGACCTACATCCCGCTGGCCTACCACCCCGACAACAATGAGCTCGGCACCGAAATGGGCCGGGCGGGTTCCGCCACGACCGGCTATGAAGATCTCAAGAACATCGCCGTCGGGCGGCTCTACTTCGACAACATCGACCACATCAAGACCCACTGGCCGATGGTGACACCGTTCATGTCCCAGGTCGTCCTCCAGTTCGGGTGCGACGACCTCGAGGGCACCGTCGTCTTCGAGCGCGTCTACCACGAAGCCGGCGCCCAAACCCAGATGCTGATGCCGTACCGCGCCTTAGTCGGCATGATTCAAGGCGTCGGCAAACGACCCGTCGAACGCGACGCCTTCTATCAACCCGTCCGCACCGACTTCGCCGAGGCCGCGTAGCCGAGTGCCGAGCGCCGAGCGCCGAGTGCCGAGATTAGGCCGGATCCCCTGGATCAATTGCTTTCCAATCTATGGCGCGATGGACCGCGGCATCGTCGCGCCCCGGTCGGAGTTGATTAGCGGAACGGCGGCCGAACTGAACGACTTGCTGGCGGCCGGCGAACTCGACCTGAGTGTCGTATCGGCGGTCGAATACGCCCGGAACGCCGCGGCATACCACCTGCTCCCCGATCTCGCAATCAGCTGCGACGGCCCGGTCCAGAGCGTGGCGCTGTTCAGCAAGCGGCCGGTCCATGAGCTCGACGGGGCCACGGTGCTCCGCACGGCCTCATCCCGGACGTCCATCCTGTTGCTCGAGTTGTTGTGCCGCCATCGATGGCGGGTCGCCCCGAAATTCGCCACGGTCCGGGCCGAGTCATCCGACCTGACCGCCCTCGCGGGCTTCCCGCATGAAGCGGTACTCGTCATCGGCGATGCCTGTCTGGTGCTGGCCTCTCAATCGGCCTACCCGTACATGACCGACTTGGGGCTGGCCTGGAAAGAATGGACCGGGCTGCCGTTCGTCTTCGCGGTGTGGGCCGCCCGGCGGGACACGGACCACCGGACCGCCCAGATCGTGCATCAAGCGCTCCTGGAATCGCGGACCTGGGGCCTCGATCATCTCGACGAACTAGCGGACGCCGCGGCGTTGGCCACCGGTATTTCACGGTCCGTCGTGCGGGCCTACTTCGGCGATCTCGACTACGCCATGTCCTACCGGCACCTTGCCGGTCTCACGGACTTCTTCCGGCGGTTGGCCCAAGATGGGTTGGTCCCGGACGGCTCGCTCTCGTTCATCACGGCCGCCTAAGCGTCAAGGAATTGCCCATGATCGTCGATCGTACCACCAGCGAATTCGAGCAGTATCTCGAGCTCTACGAGAAAGCCCCGCTGCTCGAACTGGGCCGGTTGGCCGACGCCGAGCGCTATCGGCATCATCCCGAGGAAGTCGTCACCTACATCGTCGACCGCAACATCAACTACACCAACGTCTGCGTCGCCGATTGCAAGTTCTGCGCGTTCTACCGCCGGCCAAAGCACGCCGAGGGATACGTGCTGCCCTTCGAGAAGATCGGCGAGAAGATCGACGAGTGTAAGGCCATTGGCGGCGTACAAATCCTCCTGCAGGGCGGCCACAATCCCTACATTCCGTTCGACTGGTATCTCGAACTGATGCGGTACATCAAGGCCAACCATCCGATTCACATCCATGGCTTCTCGCCGTCCGAGATCGTGTTCTTCAGCGAGCGGTTCGGGTTGTCGGTGGCCGAGGTCGTGCGGCAACTGAAGGACGCCGGACTCGACAGCATCCCGGGGGGCGGCGGCGAAATTCTCGTGGATGCCGTCCGCGAACGGGTCGCCAAGAAGAAGGCCCAGACCGACGAGTGGCTGGGCGTCCAGGAGGAGGCCCACCGGCAGGGCATGAAGACGTCAGTCACCATGATGTACGGCCTGGGCGAATCCAACGCCGACCGGATCGAGCACCTGTTCCGGGTCCGTGACGTCCAAACCCGGACCGGCGGTTTCACCGCCTTCATCTGTTGGCCGCTCCAGCCGGACGGCACCGACATGGCCGACCAGCCGAAGACCGACGCCGTCACCTACCTTCGGACGCTGGCCATCAGCCGGATCATTTTGGCTAATGTGCCGAATCTCCAGTCGTCGTGGGTCACGATGGGGCTCAAAGTGGGGCAGGTGGCCCTCCGGTTCGGGGCCAATGATTTCGGCAGCCTGATGATGGAGGAAAACGTCGTCTCGGCGGCCGGGACGACCCACAGCGCCACCCTTCGAGAAATGGAGCGGGCCATCAGCGACGCCGGATATCAGGTCCGCCGGCGGCGGCAGGACTACTCCTTCATCGACGAGTTCGCGGCGGTCGGCTGACCGTGCTCCGGATCGGCATCGGATACGATTCCCATCGGTTTGTCGAAGGCCGGCCTTTGATCCTTGCCGGCCAGCGGATTCCCCATGCCGAAGGGCTCGCCGGGCATTCGGACGCCGACGCGGTGGCTCACGCCATCATCGACGCGTTGCTCGGGGCCGCCGCCCTCGGCGACATCGGCACCCTGTTTCCTGATACCGATCCCGCGTGGCGGGATGCCGATTCCATGGGGCTCCTCGACCTCGCCCGGGCCCGCTTGGCCGCGGAGGGGTTCCGCCCGGTGCAGGTCGACGTCACCATCATCCTCGAGCACCCCAAGCTCGGCCCTCACAAGTCCGCTATGGCCGACGCGATCCGGAGTGTCCTGGGTCTGCCGGCGGGGCGGGTCAGCCTCAAGGCAAAAACCAACGAGGGCATGGGATTCATCGGCCGCGGCGAGGGCGTTGCCGTCATGGCGGTGGCCACGGTGGAGAGTTCGTGATCGAATCGCTGTTCCATTCGCTGGCGCAGTGGCCGCCCGCCGTCGTGTATGGATTGATCGCCGTCTCCTGCGCCATCGAGAACATCTTCCCGCCATCGCCGTCGGATGTCTTCGTCACGATTGCCGCCTTCCTCTCGCACGATGGCACCTACCGGCCGCTCGCTATCTTCCTGACCGCCTGGATCGGGAGCCTGGTCGGCGCCGTGGCCGTCTACGCCGGCGCCGCCCGGTATTCTGATCGGTTCACCGCGTCGCGAGCCGGGCGGCTGATCGTGCCCCCTGCCGCCATGGCCTTCCTGCTCCAGCAATACGGGCGCTATGGCGCCGCCGGGTTGTTCGTGACCCGGTTGCTCCCTGGGTTCCGGTCGGTGGTGGCCCCGTTTGCGGGGCTCAACCGGATCGGACCGGCTCGGTTTCTGATTCCCGCCGCGCTGGCCTCGGCGGTCTGGTTCGGCACCTTGACCTGGGTCGGCGCCCGCCTTGGCGACCAGTGGGAAGTCGTGATCCGGGTGCTCAACTCGATCTACTCGACGTTAGGCGCCGCCTCCGGCATCCTCGTGGTCCTTCTCGTAGCCGGGTTTCTCTGGTGGCGACGACGCACCCCGGTGGTGTGACCGACGAGCAGTCTCGGCGGTTCGCCCTCGAGGGGTTCCGGGATTATCTCGCGCTGGAGGCCGGTGCCAGCCGCCACACGGTCGACAACTACCTTCGCGACCTTCGGCATCTGGTTGGATTTCTGGCGGGGCGGGGCATCGAACGGCCGCCGGCGGTGACCCGAACCCACCTTCGCGAGTTCGTCTTTGCCCTGAAGGACACCGGGGCCAGCCCCGCGACGATCCGGCGGCACGTCTCGAGCCTCCACACCTACTTCGGCTTTCTGATCGGGGAAGGGGCCACCACCGAAGATCCGAGCGACCGGCTCGAGACCCCGCGCAAAGGCCGGAAGCTCCCGAGCGTGTTGTCGGTCCCGGAAATCGACGCCCTCTTGATCGCCCCGCCGATCGACGATCCGCTCGCCTGGCGCGACCGGACCCTGCTCGAACTCGGGTATGGTGCCGGGCTCCGGGTGTCCGAACTCTGCGACCTCCGGCTCGAAGACCTCTATCTCGGCGACCATTTAGTCCGGGTCATCGGCAAGGGAGACAAACAAAGACTCGTGCCCATCGGCCGGAAGGCCATCTCGGTCGTGGCCCTCTACCTCAACTCGATTCGGCCCAATCTCGATCGCGGCCAGACCCGGGGACGACTCTTGCTCAACTTCCGGGGCCAGCCGCTCAGCCGGGTGGGGGCATGGGGAATAGTAAAGCGCACCGCCACGCGGGCCGGGATCAAGAAACGGGTCACCCCCCATACCCTCCGGCACAGCTTCGCAACCCACCTGCTCGAGGGCGGGGCCGACCTTCGGGCGGTCCAGGAAATGTTGGGGCACGCCGACCTGTCGACGACCCAGATCTACACCCATGTGGACCGAGAGTACCTCCGCTCCGTCCACCTCCAGTTTCACCCCCGCGGGTAGTTTGAAACCCAGGTCACTGGGGTTACGTTACAGACTGTAACATTGAATCGCCGCTCACCAGGAGGTGCCGCATGGACATGAAATGGTATTGGGGAAAAATCGCCCTGAAGGCCGTGGTCATCTTTGGCGTCGGATACGGGATTGTCGGGATCGTCCGGGCTACCAAGCACCAAGTGATCCAGGCCGTGGAAACCAGTTCCGATCTCGCCATCACCATCCCGCTTCCGTTCCTTCCGTTCAACATCGACGGGGTCAAGGCCGGGACCTTCCGCCGGGTCGTCCTCCATCGCTCGAACCCGGAGACGGTCGAATCGGTCGATGCCACGGTCCGGATGACCGACTCCAGCCAGCTTCACCAGCTTCGCGACTGTACGGTCACGGTCGATGACCCGTCTCGGTTGTCGGACAAGAGCTCGTTCCGCTGCGTAACGGCCGATAGCCTGATGACGCCGTTCGGCTCCCTGATCGTCAATACCATGCAAGACGGCGAATGGGCCCGGGCCGCGGTGATCCCGCTGGTCCTCCCGCGGGATGTCGCCCGGCGGCTCCAAGGGCGGGACGTCCAACATCGGGCCGCGGAGTTGGAGGCGGAGCGGTTCAAGGCCATCGGCGACAGCATTCAAAGCTTGGCCACCGGGCTCCGGACCGCGGCATCTGATTCGGCTCGGGACGCGATCGAGAGCGAGATGAAGGCGCTCGAAGGGGAGATGCGGACCCTCCGGCGGTCGATGTCGGAGGCCGCCGCGGAGCGGACCGCCGAAGCGCCGGAACCGGCGCCGAAGACCCCCGAGGCCCCGCTCCCGGTTCCACCGGCCAAGCAGCCTCCCCGGTAACGGCCGTTAGGTTCGCGATCGGGTTCTGAACCAGTCTCAACGGCGGTAGCCTAAACTATTGCGCAACTAGGCCTTACATATTAGGCCCTGAGGTCACCGAGGACGCGGCACGACTTTTGACAACGGTCGGCCGCGTTCTTAGTTTGGAATATGCCCGTTCTCGGTGTCATCCCCGCCCGGTTAGCGTCGACTCGATTGGAGCGGAAGCCGCTCCAGCTGCTGGGCGGGCGGCCTCTGATCCTCAGGGTCTGGGAACGAGTTCGGAATCATCCCTCGTTCGATGCGGTCGTGGTCGCCACCGATGCCCCGGAAATCCAAGCAGTCGTCGAGCGGGCCGGCGGGCGGGTGATCCTGACTTCACCTCGCCACGAGTCCGGAACCGAACGGGTGGCCGAGGTGGCCTCCCAAGCTGAATTCAGCCGATTCGACGTGGTCGTCAATGTCCAGGGGGACGAGCCGTTTCTGCCCCACGCCGCTATCGACGGCGCGGTGGCACGGGTCCTCGCCGGCGACGACATCGGAACGGCCGCCGTTCCGCTGCTCGCTTCGGAGGCCGACGATCCGGCCCGCGTGAAAGTGGTCTGCAACGAACGAGGGCAGGCTCTCTACTTTTCCCGGGGGCGGATCCCGTTCACCGCCGATCACGGCGGTGGGCGCGCCGAGCGCGAGGGGCCACCATACTGGCAGCACTTGGGATTGTACGCCTACACGAAGCCGGGCTTGGCCCGCTGGGTTGCCGCCTCGCCGACGGATCTGGAACGATGGGAACGCCTGGAACAATTGCGGGCGCTGTACCTGGGAATGACGATCGGAGTGGCGCGGCTCGCGGAGCCAGCCCTCCCCGGGATCGATACGCCGGATGATTTGGCTCGCGCCGAGCACCATTGGACCGCCACTGCGACAGGGGACTAGGACCCGATGACCGCTGCGACTGGAAATACCAAGTATGTGTTCGTTACCGGCGGCGTGGTGTCGTCGCTCGGGAAGGGAATCGCGGCCGCGTCACTCGGCCGGCTCTTGGTCGAGCGGGGCCTCAGCGTGACCCTCCAGAAGTTCGATCCGTACATCAACGTCGATCCGGGGACGATGTCGCCGTTCCAGCACGGCGAGGTCTACGTCACCGACGATGGCGCCGAAACTGACTTGGACCTGGGCCACTACGAGCGGTTCATCGACCGGTCGCTTTCCCAGCAGAACAACATCACGACCGGCCGGATCTACCAGACCGTCATCACCAAGGAACGCCGGGGCGAGTACCTCGGCTCGACGGTCCAGGTCATTCCGCACATCACCGATGAGATCAAGGCCGCCATTCGGCGGAGCGCGCCGGGGCATGACGTCGTGATTACGGAAATCGGCGGCACGGTCGGCGACATCGAGTCGTTGCCGTTCCTCGAGGCCATCCGCCAGTTCCGCCAGGAAGTGGGGCGGGAGAACGCCCTCTTCATGCACCTCACCCTGGTGCCGTGGATCGCCGCCGCGGGCGAACTCAAGACCAAGCCGACCCAGCACTCGGTGCGCGACCTGATGCAGATCGGGATTCAGCCCGACATTCTCATCTGCCGGAGCGACCACCCGTTAGGCTCGGAGATCAAACGCAAGATCGCGCTGTTCTGCAACGTGGATTTCGGTTGCGTCGTCGAAAGCCCCGACGTTACCTCGATCTACCAGATCCCGCTCAAGTTCCTCGAGCAGGGCTTGGACCGGGAAGTCTGCGAACGGCTCCATCTCGACACCAAAGAACCCGACCTGAAGCCGTGGCGGGACATGGTCGCGTGCATTCTCGAGCCGCCGGCCCGGGTCAAAATTGCGGTCGTCGGGAAGTACACCGACCTCCACGATGCCTACAAATCAGTGCAGGAAGCCCTGCTCCATGCCGGGATCCCCAACGAGGTCGGCGTCGACATTCAGTGGATGTCGAGCGATAAGTTTACCGACGCCAAATCGGCGGGTCAGCTGCTCTCGGGCGTCCACGGCCTCCTGGTCCCGGGCGGCTTCGGCGTCCGCGGGGTCGAGGGGATGGTCGAGGCGGTCCGGTGGGCCCGTGAGAACCGGTTGCCGTACTTCGGGATCTGTCTTGGGCTGCAAATCGCCATCATCGAGTTCGCGCGGAACGTGTGCGGGCTCAACGCCAACAGCACCGAGTTCGAGCCCGACTGCGAAGTCCCGGTGATTTCCCTCCTCGCCTCCCAACGCAGCGTGAGCGACATGGGCGGCACCATGCGGCTGGGCGCATACCCCGCGCGGCTCCGCGCCGGAAGCCTCGCGGCGGCAGCCTACGGGGCCACCGAAATCAGCGAACGCCACCGGCACCGCTGGGAAGTCAGCAACGCCTACCGCGATGTCCTCGCGGAGCACGGCATGCGCCTCTCGGGGCAGTCGCCCGATGGGGGCCTGATCGAGATCATCGAGTTGCCCGCGAGCCCTTGGCATCTCGGCTGCCAATTCCATCCCGAGCTCAAGTCGCGCCCGACCCGGCCGCATCCGCTGTTCGCCTCGTTCATCGCCGCCGCGCGGAAGCACGCCTTCGGAGAGCGAGAGGCGCCGATGAGCGTTCGCCAGGAATTGCTCGGCACCCCCAAGTGACCTGGCGCTTTCAGTCCCCGGAATCACCCTGCCTGATTGCGGGGCCTTGCGTCGTGGAGGATGCCGAGACGATGCTGGCGGTGGCTGAACGGTTGGTCCGCCTGGGCCGCACCCTCGGCGTGGCGGTCTGTTTCAAAGCGAGCTTCGACAAAGCCAACCGCTCCCGCGGCGATGCGCCGCGGGGTCCCGGATTGGCGGCGGGCCTCGCGGCATTGGCCCGCGTCCGCGACGCCTCCGGCCTCCCAATCCTCTCCGACGTCCACGAAGTCGATCAGGTCGCGGCGGTCGCCGAGGTCGTCGATGTTCTCCAGGTTCCGGCGTTTCTCTGCCGGCAGACCGACCTGCTGGTTGCCTGCGGACGGACCGGCAAGCCGGTCAACGTCAAGAAGGGCCAATGGATGGACCCCGCCTCCATGGCTGGCGCGGTCGAGAAAGTCCGGCTCGGCGGCTCCACCGAGGTGGCCACCACTGAACGAGGGACGTTCTTCGGGTACGGCGACTTAGTCGTCGACATGCGAAACTTCGATCGGATGCGGGCTGCCACCGGAGGGCCGGTGCTCTTCGACGCAACCCACTCCGTCCAGCGGCCGGGGCAGGGTGCGGCGGGCTCGAGCGGCGGCGCCCGGGACGCGATTCCCGGACTCATGATGGCGGCCGCGGGCGCGGGGGTCGACGGATTCTTCCTCGAAACCCATCCCGACCCGTCCCGAGCCAGCAGCGACCGCGAGACCCAGTGGCCGCTCGAACAAGTCGAACCCTTGGTCAGCCGCGCGGTCGCGGTCTGGCGGACGGCCCGTGGAGTGTAGCGTGGATCCCGTCCTGGCCCGTCGCATCCGCTTGCTGGCCCTCGACGTTGACGGCGTCCTGACCGACAACGGCATCTTCCTCGGGCCGGTTGATGGACGGCGGGTCGAACTCAAGCGGTTCGACATTCAGGATGGGCTCGGAATCCGGCTGTTGCAAGGCACCCCGATCGAGGTCGTCTGGATCAGCGCGCGGGAGTCGGAGGCCACCCGCCTCCGCGCCGACGAGCTCAACATTGGAGCATTGATCCAAGACAGCGGCGGCCGGAAGCTCCCGGCCCTGGCCGCGTTGCTCACCGCGCGCGGCCTCGATTGGACCGAGGTGGCGTTCGTCGGCGACGACCTCGCGGATTTGAGCGTGATGGAGCGGGTCGGTTTGCCGATCGCAGTGGCCAACGCAACCGACGAGATCAAGGCGGTGGCAAAGTGGACCACCATGCGGTCGGGCGGCCAGGGGGCGGTCCGGGAAGTGATCGAGGCTCTCCTCAAAGCCCGGGGCGAGTGGGCGACGGTCGTGGCGCGGTACCAGGCCGCGCGGGACGTCGCATGACCAGCGTGCTCGAGGCCGGCCGGCGGGTCCTCCGCTTGGAAGCGACTGCCGTGGCCCGCGCCGGCCAGATGCTCGGCACCGGTTTCACCACTGGCGTAGAGTTGCTCCGGGTGGCCACCGGACGGATCATCGTGTCGGGCGTCGGCAAATCGGGGCTGGTGGCCCGGAAGATTGCCGCGACGCTGACCTCGACGGGGTCGCCCGCGGCCTTTCTCCATCCGACCGACAGCCTCCATGGCGATCTCGGCATTGTCGGCCCGGGCGATGCCGCGATTCTGCTGAGCAAGAGCGGGGAGACCGAGGAGCTCTTCGGGCTGCTCGACCTGCTGGGGCGGAAAGCGGTCCCAGTTCTCGCCATCACCGGCGGCCTCCAGTCCACCCTGGCTCGGGCGGCCCGGGTGGTCCTCGATGCCGGAGTCGACGAGGAAGCCTGCCCGCACGACTTGGCCCCGACCACCAGTACCACGGTGGCTTTGGCGTTAGGCGACGCGTTGGCGGTGGCGCTCTTGGAGCAGAAGGGGTTCTCCCGCGAGGCCTTTGCGGGCCTCCACCCGGGCGGCCAGCTCGGGCGGCGATTGCTCCTCAGGGTCCACCATGTCATGCAGCCCCCCGGTATGACCCTGGAACCGGCCGATCCGATGCGCCAGGCGATTGAACATCTGGCGCACCAGCGCGGCATTGCGTTGGTGGTCAGCCAGGGCCGGTTGCAGGGGGTGATTACCGCGGGTGATCTGTCCCGCATTGCCGAACGGAACCCGGAGTACTGGGACCTCGAGGTTCGTCAGGTCATGACCGATGCCCCGAAAACCGTCGGCGCCGAGGAGCCGGCCATTACGGCGACCGGCCTGATGGAGCGGTTCGGCATCATGGCACTCCCGGTCACCGACGAGGCCGGGACGCTCTGCGGCGTGGTCCATCTCCACGACCTGATGCGGGCCGGGTCGCTATGAGAGCCCTCCTCGTGGTCGGGATGCTGGGCGCCGGCGCCTGCGCCACCGACGGAATTCGGCCGAACGCGGCCACCGCGCCGGCCGATAGCGCCGATCAGGTCATGCTCAAGATGAGCACGGACCTCTTCAACGAAGGAGCCCGCCAAAACCACGTCGTGGCCGAGACGGCCTACGTCTATCAGGCCGCCCAGAAGATGGACCTCCGCCGCCTCCAGGTCACCTTCTTCGAGGACGGCAAGCAATCCTCGGTGCTGACCGCCAAACGCGGCATCTATACCATGACGAACGGCTCGCTCGACGCGACCGGCAACGTCAAGGTGGTCTCGACCGACGGGCGGACCCTGGCCACTCAGCATCTGATCTACGATAAGGTGGCCCTGCAGATTTCGAGCGATAGCGCGTTTACCTATCAATCACGCACCGAACGGATGACCGGGAGCCGGTTCCATTCGGACCTCGAGTTCAAGTACGTGGTCACCGATCAGCCCAAGGGGATCCAGCGGAGCGGGGGCGTTATCCTCGACGATAAGCGATGACCGGCCTCCGGCGAATTGCCGTCCTGGTCTCCGTGACCGGGGTGGTCGTGGCCGGCCAGGCCGGGGCCCAGGCTCGAAAGAAGGCCGCACCCGCGAACGATCGGTGCCGGCTCGAGATCTTGAATGTCGACCGCCAGGGCGTCCGGACCGAGCCAACGCCTGGAGTCGAGCATGCTTTCTTCGGCGGCAACATCCACGCGAAATGCGTTGGCCGAAACATTCACATCTATTCCGACAGCGTCGCCTCGTATGGCGGTAACGTGGTTCAGTTCATCTCGCAGGGAAGCCGAGTCAAATACCGGGACTCCACCACCAATCTCGACGCCGATTTCGGCACCTACTTCAAGGATGGCGAGCGGTTCGAGGCGCAGGGCAACGTAGTGCATCGGGACCTGAAGACCGGATCGACGATTTCGGGCGCCCGGATCGACTATCTCCGCCCGGTGCGGGGCATTCGCACCGAACTCGAGGTCCTCGGGTACAGCCGCCCCACCGTGTCCTACGTGGTAACAGACTCCACCGGCCGAGTGCAGGCGCCGTACATCATCATCGGGAACACCGTCCGGACCGTCGGGAGCGACGTCATCAACGCCGGCGGCGCGGTGACGATTGACCGCGAGAATCTCAAAGGGAGCGGCGACTCCCTCTGGCTCGACAGCGGCAAGAAGCAAGCGGGGCAGCTGATCGGCAAGGCGGCGCTCAGGAACCAGCAAGACACCACCGGCACCGGCCCGGGTTTCACCCTCACGGGACGGATCATCGACATCGGCTTGGCCCAACGGGAGCTATCCTCGGTCAAGGGCAGGGACAGTGCCCGGCTGGTGAGCCGGGACGTGACCCTGGATGCCGACTCGATCATGATTCGGCTCCGGCAGCGGCAGGCCGAGCAGACGGTAGCCTGGGGCAAGTCGGTGCGGCCCACCGCCGTCTCAGCCGACTACCAGGTCCGGGGTGATTCGATCTGGGTCGAGAGCCCGAACCAGAAGCTGTCCAAGGTCATCGCGTTCGGGAACGGCTGGGCCGGCCTGTCGGGTGATACCACCACCGGTGCCCGGCGGGACTGGATCGCCGGAGACAAAGTCACGGTCACGTTTTTCGAACGGGCCCCTTCGGGCCCCAACCGCTTGGCGATCCAGCAACTGGAAGCCGAACAACGAGCCCGGTCGTTCTATCAAGTGGCCCCCGAGCGGGGCCAAATCAAGGGATCCATGAATTACACCCGGGCTGACCGGATTCTCGTGACGATGCGGATTACCGCCGATTCCAACTCCGTCCAGCAGGTCGACGCGACCGGATCGGTCGAAGGCGTCCACCTCCAGCCGGCCGCCGCCCGGCGCCGCGACACCACGGCCGTTCGCCCGGTGCCCAGATGACCAGCACCCTGGCGGGGCATGGCCTCAACAAAGCCTTCCGGAAACGCCGGGTGGTCAACGACGTCTCGATCGAGGTTCGCCAGGGCGAGATCGTCGGGCTGCTCGGACCTAACGGCGCCGGGAAGACGACGACGTTCTACTTGATCACCGGTCTGATCAAGCCCGACAGCGGCCGGATCCAACTCGACGACAAGGACATCACCGGGCAGCCGATGTACCGGCGGGCCCGGAATGGAATCGGGTACCTTGCCCAGGAGCCCTCCGTGTTCCGACGGATGACGGTAGAGGACAATGTCCTCGCGATCCTCGAGACGTTGCCCCTGGGCCGGGCCGAGCGGCGCGACCGGCTCGAGCGGCTCCTGGATGAGTTGGGACTGAAACACCTCCGGAAGAACCGGGCCTATACGCTGAGCGGCGGGGAACGGCGCCGGTTGGAAATTACCCGGGCTCTGGTCACTCAACCGAAGTTCATGCTGCTTGACGAACCGTTTGCCGGCGTCGACCCCATTGCCGTGCATGACATTCAGACCATCGTCGCCGACCTCAAACACCGGGGCATCGGCGTCTTGATCACCGACCATAGCGTGGAACAGATGTTTGAAATCGTCGATCGCGCCTACATCATGTACGACGGCGAGGTCCGCGCAACCGGCACGGTCAGGGACTTGGTCCTGAACGACCAGGTGGCCACCCTCTACCTTGGCCCAACCATGACCGCACGACTGCGCGAGCGCCTGGACCGAATGGAGAGTACCTCGTGAGAACCGGACTTTCGCTCCACACGGGGATCCGTCAAGAGCTTCGGATCAATCCACGGCTGTACCAGGCCATGGACATGCTCTACATGCCGATGATGGATCTCCAGCAGCACCTCAAGCAGGAGTTGCTGACCAATCCGTTCCTCGAACTCCTGGAACCGGAAGAAGAAGAGCAGGAGCAAAACGAACCGACAGCCGAGCAGGAAAAGGAAACCAAAGACAAGGAAGACGAGATTGACTGGGAGGAAATCCTCCTCAACGGATTCGATGTCGGCGGAACGAAGCAGCAATTCGAGGAGCAGGAGTATCTGGAACCCGTGTGTGTCGAGCAGCGTGACCTGATCGACCATCTTCGGGAGCAACTCCAGTTGATGGACCTCACGCCTCGCCAACAACTACTCAGCGAGGAGTTTCTCGGCAACATCAACGAGGACGGCTATCTCGGTGCGTCGCTCGAAGAGATCCAGGGCTCCGTCAACGCACTCCTGGATTCGTACGTCGAACCCGGCGCCGACCACGATGAGGCCGACGGGGTCGCGGGGGAAGCGGATCCTCCATCGGCGCCTCGTCCGCCGTCAATCCCATATTTCGAGATTTCGGAACTCGAGCACATGCTGGACATCGTGCAGCGGCTCGATCCGGCCGGCGTCGGCGCGCGCGACCTCCGGGAGTGCCTCGTCTTGCAACTCCGGGACGCCAAGGAAACCGACTCCCTGAGCTTCCGCCTCGTGGCCGAGGCCTTCAACGATCTGATTGCCCACCGCTGGAACGACCTGGCCAAGCGCTTCGGCGTCGAGCCCGGCAAGGTCCAAGCCGCCGCCGACGGCTTGGCGCGGTTCGACCCGAAGCCAGGCCTCAAGTACTCGAGCCGCGGCGACGGCTACATCATCCCCGATTTGATCGTGGTCAAGGTCGACGGGAAGTACCATGTCACCCTCAACGACAGCGGGGTGCCCCGGCTCCGGCTCAGCCGCTCCTATCAGGACGTCACCCGGGACAAGAAGTCGTTGACTCAGGAGAACAAAGAGTTCATCGCCCAGAAGATGAACAGCGCGAACTGGATGATTCAGGCCATCGAGCAGCGGCGCCAGACCATGCTCAAGGTCATGAACTTCATCGTCGATCGCCAACGAGCCTTCTTCGAGAAGGGCGTGGAGCATTTGAAACCGTTGACCCTCCGCGAGGTGGCCGAGGTCATCAGCATGCACGAATCGACCGTGAGCCGGGTAACCAACGAGAAGTACGTCCAGACCCCCCGTGGCGTCCTCCCGCTCAAGTTCTTCTTCTCGAGCGCCCTGACGACGGCGTCCGGCGAAGACGCCAGCGCGCGTTCGATCCGGGCCAAGCTCCAAAAGATGGTCGGCGAAGAACAACCCTCGAAGCCCCTGACCGACCAGCAAATCGTCCATCGATTCAAGGAGCAGGGCATCCAGATCGCCCGGCGGACGGTGGCCAAGTACCGCGACCAACTCGGGATTCTGCCCGCCCGGATGCGGAAACGGGTATGAGCTCGGCACTCGGCACTCGGCGCTCGGCGCTCGGCGGGGGGGCGGTGGCGGTTAGTGTGTTGGTTCCGGCGAAGGATGAGGCGGAGAATCTGCCGGAGTTTTGCCGGTTGGCGGCGGAGGCGCTCGGGGGGGCGGGGTTTTCGTTCGAAGTGGTGGTGGTGGATGACGGCTCGCGCGATCGGACCGCCGAGGTGCTGGCCGGGCTCCAGAGGCAATACGACTTCCTTCGGGTCGTAACCCACCGGCGGCAGCAGGGCATCGCGGAGGCGCTCCGGAGCGGGGCGGATGCCGCCTCCGGCGATGTGCTGGTCTTTTACCCGGCCGACCTCCAGTACCTGCCGGCCGATATCCCGGCCTTGGTGCGCCCGATCCTCGACGGCGAAGCCGACATGGTGACCGGATCGAAGCAGGGCAAGTACGAGAAGGCCTTCGTCAGCGGCATCTACAACCGGCTTTGCCGCTATTTGTTTGGCGTGAAGGTGGAAGACCTCAACTCGGTGAAGGCCTACCGAGCCGAGATCATGGGCATCGTCCCGATGCGGCCGGATTGGCATCGCTACATGATCGTGATCGCCGCGGTCGAAGGCTATCGCCTGACCTCCCGGCCGGTCCCGCTCTACCCGCGGCGCGCCGGAATCTCGAAGTTCACTTGGACCCGGATTCCCGTCGGGGTGCTCGACCTGCTGTCGGTGTGGTTCCAACTTCGGTTCGGCCGGAAACCGATGCTGTTCTTCGGGGTGCTGGGCGCCGTCCTCTTCTTGATCGGCTTCCTCGCCGGCATCGTGGCCCTGGTGCTCCGGTTCGGGCCCTGGCAGCTCGGATTCCGGCCCTTGCTCAACTTGGTCGAGACGATGGTCATCAGCGGCATTTCGCTGTTTGGGTTCGGGTTCGTCGCCGAACTGGTGGCCGGCTCCCGTGAAGAGATGCGCCAGATCGCCCGCGATCTCCGCCGCGGCAACGCCTCGCCGCCCGCCTAACGAATGCGGGTGGTGTTCCTCACCCATAACTATCCTCGGTTTCCCGGGGATGTAGCGGGCGCGTTCCTCCATCCATTGGCCCGGGCCCTGGTCGGACGGGGCCACGACGTTCGGGTGGTGGCACCGAGCGACCAGGGCCGGGGCGGCTCCGACTCGGTCGACGAGATCCCGGTCACCCGCGTTCGGTACGCCTCGCCGGGCCGGGAGCGCTATGCCTACTCGGGGCGGATGCAGGAAGCGCTTCGGTCGCCGGCCGGTCTTTGGGCCCTGCTCGGGATGATCCGGGGCTTGAGGCGAGGGGCCCGGGCTCAACTGTCAGACCAGCCGACCGTGGTCCACGCCCATTGGTGGTTCCCGGCGGGGCTGGCCGTCCCGGCGGCGTCTCCTTGCGTGGTAACCCTCCACGGCACCGATGCCAGGATGCTGGAGCAACCCGGAGGGTCATGGCTGGCCGGGCGGGCACTCAGGCTCGGCCGGGTCGTCACGGCCGTGAGTAGCACCATCGGCGAGGACGTGGAACGGTGCACCGGCCGGGCCGTGTCCGCGGAGCATGTGAGCCCGATGCCTGTCGTCCTTGGCGCTCACCGGTCAGCCG